>CBDUUP010000238.1:0-7185 GCA_965370435.1 uncultured Anaerolineales bacterium | reverse complement strand
GTACCCGGAGGAGAAAGACGTGAGCGCCGAAGAACCCCGCATCGGAGTCTTCGTCTGCCATTGCGGCTCCAACATCGGCGGCTTCCTGGACGTGCCCGAAGTGGCCCAATACGCCCGCGGTTTGCCCTACGTCGTCCACAGTGAATCCACCATCTATACCTGCTCCCAGGACAGCATCGGCCACATCACCGAGCAGGTGATCGCCCACCGCCTCAACCGGGTCATCGTCGCAAGCTGCACCCCCCTCACCCACCAACCCCTCTTCCAGGACAGCATTCGCGAAGCCGGATTGAACCCCTATCTGTTCGAGATGGTCAACATCCGCAACCAGTGTTCCTGGGTGCATTCCAACGACTGGGACACCGCCACCGCCAAGGCCAAAGGCCTGGTGCGCATGGGGGTGGCCCGGGCTGCGCTGCTGGAAGCCCAGCACACCTTCGAACTCCCTGTCCAGCGTTCCGCCCTGGTGGTTGGCGGCGGCGTGGCTGGGATGACCGCCGCCCTCTCCCTGGCCGAGCAAGGTTTCCCCGTCCACCTGGTGGAAAAGGAAGCCCAACTTGGCGGCAATCTGCGCAATGTCTTCATCTCCAGCCACGGGAAAGACCCCCAGCAGGTGTTGAAACAGTTGACCGAGCAGGTGGACGCCAGCGACGCCATCACCCTCCACATGGAGAGCCAGGTGGTGTCCTCCTCCGGCTTCATGGGCAACTTCACCAGCGCCATCCAACATCCCGACGGCCGCCGCCGCGAGATCGAGCACGGCGCGACCATATTAGCGACTGGCGCCCAAGAATACCGCGGCCCCGAATACGCCTATGGGACCGACCCCCGCATCCTCACCCAACAGGAATTTGAAGCCCGCCTCCATGAAGGAGACGACCTCCCCGATTCAGTCGTCATGGTGCAGTGCGTCGGCCCCGGCGAGAAATTCTGCAGCCGAATCTGCTGCACCGTCGCCATCAAGAACGCCCTGGCCCTTAAAGCCGCCAAACCGGACGCCCAAGTCACCGTCCTCTACCGGGACATCCGCAGCTATGGCTTCAACGAACGCCTCTACACCACCGCCCGCGAGCAAGGCGTCCTCTTCGTCCGCTACGATGACGACCATCGCCCCGAAGTTTCCGTTGGTGAGGATGGTGTGACCGTCCAAGCCTGGGAGCCGATGCTCAAGCGCACCCTGGCCTTGCAGCCCGACCTGGTGGTGCTCTCTATGCCCGTGGTCCCCAACGATAACGTGAAAGAGCTATCCGGCGTCTTCAAGACCTCCATTGACGCCGACGGCTTCTTCCTGGAAGCCCACGTCAAGCTGCGCCCGGTGGATTTCGCCACCGACGGCGTCTTCATGGCCGGGATGGCCCACTATCCCAAGCTGATCGATGAGAGCATGATCCAGGCCCAGGCCGCCGCCTCCCGCGCCGCTCGGGTGCTCAGCCGCGAGACTCTGACCGCCGGGGGCCGCGTGGCCGTGGTGGACGAAGCCATGTGCACCGGCTGCCTGACCTGCGTCCGCATCTGCCCCTTCAACGTCCCCATCATCAAACCCAACCTCACCGGAATAGGCAGCATCATGGGCGCCGCCCACATCGAGGCCGCCATCTGCCAGGGGTGCGGCTCCTGCGCCGCCGAATGCCCCGCCCAGGCCATCCAACTCATGCACTACACCAACGACCAGATGATCGCCAAAGTCAGCGCTCTTTTGCAGCCCGACCCCGGCTTCATCATCCTGGACGACATTAAGATTTTAGAATAGTAGGGGCGCAGCGCTGCTGCGCCCTGCCGTCCTAGTAAAGAGCGCACCCTGCTGCGCTTCGACTGAGAAATTAAATACGAAATCGGAAGGACTAATGACTGAAGAAAACACCCCCGTAGACATCATCGCCTATTGCTGCGAACACTGCGCCTACGCCGCTGCCGACCTGGCCGGAGGGCTGCGCATGCAGTACCCGCCCTCCATCAAGGTCGTCCAACTGCCCTGCACCGGCAAGCTCGACCCGCTCATGGTCTTGCACGCCTTCGAGGACGGCGCCGACGGCGTGATGGTCGCGGGTTGACTGCAAGGCGACTGCCATTACCTGGAAGGTAATACCAACGCCAAGCGCCGCATAGGGCGCATCAAAGAGATAATTTCCCAGATCGGCCTGGAGCCGGAACGCGTGGAGATGTTCAACATGTCCGCCGCCATGGCCGGGGAATTCGTGACTCGAACCAAAGAGATGTCTGAAAGAATCGCCGAGCTAGGGCCTAGTCCCCTGAAACAACCCGCCCCCGCTTCGGCTGCTTCCCAGGAGAAGAATCTATGATCGTTGCAGAACAGAAATCCCTGGATGAAATCAAAACCCTGATCGGCGACGCTGAAACAGCGCTGGTCGTGGGGTGCGGCACCTGTGTGACCGTCTGTTTTGCCGGCGGCGCGCGGGAGGCCGAGATGGTCTCCACCTCCCTGCGCATGAGCGCCAAGATTGGCGGCCAGGACAAGAACATCACCGACCTGACCGTCCAACGCCAATGCGAATGGGAGTACCTCGACCAGATCGCCGAACAGGTCGGGGAGGTGGAAGTGGTCCTCTCCCTGGGCTGCGGCATCGGCGTGCAAGCCATGGCCGAGCGCTTCCCTAATAACTGGGTGGTCCCTGGACTGAACACCTCCTTCCTGGGCATGCCCACCGAACAAGGCGTCTGGGAAGAACGCTGCGCCGCTTGCGGCGACTGCGTCCTGGGCCTGACCGGCGGCATCTGCCCCATCGCCCGCTGCTCCAAGTCCCTGCTCAACGGGCCTTGCGGCGGCTCCGAAGACGGCCACTGCGAGATTGACCCCGAGGTCCCCTGCGCCTGGCAGTTGATCTACGATAACCTCAACAGCAAAGGAAAGCTGGAACTCCTCATGGAATTGCAGCCCCCCAAGAACTGGCAAACCTCCCGCGATGGCGGGCCCCGCAGGATCATCCGCGAAGACCTGCGGCTGGCCGCCGAGAAAGAGGAATAAACCATGACCGAACAAACCAATAACGGGTATTTATCTGGCTCCAACCTGGAGCGCGTCCTGAAAGCTGGGCATTTCGCCGTCACCGGCGAGCTTGGCCCTCCCCAGAGCGCCGACGGCGATGAGATCCGCCACAAAGCTTCCCTCTTGAAGGGCTACTGTGACGCCGTCAACATCACCGATAACCAGACCGCCATCATCCGCATGTCCAGCATCGGCGCGGGGACCATAGTGGTGCAGGAGGGCCTGGAGCCGGTCATTCAGATGACCTGCCGGGACCGCAACCGCCTGGCCATCCAGAGCGACCTCCTGGGCGCGTACGCCCTGGGCATGCGCAACCTGCTCTGCCTGACCGGAGACCACCAGCAGTTTGGCAACCATCCCACCGCCAAGAACGTCTTCGATATGGACTCGATCCAATTGGTCCGCAACGTTGCCTCCATGCGCGACGACCGGGTTTTCGAATCCGGCGACGAGTTCAAAGGCCCCGAACCCCGCTTCTTCGTCGGGGCCGCCGCCGCCCCCTTCGCCGACCCGATTGACTTCCGCCCCTACCGTCTGGGCAAGAAGGTCAAGGCCGGAGCCGACTTCATCCAGACCCAACTGGTCTACGACGTGGAAGCCTTCGCCAAATATATGGAGAAAGTGCGCGAACTCGGCCTCCACGAGCAGACCTACATCCTGGCCGGGGTCGGCCCTCTGAAAAGCCCCGGCATGGGCCGCTACATGAAGAAAAACGTCCCCGGCATCCTGGTCCCCGACGAGATCATCGACCGCATGACCCAGGCCGGATCCCCCTGGGCGGGGAAGAAGAAGGACGAACTCACTAAAGAGGACAAGAGAGCGCGCTCCAAAGCCTGGAAAGAAGAAGGCATCCAGATCTGCATTGACCTCATCAAAGAACTGCGCCAGATCGAAGGCGTGGCTGGGGTGCATATCATGGCTATCGAGTGGGAAGAGGCCGTTGAGCCTATCGTCGAAGGCGCCGGACTGCTGCCCCGCCCGGTCTTCGACGCCAACTAGGAACCCATTCATGGCTGATAACAAAGATCAGGACCTACAGATCACTGAAATTAAAGGGGAGTTGGCCCGCCGCATCGAGCAGGAGTTGGGGGAGAACGTCTACCTCTGTTACCAGTGCGTGAAATGCACCGCCGGATGCCCCGTCTCCGAGTTCTTCGATTGGCAGCCCAACCAGATCATGCGCTCCTTGCAGTTCGGCCAGGAAGACATCGCCCTGGAGTCGGAGACTCCCTGGCTCTGCGCCTCCTGCCAGGCCTGCGCCACCCGCTGCCCCCAGGGACTGGACATCACCGCCATCATGGAATTCCTCACCCGGGAGGCCAAGGACCGGGGCATCAAACCCCCCATCCCCCAGGTCGAGATTTTCAACCAGGCCTTCATGCGGGAGATCAAGCTCTGGGGCCGGGCCTACGAGGCGGGCATGATCGCCGAGATGAAACTGCGCACCTTGAACATTTTCGGCGACGTGGACATGGGCCTCAAGATGATCGCACATGGGAAGTTCCCCTTCTTCCCCAGCCGCACTCCCTTGCCGAAAAAAGTCAAACCAATCCCCGATGCTGATAAAGCCATCGCCTATTACCCCGGCTGCTCCCTGCACGCCACCTCCCCCGAATACAACGCCTCCACCCTGGCCGTCGCCAGAGCTTTGGAGATGAACCTCATCGAGCCGGAGGGCTGGCAGTGCTGCGGCAGCAGCGTCGCCCACCGCGCCGACACCGAGGCCGCTCTCCGCCTCCCCATCCTGAACCTGGGCCTCATCGAGCAGAGCGGCTTCACCGAAGTCACCATGCCCTGCGCGGCCTGCTTCAACCGCCACAAGGCCGCCCAGTACGAGATACGCAATCACCAGGACCGCAAAGCCGAAGTGGACTCCGCCACCGGTTACCAATATCAAGACACCGTCCACGTCAGCACTCTGAGCGAAGCCATCCGCAACCACGTCGGCGCCGCGCAGGTCTCCGCCCGGGTGAAGAAACCCCTGGAAGGCCTGAAGGTGGTCAGCTATTACGGTTGCCTCCTGACCCGCCCCCCCCAGGTCACCGGAGCGCCCAATCCCGAAAACCCCACCGACCTGGACGAGATCATGGCCGCTCTGGGCGCGGAGGTGATTGACTGGTCCTACAAGACGGTCTGCTGCGGCGCCGCCCACTCCCTGACTCGCCCCGACATCGTCCTCAAGTTGAGCGGCGGCATCATCGACCACGCCCGCGCAGCCGGGGCCGACCTCATCGCCGTCGCCTGCCCCCTCTGCCACACCAACCTGGACGCCCGCCAATTCCAGATGGACCTGGAAGCCCCCATGCCGGTGCTCTTCTTCACCCAGTTGATGGCCATCGCCCTCGGCCTGGACAAGAAGTCCGCCGCCCTGAACAAAAACCTGGTGGACCCCCGTCCGCTGTTGAAGGAGAAGGGATTTATAGGGTAGGGGTGAAATAATTAGCTCGTGCAATTAGACCCTAAGGGTTTTCAAAACCCTTAGGGTCTTTGCGTTTAGAAACCAATATCTTGAAATTCCCCTCCTACATCGCCAAATACCCTCCATCCACATCCAATGAAACCCCAATCACCAACGAAGCCCTATCCGAACACAGCCAAACCACCGCCTCGGCCACCTCCTCGGCCCGGCCCAGCCGCCCGATGGGTTGGTGGGCCAGCATAAGCCCCTCCATTTCCGGCTCCTTCTCGATCCAATCATCAATCGGCGGGGTCTTGATCCATCCCGGACACACCGCGTTAACGCGGACGCCCTTATCGGCGTACTGCAAGGCCGCCGATTTGGTCAGCCCGATGACCCCGTGCTTGGCCGCCGAATACGCCGGGTCCCAGGGGAACCCCCGCTTCCCATCCACCGATGAATTATTCACAATACTCCCGTAACCCAGCGGGAGCATGTGCAGGAGTTCATACTTCATGCAAAGCCAGACGCTTTTGAGATAGCCCGTGATCGTCTTGTCCCAGTCCGCCTCTTCTATCTCCGCCGTCAAGCCGCCCCCGCCGCCGCTCCCCGCGTTGTTGAAGGCATAGTCCAACCTACCGAAAGTGTCTACAGTGGCTTGCACCATCGCCTCCACCTGAGCCGCCTGGGTGACGTCGGTCTCGATCCAGAACGCCTCGCCCCCCGCCGCCTGAACCTCGGCCACCGCCGCCTCGCCCGTCTTCCGTGTGCGGCTGGCGATAGCGACCCTGGCCCCCTCCCGCGCAAACACCAAAGCCGCCGCCTTCCCGATCCCCGTGCTTCCCCCCGTCACCAACGCAACCTTCCCAGCCATCTGTCCTGTCATGCCTGCCTCCTTGAAGTGTGACTAGTTTTTACCAATAGAATTATACCTGTTAAGCGAATGTGTTCTTAGTCCGCCCTTCCCTTGCTCCCCGCGGCCTTTGGCTGTACAATGGGGGTATCCCACTAACCATCGATTGACACTTATAAGGAAGGATAACATGTCCGATAGTACACCAAAAGAAACTCGATCTAGCTACAAACTAAGAATTTTCCTGGGATGGTTGGGTATTTCAATGGGAATGACGCTAATTAGTGCAGGTTCCTGGAGCGCGCCGCCCAACATTGTTTTTTTCCTGCTCATTATTTTTTGTTCTGCCGCCGTTGTCGTACAGGGAATAATAATTTTGATCAATGCAGTGATAGATAAAAAACTGAAAGAACGAGAAATGGGGGAGTGATAGGTGATTTACCTACGCCAGCATCACCCCGCCTCTCAACCCACGCCTGCAAATTCGCCCTTCTCCCTTCCAGGGAGAGGGGCAAGTCCCGAAGGGACTGGGGTGAGGGTCAGACGCTTCAAGAACACAACATCTCCACTCCTCTCAGGAACAAGAGAGCGGATTATGCGTATAGTCTATTATTGTCTCCACACAGTGATGAAAACCACCTAGTCAGAATATCAAAAAGGGCAGGGTTGTCCCTGCCCTCATCTAAAACCTCGACTCCTCCCCCTGTCTACCTGTATACATGTTTACCTGTTCCCCCTCCTCCCCCGTTTTACGGCTTACTCATCGTAATGAAGATCAAAGGTCGCCGCTGCGTCTCGTTATAAAGATAATTCTTGACCGTCTTTTTCACATCGCCGTAGATGTCGCCGCCGTTAGCATTGCGCACCGTGTCGGCGATACGCTGGCGGGTGTTCTCCAGAAGTTCTTCGGCTTCGCGTTCGTAAACGAAG
>CBDUUP010000237.1:0-7230 GCA_965370435.1 uncultured Anaerolineales bacterium | reverse complement strand
CCGCCTGAACGGCGCGACTTCGATTGGGGAACGCCCCTTCCTCGACCAGCCGGTGGTAACGCTGCCGGATCATCCCGGTAGATACGTCTAATTCCTTGGCGATCTGTGCGAATGGAGTCCGCCCGTCCTCATTGAGGATGCGGATGATCTGGAGATCAACCTCGTCTATGCTGGCTTGATAATTTAGATCCTGGTGGGACATGGTTTATCCTGCTGTTACATGGTTTTTATATTCGAGACGAAAGCAATACTATCACAATTCGTGATTAAAATCAATGGTATATGCACGAATTGTCACTAAAAATACCAAAATAATGTCAAATCGGCATTATTGCCCCGGTAGTCACAATTAATTACCCCTCCTTCAAAGCACGGTCCATGTGTGTGTTTAGGGAATGTGAAACGTCATTCCTACCCCAATAATTGTCATTCCGAGAAGGGCAGTTTTACCGCCCGACGAGGAATCTCTGTGACCTCTGTTTGATAAATCAACCCCAAATGGAACCTCCCGAAATAGCAGGCATGAGGTTCACCTTATCCCCGTTTTGAAGAAATTGGTCAAGCACTGCCGTCCGTCCATTCACCGCGGTGAGGAGAGATTCGGGGGGAAGCTCGATTTCTAAATGCTGGAGCAAATCCCCCAACGTACTTCCCTCAGGAAGAGAGACCTCCAACCGGGAAATTGGGCCGTCTGGAGACGGACGCCGGAGGATCGTGTGGAGATGGACGTCGAGGCGCAATCTTTGACTCCTATTCACCAGTTGAAAACAGAATCCAAATCATCATCGGATACGTCGAAGACGGTGTTGTGTGGAGGCAGGGGTTCGGAGGACATCCACTCTGGCAGGCGGTCGTCTGCCGCGGTGAACCCGGCCCGGAGGTTGAATTCTCGCTCAATGGAAAGGGTCTCTCGGCCAAGCTCCTTCAAGATGTCCTTGTCTACCTCCCATCCATACCGGGCGTTGAGCAGGTCGCCGATAGTGTGGGGGACTTTGGAGAACCCGAACCCGGACATGATGCACGCGCCCAGGGTGTCGTATCCGGCCATGCTGATCTGGCCGTTGCGTGAAATTTCAATCTGTCCCTTGGGGTCGAGGTGGTCCACCTTGGCGCGCAGGGTCAAACCGCAGGTGTGGTCAGCGCCTTGGGGCGAAGTGGCGTAGGTGATCCCGGTACCCTTGACAGCCCGCGGTTCGTAAGCCGACATGGCCTGTCCCTTGACCGCAGGTACGCGTGAGATCCCGAATACCCGTCCGGTCACCACCGCGCCGTTGCCCAGCGTCCTCCCCAATGGGGTTCCGGCGCGGATTTCTCCCAATAGTTCCATCGCTTTCTCGCCGTCGCCAAATTTCATTAACCCGGCCTCTTCGGACACCCCCAGCGCCGCCCCGATCTCGATAGAATCCAGGCCCAAGTCGTTGACCTCCCAATTCAGCCGGGCGATTGCGTCCAGGTCGTCAATGCCCAGATTGGAACCCATCAGCCCCAGAGTCTCGTATTCCAGGGGGGAGACAATCTCCTTTCCATCTGCTCCGGCGAAATTGTTCGAGCAGCGGATGGTGCAGCCCGCCATGCAGGCATGGGTGGTTTCGCCCTCGCCGCCCCGTGCAAGGATCACCTCGCGCATGTGCTCGCCGCTGATGAGTTCAGCCCCTTCGAATTCGCCGCTGCTGAAATTCCGGGTGGGCAGAACGCCGAACCCATTCGCCATTAGGGTCATGGCCGAAGTGCCGTAGTCTGCGTAGGTTTGGGTTTGGGGATGATCCATCAATCCCTGGTTGAATTCCTTCTGGGCCGCGCGGAAAGCCGCTTTATCGTTGAGAGGGGGCGCTTCCCCTTCTGCGGCGTCTATCACGATAGCCTTGAGACCCTTCGACCCCATCACCGCGCCCAACCCGCCCCGGGCCGCGATCCGGGAGGGAACCCGGTCCTTATCCAGGTTCTGGATGCCCGCCGCCGCCATCCGCATCTCGCCCCCAGGGCCAATGAGAGCGATGGCGACCTTGTCGCCATAGCGTTCTAGCAATCGAGGGGTTGCCGCGTACACGCCCTGACCGGCCAGATCGTCAGCCGGTTCAAAGCGCGCCCCTTCCGCGCTGAGATGGAGGACCCACCAGCCGGATTCTGCCGGTTGGTCTTCGACGATCAAAGCCTTGATGTCCAGGTAGGCAAGCTGCAACCCGGTGCTGCCTCCGGCGTTGGCTTCTTTCACGCCACCGGTGAGGGGACTCTTGCCTCCGATGGAGATGCGGTCACAACTAGAGAGCCGGTGGCCGACCAGCAAGCCGGGCGCGAAGATCAATTTATTGTTCGGTCCCAGCGGTTCGCAGGTGGGGATGATTTCATCCACCAGCACCCGGGCCAACAATCCCCGACCGCCCAGACGTTCCCAGGTTTCGGGAACTGACTCTTGAGACAGTGTTTGTTCACGGACGTTTACTCGCCATATTTTCATTTGAGCCTCCATTACCACGTTGTGAAGGAATAGCCGCAAGAATAAATATATTCTGTCGGCGGAGACCTGACAGGTTTTTAAAAACCTGTCAGGTCTGCTTCAAAAAATACAATATCTTAATTGCGTCAAGTGCACAGAACCTATCCAGCAGCCTCTTCAAGCGCGTGCTCAAAGATAGACAAAGCTTCTGCCATTTGCTCCTCGGTGACGATCAAGGGCGGGATCCATCGCACCGTGTTGTTCCAGGGGCCGCAGTCTAAGAGCATCAGCTTTTGTTGGAAACAAGCCGACAGAATGGCCTTGGCGGTCTTCATGTCGGGCTGGCGGTCCGGGGTGCGGATCTCGACGCCCACCATCAAACCCAGCCCGCGCACGTCGCCGATGAAGGGATATTTCTCTTGCAGGTGGCGTAAACCGACCATCAATTGTTCACCCCGCGCCTGGGTGTTCTCCAGCAGATTCTCCTCTCGAATGGTCTGAAGAGTAGCGACTGCGGCGGCTGCGGCGACAACGTTGCCGCCATAGGTGCCCCCGTGGGAACCAGGGGTCCACTTTTCCATCAACGCCAAGGGAGCGATGACGCCCGAAAGCGGCATCCCCGAAGCCAGCCCTTTGGCGACCGTCAAAATATCGGGAATGAAGTCAAAATGTTCGTAGGCGAACCAGCGTCCGGTGCGCCCGGCCCCGGATTGGATCTCATCTGCGATGAGGAGGATGCCATGTTCATCAGCGATCTCGCGCAGACCCTCCAAAAATCCCGGCGGAGGGACCACGTACCCGCCCTCGCCCAACACTGGTTCGACCAGCATGGCGGCAGTCTCATGAGGAGCGGTCTGGCTGAGCAGCAGCAGGCGCAGTTCTTCTAAGCACCATTCTACGGTTTGCTCCGGCGGCCAGCCGTAACGATAGGCGTATGGGTAAGGGGCCACGAATACGCCGGGCATGAGGGGTTGGTATCCGGCCCGGTAGATGGTCTTGGAGGTGGTGAGAGACATGGTCCCCACCGTGCGCCCGTGGAAGCTGCCCTGGAAGACGATGACGTTCGGCCGTCCGGTTGCCATCCGAGCCAGCTTGACCGCCCCCTCCACCGCCTCCGCCCCGGAGTTGCTGAAGAAGAAGCCGTCCATAGTTTCAGGGACGATCTTGCGCAGTTCTTCTATCAATTCCAGCATCGGTTGGTGCAGGACGATGTTGGCCTGGCCGTGGAGCAGCAGCCCGGCCTGCTTCTGGACCGCCTCCACCACGCGGGGATGGCAGTGCCCGACATTGGTCACCCCTATCCCGGTGGTGAAATCCAGATAGGCGTTGTCCTCCAGGTCGTACAGGTAAGCGCCCTCGCCGCGGGAGACGTAGAAGTCTCCAGAGCGGGACCAAACCGGGGAAATATGTTGTCTAGCTTGAGTCATAAGGTCCTCCAAGAGTTTAATGGTCTCAATTTATTTACCACAGAGACGCAGAGAACATCGCTTCGCTTAGGGAGATTCGCAGAGATTTTTTTAGATATTAATGTTTTTCTCTGTGATCTCTGTGTCTCTGTGGTGAAATGTTTTTTAATGTTGAACATCTTGTGCGCGTTTCTGGATGCGCTCCAACTCCCGCTCAATATCTTGGCCAAGAGGGAGCGGCTTGTGAGTCGCCAGCAGATGTTTCACCTTTTGGTGGGCCTCGTCCAGAAGACTAGGCTTCCCTGCGGATTTCCAGGTTTCGTAGGATTCGTGGAGGCCGAAGTCGCTGATATACCATTCGCCGCCGCGGACGTTTTTCACCGTGGAGCGTTCCCCCAGGAAATGCCCGCCTGGGCCGACCTTGCGGATCACCTCATCCAGCCATTTGTCATCCTCTGTGTTGATACCTTGATGGGCGCGTATGTTTAGCCTGAAAACTTCAGTGTCTATCACCAATTGTTCCAAACTGAGCACCATCGAGCCGCCCAACAAGCCCGGTCCCACCAGAAGGTCCGGCCAACTCAGGGTGGGCAGCGCCGCACTGAGCGCCCGTTCGTAGCTCGCCTGGATTCCGGGAATGAAATGGCCGGTGCCTCCTCCGGTTCCCTCAACCGGCAAGCTGTAATACCGGGCCATTTCGATGGACGCCGCCCCCAATATGGCGTTTTCAATGGCTCCTGCTGCGTAAGTTCCAGAACGAGGATCGGTGACCGAGAGGGCTGGGGCGTAGATGAAGGGCGTGCCCGGTGCGCCCGCTTGAATAAGGCATAACATCGCTAGGGTGTCACAGTTGCCCAGGATGGTAGTGCCGATCAGGCTGCCTGGTGCGGTGCCGCCCATCAGCGGCATGGGCATGACCGCCACCGGGATGTCCCACCCCAGCAAAGCCAGATAAGCGTCGGTATACTGTTGGTCAATCACCAGGGGCGATTGGGGGCATAGCAAGAAGGAATACGGATGCTGTTGGCGGATGGTTTCCTTATCGCCGAAGACCACCTGCAACACCTCCAATAGCCAGGAGGCATATTCCTCGTCTGGGATCCCATCCTGAATGTGTTTGGAGAAATTTCCAAAGAGGGAGCGCCAGTAGTTGATCGCGCTGGCGATTGTGCCTTCGCCTTCTTCATGCTCGACCATAGACCAATAAACGCCCACCTCATCCAACGCGTCAATCAGGCGGGTGGCATTCAACCAATCTTTGAAGACGCTGGGTCGGAGTTCTCCGGTTTCCTGGTCAATGACCGAGATGCCTTCCCCGTCTGCCACCATCGTGCAGTTCCCCGCGTTCATGGGCAAGTCCCAACCCGGTCTGCGCGCCCCCAGGGTGAATTCTTTCGGAGCCAGCCGGAGCGATTCCTCAACCAGAGCGCGGGGAAAGCGGACGATACGGGTGTCCTCGTCCACCTCGGCCCCGGCCTCCTTGAGAATATGGCGACCCTTCTCGGTTTCAACCCGGACGCCGGTCTCGGCCAGGATGTTGAGCGTGCGCTCGTGTACTTGGGCTTGTTCATCTGCGGATAGAACTTGAAATAATGTCTTCATGGGTAGATTCCTTAACCCAACTCTTCTTCAGCGGATCGGAGGATGCGTTTCAATTCAGCTTGTTGAGCATCTTCCAGGGTAGCCGACTTGAAACGTTCTAGCTCCTCGTCGGTCAAAATTTGCAAGCGATAACCGGGTTTTATGAGTTGAAGGGGCGGGGTTTCGCTGGGCATAGTTGATCTCCTCTTGTCAGACTCTTGGCCAGTGAGTCCGTGGATTGGACGATCCTCACGATTTCGAATTCTACCATGCCGCGCATACGGAGAGGGCCGCCAATGTTATTATCCGGTTATTCCCCGCCAACGTCTACGACCATGTAGTATCAATTTTACCGACTGAAAGCTCCTCGAAAGCCTTTGTGTTGAAATTCCTCTGCACCTGTCTGGAAGAGGGAGAGATACCGGCTGGGGCTTGGAAGAGGGACTTTGAATTGCAATAATATATAGGAGGTATGCAAAGCTGTTTTAACTTGAATGGAGCGCGGGTTTGAGTTGATTACGTTATTGGAGAGAGTGCATTGTCAAACGAACAAATGACTTGTTACGAAAGGGTTGAAGCCGCCTGGAACCTGGAGGAAGGCGACCGTGTGCCGGTTGTGCCGACTAGTATCTATTTCCTGCAATACGCGGGCGGAATCTCAGTCAAAGAGGGATTGACCCACCCTGAGAAACTTATCGAAGCTATCAAGCAAAATCTTGACCTGGTGGGTGACAGCATTCATCCCGCCAACACGGCTCTCGACCATCTCGCCTTGATGCCCAAATCGGGTTGGGATATGACCACCATTGACTGGCGCATCTGGGATGATTTCCCTCCGGAGGGCAACATCCCCAGCAGCTATTTCGACCGCCCCTTCATAGATGATTACGACGATGTGATGGAGCGCGGCTTTTCGACCATCCTCTTCAACAAGGAGGTCAACCCGGAGGTATATAAACGCAGCCTGGATGACTTCCTTTTCTACGAATTCGAGTACCCGGCCGTCTTCGGAGAGTTGTGGAAGAAATTCTATGAAGATACGGGGATACCCCTCATGCAAGGCGCACGCGCCACCGTCCCCTTCGAGTTTTTGCAATACTACCGCGGCTTCGATAACTTCATCGTAGACCTGTTCGAACAGCCGGAGAAAGTCAAAGAGATGTGCGAACTGGTGCTGGATTACGAAATGACCCGCGCCATGCAGCGAGCGATGGTGATGGGCGCGGGCGAACTCCCCGGCGCAGAGAAAATCTTCTTCCAGGCCGGGATCGTCGGCCCCCCCTACGTTTCGCCGGAGGTCTTCAAGGAGTTCGTTTATCCCACCCTCAAGAAGGGCGTGGACATGGTCGTCAACCGGGGGTTCAAGATACACATCCATATAGACGGCACGCTGACCTCCGTCTTGCCCACGCTGGCCGAAATCACGGATGGATTGCCCAAGGGCAAGGTCTGTCTTGACTTCGAGAAGACCGATTTGAGAGCCGCCAAAGAGATTCTGGGCGGCAAGGTTTGCTTCCAGGGTAGCGTGCCTTCCGCCTTGCTGGTTTATGGCTCGGTGGAAGAGGTGGATGACTACTGCAAGAAGCTGATCCAAGACTGCGGGCCGGGCGGCGGGTTCAGTCTGGGCGTGGAATGTGAGACGCCCTGGGATTCCAAGCCCGAGAACGTGCGCGCTATGGTGCAGTCTGTGGAGAAGTATGGGCAGTTCTAAGGGAAGGTAATCAGGTAATCAGGCAACAAGGTAATTAGGAAAAATATTCCTGATCGATAATAAATGAGGAGAAAGCAAGGATGAATGAAAATGAGAAA
>CBDUUP010000236.1:0-7247 GCA_965370435.1 uncultured Anaerolineales bacterium | reverse complement strand
ATCCACTACCGACAGAATCATCAGGAGGTCCTAATCGAGCGATGATTTCATCATAACTCATTGAGTGTTCTAGGAAGTCAAATTCTGAATGTGGAGGATCAAGTTCACCTGAACTAGGTTCAGATGAACAAGATGTAACCAGGGTTATGCAAAGGATCAGAATGATCAATATTTTTTTACTGTAAATACTCACCGTTTACATCCTTCCAAAACATCATGAAGAAGTATAACATGTTCAAACATTAATTTTCATGGTGATTGGCGGGGGTGTGCACGCAAAAGATGTCAAGGAGACGCGCAACCTCCCGCAGGTTTGTCTGGAAACAATCGTTTCAGGGAAAAATCCAGGCTAAATTGCATATTTCGATCTGAGAGACAACCTGCGGGAGGTTTAAGGCAGCAACATTTGCGTACACACTGGCGGGTGAGATGAGAGGCGGGAATGGGGTGAATATGGTAAAATAGGATGTCGGAGAAATGAACTGCGATTTCACCAATATGATGGGCCTGAAATCAGAATTTTATTCTGTTTGGGGCCGACCCCGCGAGCAAATTTGTGCGCGCGCGGGACTAGAAATTCCCTGCTTTACCAATGAATTGTAGAGAGACAGAGCGAGAACGAGCTGAGACTCTCTGGAGGTAGTTTGTGGCTGACGCAATTAATACCTATGATGCAGAAAGTATTCAAATATTAGAGGGGTTGGAAGCGGTGCGCCGGAGGCCGGGTATGTATGTGGGGGGGACCGACGTCAAGGCGCTGCACCATTTGATCTATGAGGTGGTGGATAACTCTATTGACGAGGCGCTGGCGGGGGTTTGTGACAAGATCGAAGTTATCATCCACGAGGACAGCAGCGTGACGGTCTCTGACAATGGGCGCGGCATCCCGGTAGGCGAGCATAAAGAGGCCAAGAAGTCGGCCCTGGAAGTGGTGATGACCACCCTGCACGCGGGAGGCAAGTTCGGAGGCGGGGGGTATAAGGTTTCGGGGGGGCTGCATGGGGTGGGCGTCTCGGCGGTGAATGCGCTATCGGAGTGGTGCGACGTGACGGTGCGCCTGGATGGGAAGAAGTATTTCCAGCGTTACGAGCGCGGCCGCCCGGTGGAGGCGGTGAAGGAAATCGGCAAGATGAAAAAGGGAGAGGAGAATGGAACCACCACGACCTTCCGTTTCGACCCGGAAATCTTTGGGGATGAATTCTCTTACCGCTATGAGACTCTGGTGCAGCGATTCCGGGAGATGGCATTCGTCACCCGGGGCGTGGAGCTATGCTTCCAGGATGAACGCTCCGACCGGGAGATGACCTTTTATTTCGAGGGGGGGATCACTTCTTTTGTGCGCTACATGAACCGCAACCGCAAAGGACTGCACGCTGTGGTGTACGGGGGGAAAGAAGTGGACAAGATGTTCATTGAGGCGGCGGTGCAGTATACCGACGCTTTTTCCGAGTCGGTGTATGCTTTTGCCAACACGATCAACACGGTGGACGGCGGCACCCACCTGACCGGTTTGCGCTCGGCGGTCACTCGAACGATCAACGACCACGCCCGCAAGAACGGCCTGCTGAAGGACAACGATCCCAATTTCACCGGGGATGATACCCGTGAAGGCCTGACGGCCATTGTCAGCATCAAGCATCCCGATCCGCAGTTTGAGAGCCAGACCAAGGTCAAGCTGATGAACCCGGAGGTGCAGACGGCGGTGCAGCAGGTGGTGACGGAGGCGTTCAGTGAATTTCTGGAGGGCAACTCCTCGGCGGCCAGGGCTATCGTGCAGAAATGTTTGACCTCGGCGCGGGCCAGGGACGCGGCCCGCAAAGCCCGGGACCTGGTGATCCGCAAGTCGGTGCTGGAGAGCATGACTCTGCCCGGCAAGCTGGCGGATTGCTCCGAGCGGGACCCCGAAAAGACTGAACTCTACATTGTGGAGGGCGACTCGGCGGGCGGTTCAGCCAAGCAGGGCCGCGACCGCCATTTCCAGGCTATTTTGCCCCTGCGAGGAAAGATCCTCAATACCGAGCGAGCCAGGTTGGACAAGATACTCTCCAATAACGAGGTGAAGGCTTTGATCTCCGCCCTGGGCACCGGCATTGGCGAACATTTTAGTTTAGATGGCTTGCGCTACGGCCGGGTCATTATTATGACCGACGCCGACGTGGACGGCAGCCACATCCGCACTTTGCTGCTGACTTTCTTCTTCCGCTATATGCAGTCGTTGATCGAGGAAGGGCATCTTTACATCGCCCAGCCGCCGCTCTACAGCATCAGCCACCGCAAGAAAAAGACCTACGCTTACACCGAGGCGGAAAAAGAAAGCATCCTGAAAGGGCTGGGTAAGGACGCGGAGAAAGCCAGTTTGCAGCGTTACAAGGGTCTGGGCGAGATGAACCCGGACCAGTTGTGGGATACCACCATGGACCCCGACGCCCGGACGCTTTTGCTGGTGACGATCGAGGACCTTGCCGAGGCCGACCGCACTTTCGATATGTTGATGGGCGCGGCGGTGCCGCCGCGGAGGCGATTCATTATCACCCATTCGAAAGAAGTGCGGAATTTGGATATTTAGGTACGATAATCGAGATTAGTGAGTCGTGAATGGTGAACTAGCCGCTTGACAGTTATTCGAAGCAAATGTCTAATAACCCTTTATTGAAGAATTTTCACCACAGAGACACAGAGAACACAGAGTTTTTAAGCTATACTTTGTGAACTCAGCGTCTCTGTGGTGAATTGTTTGTAGGTGTTACATTGTTCTGTGATTGAAAATAAGAAGTGTCCGATTTCTACTCACAATTCACTATTCTCTATTCACCAATAGCATCATTATCAACCAATTCTTTTTCCAGGAGGTTCCCCCCAATGTCAGCGAAGAGAAGAAAGGCAGCCAGGAAAGCGGTGCGGCGGGCCAAGGTTAAGGCCGGTCGCCGAGCGCCGAGGGTGAAGGGCGTGGTGCGCCGAAAGGCGGCCAAGCCGGTCCGCCGGGCGTCCAACGTCAAGCGGATGAAGAAGCGGGAGGTGAAGCGAGTCCAGGCGCGCAAACGGGTTCTCAAGACATCGGCCCGGCCGCGCCCGACTGTGCGTCCGAGAGTCAAACCTCGCAAGGTGATGTCCAAGAAAGCGGTGCGGCGAATATCCCGGCCTCGCCCGACCAAATCATCGGCGCGTGCCCGCTCGGTGCGGCCGACTGCCAAACGGATTGCGAAGGTGGCTTCCGCGGCGGCGGCTGGGGCGGGGATTTCGTTGCTGCTCAACGCGGCGAACGCCCACCCGGACATTTCGGTGGATGTTTCCAGTTTGCAGAGCGACCTGGGCGACATCGAAGAACGAGGCAGTTTCAGCCATCTGGAGAACGATATTGCTGAATTGGACGCCAACTTGAGCCATGCGCTCAGTTTGTTGGAGAGCGCACGGGACAAAGGCTACAAATACCAATCCGATCTGGAAGACATCGCCTATGAAGCCATGAACAGTTGGCAAGAGGTCCGCGAGAAAGTGGTGGATGAGGTGGAACGCCAGGTGGGGATCATCCAGGGCGACCTCAGCCCGCTGGATGGGCTGGTGAAGCGGCTGAACGGCAAGTTGAGCAGCGCATCGGCGGCGAGTTCTCTGCTGCAAGATACCCAGGCCGAAGCGGACCGGGTGATTGACAGCATTGAGGATGCAGAACGAGCGGTGGAGAAATTCTACAATGATATAGAAAGCGACGCCTCCCGGCTCAACTCCCGCTTGACCACCATTCACTGGATGCTGACCCAACAAGATGAAGCTGGTTTCAAGATGGGCGAGGGCGAGGATATGGTCCGGGCGGTCGCCAACCGGTGGGACAAAGAGGGCAAAAACGATCCCGAAGGCATCCTGTTCTTGACCAACCAGCGGATGGTTTTCGAGCAGAAAGAGAAGGTGGCTACCAAGAAGGTACTTTTCATCACCACCGCATCTGAATTGGTGCAGCAGGTGGTGGTGGACCAGAAATTGGCCGAGGTGAAGAAGGTCAAGGCCGAGAGCAAGGGATTGTTCGGCCACCATGACTTCTTGGCTATCGAGTTCGGCGACAAGAAGTTGGGGAAGGTTTCCTTCCATCTGAATGGACAGGACTCGGAGGAATGGTCGAGGTTGATCGGGGACGCTAAATCTGGGAAGATAGAAGATGACCGGGCCACCGGCAGCGGTCTCTCTTTCTCCGATTTGACGGGGCCGCTGACCACGGCCGACATCATGGATATGCAGAACGAGGTCAATGAACTGCAAGGCGAGGTGATGATGCAGGAGGCCCGGGGCGAGTTGGGCGAACTGGAGACCCAAACCCATAACTTGACCCGAGAATTGGCCGACTTGCGGGCGCGCGGCTACGTCATCGAGAAGGGGTTGGACGCGGACGTGACCGTATTGCAATTGCAGTGGGAGAGCGTGAAGGCCCGCTCGGATGCCACCATTGAGATGCAGACCAAGCTGCTGAGCGAGCAGATGAGGGCGGTGCAAGAAGCGATGGGCAAGCTGGCGGGGATGTCCGACAACTTGAAGGCGGCCCGTCCGGTTTTCGTTCAGGCCAAGTCGGGCTTGGCGTCCTTGGGCGCGCAGGCAGACGCCGCCGAGGAGACCATCCTGAACCAATACGACGAATACGCCGACGAGGTGGAAGCCCTCAGCGCTCACATGGCCTGGATTGACTGGATGCTGGACGCGGTGTCCACCGCTTCTTTCCAGCTTTCGGCTGCCGAGAGCGGGGTGGCGGCGGTGGAAGCGGCCTGGGAACGCCCCGGGATGGATCCGGAGAACGGGGTGCTGTTCCTCACCGACCAGCGCCTGATCTGGGAAGACCGGACGGGCGACTATGAAGTGAAGGTGGAAGCGGCCCACACTCAGGTGGAGGGGGTTGAAGAGGAAGAGGATGAAGAGACCGGCGCGGAGGATTTGCTCTTCACTTTCGCGGCGGGCGGAGACCATTCTAACGCGCGGTTTGAGTTGGCGATGCCGGTGGCAGAGGACTGGCTGCAGATGGTCGGGCGGGCCAGGGCGGGGGATTACGCCGTTGACCGGGCGGTGGAGATTGACGAAGGTGAACTGGAGCGCATCCGCAACGCGCCCACCGAATGCTCCAACTGCGGGGCGGCGTTCACTGCTCCGGTATTGCGGGGGCAGACGGAGATCACTTGTGAGTATTGCAGCGCGGTGACCCGTATCTAAGAATTCAGGCGTAGGGGCGGGTGGGAACCTTTGGTTCCAAAGACCCGCCCCTACGCAAGCAGGATCAATGTAGGGCATGGGGGTGTGGCGGGCTGGCAGGAATGGTATATAATTTATGATGAGTCAACTAGAAATTATCCAATTCATATAAGGCAAGATCACCTCCATGACATTAGAACAAGGCACATTACTGCATAATCGGTACCGGGTGCATGAAGTCCTCGGCAAAGGTGGGATGGGGGCGGTGTATCGGGCTATTGATGAGAGCCTGGGGGTGGAGGTGGCGTTAAAGGAAAATTTCGTCACCGATGAGGAGTACGCCCGGCAGTTCCGCCGGGAGGCGGTGATTCTGGCAAATCTGCGGCATGCCAACATGCCCAGGGTGACAGACCATTTTGTGATCGAAGGCCAGGGTCAGTATCTGGTCATGGACTATATCGAGGGGGAAGATTTGAAAGAGAGGATCAACAGCGAGAGAACTATTATTCAAGATGAGGTGATCGTGATGGGGGTGGCGATGTGCGATGCGCTGGATTATCTCCACAGCCGGCAGCCGCCGATCTTACACCGGGACATCAAACCTGGCAATATCAAGGTCACTCCCCAGGGACAGGTTTTCCTGGTGGATTTTGGGCTGGCGAAGATCTCGATAGCCGGACAGGAAACCACAACGGGCGCGCGGGGCATGACGCCTGGCTATTCCCCGCCGGAACAATACGGCACGGCACGCACCGACAGCCGCTCGGATATATACGCCCTGGGCGCAACGTTGTATTCTGCGCTGACAGGGACGGTGCCGGAGGATGCCTTCACCCGGGCCATGCGCCAGACTGAGCTGACTCAGGTGCGCACCCGCAACCCCAAGATCACGCGTTCTCTGGCAACGGTGGTTGAAAGGGCCATGCAAGTGGAGCCGCAAGACCGCTACCAGAGCGCGGCTGAATTCAAGGAAGCGCTGCTGGAGGTCAACCAGGCCACCCGAGCCAGGGTGACGGATCAAGGTTTGATGGTGACGCCTCCCGGCGCGCCGACAGCCCGGAGAGGCAGATCCAAGGCGAAAACGGCGCGGAGCGGGGCAGGCGGGCGAGGCTGCGGTATCTGGGTGTGGGTGGTTGCGGGGGCGCTTCTGGTGGTGGGCGTGATAGCGGGGGCATTGATTCTTCCCGGCCTGCTGGGGGGAGACGATCCTACACCGAAACCGCCCAGGGTGGCTCAGACATCGGTTCCTGGATCGGATGCTACATTGCCTGCGTTCACAGCCTCCCCGGAAATTGTCAATACGCTGCCCCCCGAAATGACCCTCACGTTCACGCCGGGGATCACTTCAACTTTCACGCCAACGCTGACCCCCACACTGGCTGCTACGCCGTTGGGGGGAGGGAATGGACAGATCGCTTTTGCCTCTGACCGCACAGGGATCCCCCAGATCTGGGCGGTCAATGCGGATGGCAGCGGCTTGCGCCAGGTCACCGATCTCCCCGATGGGGCCTGCCAGCCGGACTGGTCGCCGGACGGGACCCGGCTGGTCTTCATCTCGCCTTGCACCGAAAACCAGACCCGCTATCCCGGGGCGAGCTTGCAGCTCATCAACGCAGACGGCGGCGGGTGGACTCCATTGCCTTCTCACCCGGCGGGGGACTACGATCCGGAATGGTCGCCGGATGGCAGCCAGATCCTCTTCACTACTCTGCGGGAAAGCAGCCGACCGCAGATCTACGCCCTCAACGTGAGCGACAACTCGGTGGAGGCGATCTCTAACAGCCTGGCGGTTGATTTTCAACCCGCCTGGTCGCCGGATGGGACTCGGATCGTTTTTGTGACTACCCGGATCACCGGCTTTGCGGAGATCTGGGTGATGGATTCGAACGGCGGGAACCAGGATTACGTGTGGCGAGGGGAGAGCAGGATGGAGAATACCAGCCCGACCTGGTCGCAAGACGGACAGTTCATTTTGTTCACCCAGGACAGGAACGGTTTTCCCTGGCTGATGACGATCGCGGTGGATGGGTCGGGCGACGCATTCCCCCTGACGAGCAACACGGACACGATGCGAGAGGGGGATT
>CBDUUP010000235.1:0-7288 GCA_965370435.1 uncultured Anaerolineales bacterium | reverse complement strand
TTTCGCACACCCTGCATGTGTATGTTTTGATTTTTTGTATCATGCTACCTATCTTACCATCACTTACTTTCTATCCACTACCACTTACTTTCTATCCACCGGACAGTTTGCAAATGCAACCCTTGAAATAAACGCAGATTTAAACATTTCACCGCAGAGACGCGGAGAACGCGGAGAAAACGCTGAGAAAAGCAAAAATATTAAAAAAACTCTGCGAATCTCAGCGCTCTCAGCGTCTCAGCGGTGAATTTTTCCAGATTTTTCGGCAAGTTTCAAGCATTTATGAAAAGTGTCCGGTGGCTAGAAAACTTCGTGTCTTGGTGTTGAAAAAAAAGCGTTAGAAGATAATTCTCAAGGAGCGATATCTATAGATCATTGCACAAAGATGTAAACTGTGGGATGATAGGAGGATGAACTCCGAAAGGCAGTCCGTAGACTGCGACGAAATAGGAATGCCTTACATGGTTTCATTCATCAACCAGGCTTCTATGTTTAATTATTTACGCAACGATCTATAAATGATCCCCAAACAACCATTTGGCCGCACAGGACATCAAAGTACGCGCGTCATCTTCGGTTCATATGCGCTGAGCGAGGCAACCCAAGCAGAGGCCGATATTACCCTTGAAATCTTACTAGAGCATGGGGTGAACCACATTGACACTGCGCCTATGTACGGAAAAGCCGAGGAACGCATGGGGCCGTGGATGGAGCAGTATCGTGATAAGTTCTTTCTGGCGACAAAATCTCGTTCGCGCAGCTACGAAGGCGCATGGAAAAATCTTCAACGCTCCCTGGAGCGTTTGAGGGTTGACCAGATAGATCTATGGCAGATGCACGGGTTGACCAGCCCGTCCGGTTGGGAGAAAGCGATGGGGCCGGGGGGAACGCTGGAAGCCTTCATCGAAGCGCGCGAGAAAGGCCTGGTCCGATTCTTGGGCGTGACCGGACATGGCAACAAGGCCGCAGCTATGCACCTGCAAAGCCTGATGCGTTTTGATTTCGACTCCGTCTTGCTGGGGTACAACTATTGGCAGGTGCAAAATCCCCGTTATGCGGAGGACTTCAATGCGCTGGTGGAATTGTGCCGCAAGCGCAAGGTGGCCGTCCAAACCATCAAATCCATCGCTCGTCGGCCCTGGGAGAAGCGCACCAAAACGTACAACACCTATTTCTACGAACCCCTGGAGACCCAGGAGGCGATTGATAAATCGGTGCAGTGGGCGATGGATCTGCCCGGCAGCTTTCTGATCACCGCCGGGGATATGCGGCTGTTGTCCCCCATGCTGGAGGCGGCCACTCGATTCGAGAAACGCCCCTCGGACTTGGAAATGGACGCCATCACGGATGAATTTGAGGTGCGGCCGATTTTCAAGTGAGGTGAGGAGGCCGCTATCAAGAAAGTTCATAAAAAACTTTTTTATCCGCGAATTGCGCGAATAACGCGAATAAAAAATTCGTGCGATTAGTGTTATTCGCGGATAAATGTTTTTAAGTTCTTCCTAATTTCTTTTCTTTTGATAGCCCTCCCTGTCATTTACCCCCTTTTCACTCCAAAAACCACCCGAAAATCAGAGTAACTCACCCCTTCTAACGGGCCATTGGCCTCCTTTAGTACGCCGTTGGCCGCCTTTTTGTTGCAAGGGGGCTTCTATTTATATATACTATGGGCAATGTTCAACGAGCAAAAGGCGCACAGCGTCGAAGGAAATTGAAATGTCCAAGAATATGAATAAGAAGATCGTCAAGAGACTCACTCCGTATGCGTTCTGGTTTGTGTTTGGTCTGATCGTATGGCTGGCGACGGAAAGCCCTATTTTCGTCATTATTGGCCCCGCTCTCGCAGCCGCGCAGAACCAACGCCGAGAGCAATCCGAGGCCTAAACAGACCTTTTGACTGAAAATAATTTAACGATAAGAAGGAGTTTTAGTGATGAAAGCGATAGAAGCGCAAGACCTGACCCGAGATTTCGACAACCACCGGGCGGTTGACGGGATCAGCTTCAGCGTAGACCCCGGAGAGATCTTCGGTTTCCTCGGCCCTAACGGCGCCGGGAAGACCACCACCATCCGCATGTTGACCGGGCAGCTTCGCCCCACCTCCGGGAGCGCCCGGGTGATGGGCTGCGACGTGGTGGAGGAACGACAGGAGCTTAAGCCCCAGATCGGGGTTGTATTTGATAGCCAGAATGTTTACGAGCGGCTCTCGGCCCGTGACAACCTGCGCTTCTACGCCCGGCTCTACCGGGTGAAGAAAGACCGGGTTGAGAAGATGTTGGAACAGGTCGGGCTGAAGGACCGAGCCAAAGATAAGATCAACACCTACTCCAACGGCATGAAACAGCGGTTGGTGATCGCCCGTACCCTGCTCCACCAGCCGAAAGTCCTCTTCCTGGACGAACCGACTCGCGGCCTGGACCCTAACGTGGCCCGCGACATCCGCGCCGTGGTCCGGGAACTAGCCGACCAGGGCATGACGGTCTTCTTGACCACTCACTACATGGAAGAGGCCGACCAGCTCAGCGACCGGGTCGCCATCCTGGACCAGGGCCACATCGTCGCCCTGGGTACGCCCGAAAGCCTGAAAGCCGAACACGGCCAGGATGAGAAAGCCACCCTGGAAGACATATTCGTCCAGCTTACCGGAAGGTATCTGGGCAGAGGAAATTAATAATGAAAAACTTTAGTGATAATTTATACATGATCTGGACGATAGCCCGGAAGGACATCGGCAACGTCTTGAAAAACAGAGGTAGTCTCGCCAATCTCTTCGTCATCATTGTGTTGGTCTTGTCCTTTTACGTGCTGTCCACGGTTCGGCCCTGGGACAAGAGCATCGAAGTGGTGGTCTACGATGAGGGCGATACGGGCCTGTTTGAGGGAACCCTCCCCTTGTCGGATGGCTATGAGATTTACTTCATCGAGGTCACTTCCCTTGGACAGATGAAAAGGAACATGCGCTACGAGCATTGGGGCCTCGTCGTGCCGGAAGACTTCGAGCAGACCCTGGCTTCGGGCGGGGAAGTGGCTCTGACCGGGTACCTCTCCTGGGTTTACCGCGGTAAGGTAACCGAGTTGGAAACGCTGTACTCTGAAAAGCTCAGCGAACTGCTCGGCCAGCCGGTAAGTATCGAGATCGGGGAGAACATCGTCATCCCCTCGCCTGAGATCCCCGCCACCATGGTGAACCAGAATGTCCTCTTCGCCATCTTTTTCATGGCCCTCACCCTGCTCCCGGCTCTCATGCTGGAGGAAAAACAAACCAAAACCCTGGACGCGCTGCTGGTCTCTCCGGCCAGCGCCGGGCAGATCGTCATGGGCAAGGCGGTGGCCGGGTTGTTCTACGTGACCCTGACGGGCGGGTTGTTCTTCGCCCTTCACAGCGCTTATGTCTATAATTGGGACCTGGCTCTGTTGGGTTTCCTCTTGAGCGCGGCTTTCTGCATCGGGTTGGCTCTGGCGCTGGGCAGTGTTTTCAAAACCGCGCAGCAGGCCGCTGTTTGGATGGTTCCGGTTGCAGTTGGCCTTATCATCCCCATGATTTTCGCCGGGTTCAACAACCTGGCCCCGGGCTTGCGAACTATCTTCTCCCTCGTACCAACCACGGCCTTGGTGGAGATCTTTCAATACTCCTTCTCAAGCGGAGTCCTTGCGGATCGCCTCCTGGCGGATTTGGCCTCCGTGATTGCTAGCTGCGCGCTGGTCTACGGCGTGGTGATCTGGAAGGTGCGGCGGTCGGATAGATAGAGGCAGGCAGCAAGGAAACCCTAAGGGTCTGACGACTTTCAGTCGTGCGACCTGCGGTCGTTTGAGACCCTTAGGGTTTAGGAAGTATCTAAGTAATGGTAGATTTAGAGAATAAAGGATAGAACAATGAGCGCAAAATTGATGGATAACTTATACATGGCTTGGACGATTGCATCCAAGGACATCGGCGACGCCTTAAAGAACAAGGGCAGCCGGGTCAACATTATCGTGGTGATCGGTGTGGTGCTGTTTTTCTACTGGGGTTCCACCCCCCGCCCCTTCGATAAGCGCATTGACGTGGCTGTTTACGATCAAGGCAGTTCCACCCTGACCACTTTGCCCGGTGACCTGGAGGACGGCTACACGTTCGCCTTTTACGAAGCCTCCTCGGTGGGCGACCTGGAGAGCAAGATGGGTTACAAGCAGCTCGGCGTGGTAGTCCCCGCCGATTTCGACCAGACCCTGGCCTCGGGCGGGGAAGCGGCGCTCACCGGCTACATCATGTGGGAACATCGGGGGGAGGCGGCTGAGTTGGAAGTCAAGTACAGCGCCAAGTTCACCGAACTGCTCGGCCAGCCGGTTCGAGTTGAGATCGGGGAGAACTTCGTCATCCCCGCCCCGGATGTGGACACCTCCTCGGTGCAGTTCACCATGCTCTACGCCGTGTTGTTCATGGCTATCAGCGTGGTCCCGGCCCTGATGTTGGAAGAGAAGCGCACCAAGACCCTGGACGCGCTGCTGGTCTCCCCGGCCAGCGCAGGTCAGATAGTCATGGGCAAAGCGATAGCGGGATTGTTCTACGTCGCATTGGGTGGTGGGTTGTATTTCATCCTCCACTGGGCTTACATCACCAACTGGGGGCTGGCCGTGCTGGCCTTCCTGCTCTGCGCCGCGTTCAGCATCGCGCTGGCGTTGGTGATGGGCAGCTTCGTTGAGTCTCAGGCGCAGATGGCGATCTGGACGGTACCGGTGATCTTCTTCCTGATCATTCCGGCGTTCTTCTCCTCGGAGACAAATCTGGCCCCGGCCCTGAAAACGGCTTTCTCCTGGATCCCCACCACTGCGGTGTCGGAGATATTCAAGTTCTCCATGTCCAGCAGCGCGCCGGTGGATCAGCTCCTGACCGATATGGCGGTGGTGGGGGTGAGCGCCGCCTTGTTCTTCGCGGTGGTGGTCTGGAAGGTGAAGCGGGCGGATCGGTAATATAATGCATAGGGGCAGGCCTTGTGCCTGCCCCACGGCAACCCATTAGGAAATAATTAAATGAATACACTCCGAGAAAAAATAGGCGACAGCCTCCACATCGTTTGGACCATCGCCTCCAAGGACATTGTGGATTCTCTTCGCAACAAGCTCATTATCTCGCTGATCTTGGGCATGGGCTTCATGCTGTTGATGCCCACGCTGATGGGATTGATGTTTGTCACCACGGAGACCACGGTGTTGGTCTACGACCCGGGCGACTCTCGCCTGACCGTGATGCTGGACGACAGCGATGAATATCAAGTCCAGCGGGTCAGGTCGCTCCAGGAATTTGAGACCGTTCTGGGATCCACCGGCTCTGGCCTGGGGGTGGAATTCGGCCTGGTGTTCCCGGAGGGCCTCGACCAAACCCTGGATTCAGGCGGCCAGCCCCAACTCGACGGCTACGTTTCCTGGGGCAACCGATCCAAAGCAGCCCAATTTAAAACCGACCTCGAAGCGGGGCTTGAGGGCATCCTGGGACACCCGGCGACCGTCAATGTCGAGGGCAACCTGGTGTACCCTCCCGAAGGTTCGGGGCTTTGGCTTCTCATGATAACGGTGACGCCGGTGACCATCATCCTCATGATGGGCATTAACCTGGTGCCGACCCTGCTCTTCGAGGAGAAGCAGACCAAAACCATGGAGGCCCTGCTGGTCTCTCCGGCCAGCATCGGCCAGGTGGTGGTGGGGAAAGCGCTGGCCGGGTTGTTTTACGTCCTGGTGAGCGCAGGGGTAGTCTTCGCCATCAATGGGTCGGGGGTGGTGCATTGGGAGGTGGCTTTGCTGTTCACCCTCGGGATTGGCCTGTTCAGCGTGGGGGTGGGGTTGGCGCTGGGCAGCTTCTTCGACCGCCAGCAGGACGTGACCGGGATCATGATGCTGCTCCTTGTGTTCTTCATCGGGGCGCTGTTCGTCGATATGCTGGATATGGATATGCCTGCCATCGTACAGGCCATCGTCCCCTGGGTGCCCTCCGTAGGACTCGCCAAGCTCATCCAGTTCGCCTTCCTGGAGCAGGTTCCCTGGACGGATGTCTTCGTCAACCTCGGCAGCGTGACGGGGATCTCCCTGCTGGTCTACGCCCTGGTGGTGTGGAAGGTGCGGCGGTCGGATAGGTAGATGTGTAAACCTGACAGGTTTCTAAAAACCTGTCAGGTTTGTTTTTTGGGGACGGGGGATACCTCATTACGAACTTGTTGTGCTAAAATGGGGAACGTTAACCATTCCACCAAGCAAACATCGCCATGATAGAACTCAACAACCTGCAGAAAGTGATAGACGGGAACACCGTCATAGACATCCAGGGGCTGACGGTGGAGGCCGGAGAGATCGCCGCGCTGGTTGGGCCGGTGGGCAGCGGCAAAACCCAGTTGTTTGACCTGCTGATCGGCAAATCCCAGCCCACCGCGGGGACGATTTCCCTCGGCGGCGTCAACCCCTTGACCGAGAAAGACCGCTTCGTCGCCCAGGTGGGAGTGATGTTCGCGGAGGACAGTCTCTACAAACGCCAGTCGCCTCTCGCCAACCTGGTCTTCCAGTGCCGGATTCGAGGCCTGCCCAAATCCCGGGCCGAGGAGGTGTTGGTCCAGGTCGGGCTGGCCGACCACACCAACGCCCAGGTGGAGAAGCTCTCTTCGGGGCTGGCCCGGCGGTTGGTTCTGGGGCGGGCCTTACTGCACCGGCCTTCGATCCTGCTGCTCTACGATCCCTTCGCCAAATGCGATGAAGCCTCCATAGCTCTGATGAGCGGTTTGCTGCGCCAACTGGCCGAGGAGGAGGTCACTCTGCTGATCCTGGCCGACGACACCGCCCATCTGACCGCGCTCTGCGACACGATCTACACCTTCTCCCAGGGCCGCATCGTCGAATCCGTCGATCCCAAGGAGGAACGTCGGGCTGAACTGCCCTTCAAGATCCCCGCTCGGCTGGAGGGCAAGGTGGCCCTGGTGAACCCCGCCGACATCCTCTACGCCGAGGCCGAGGAGAGCCGCGCCTACCTCCACACCAAGGAAGGACGCCTGCCCACCCAGTTCACCTTGGGAGAGTTGGAGGAACGCCTGGCCCGGAGCGGTTTCTTCCGCGCCCACCGGGCCTACCTGGTGAACTTGCAGCGGGTCAAGGAAGTGATCCCCTACACCCGCAACAGCTTCAGCCTCAAGCTGGACGACGAACCCAACACCGAAATCCCCCTCAGCAAGACCGCGGCCAAGGAATTGAGGGAACTGCTGGATTATTAAGAGGGGGATTGAAGCATTTTTTTAAACACAAAGACACGTAGACACGAAGATACAAATTT
>CBDUUP010000234.1:0-7300 GCA_965370435.1 uncultured Anaerolineales bacterium | reverse complement strand
ACCGCCGAATACACCCTCCCCCGCCAGCGGGAACACACCTCCTTCCCCACCACCCAGCTTCACCCCCCCGACCAAGACCCCTCCGAGAATCCCCAATCGGACAACAACCCCAAAGCTTGAACGCCTCCCCCAAAAACCATGACCCTCCAGAATAAATCCGGCAGCCTCCCCGACTCGGCCACCTTCAAAGCCTTCCTGCTCCTCCATAACGGCCAGGTCTTCCCTCTTCCTCAAAAAGAGATCAGCATAGGCCGCAGTAAAACCAACCACCTGGCCCTGGAAGACTTGCGAGTCTCCCGCCTCCACGCCCGGCTGATGCCCGTCAGCGACCGCTACCTTCTCATTGACCTGAAATCCACCGGAGGCACAGAAGTGAACGGGCGGCGCATAGACCAGAAAATCCTTGAGTCAGGCGACCAAATATCCCTGGGCGGCTTCTCCCTCTCCTTCGGAGATGACCCCGCCTCCCTTGAACCAAACTTCGTCTACTACCAGCCTCCTCCCCCTCGCCCCAGACACACCGATTCCAAAACCGACCTCCCCCTTCCAAAGCTCCCCTCAGACGAATAATTTACTTCTCCCGAAAAGACCCTAGCGGAGCGGCGTAATCTGTCAAGGCTCAATCGCAAAAATGCGCTAAGCCCTAGCGAAGGTTCCTCAAGCTTCATACCTGCTAAAAAAAACGGTCCTCGAAAGCAAAACAAGCGCTCTTGCCAAACAACCTTCGCAAGGTTGGCGGACATCAACCTGTCATATCATGATTGACATAACTCGTAGCCAGGGAAATATTCTACACCATCACAGAAAATACAGTAAAGTTCCAATTAAAGACCAATCACCCACAATACCATTCCTCAGATTGGTAAACGCAAGAGAGCGACTCATGGGTATAATAGGGCAACTAAATGGAGGCCTATCGAATGAATGCTAGTCAAGAAAATCCACGCCGGGTGGTTATCACCGGTTTGGGAATAGCCAGCCCGTTGGGTTGTTCCATTGACCAATTCTGGAATGGTCTGCTCGCCGGGAAAACTGGCGTGCGGATAGTAGAAGGGATGGATCTATCCAACACCAATATCAAAATCGGCGCCCAAGTGACCGGGTTCAACTCCGAGGATCATTTCTCCCGCAAAGAGCTAAGAAGGCTCAGCCACTCTTCCCAGATGGCGATGATCGCCGCCCAAGAAGCCCTTCAAGACGCGGGCCTCAACCCGGAGGAACCCGACTACGACCCCCGGCGTTTCGGCGTAATACTGGGCAGTTCAATCAACGGCTACACCGCCGTCGAACCCCACTTCAGAAAACTCTTTGAAACCAACACCGGCAGCCCCTTCATCATCCCCCTGGTGATGAACAACGCTCCCGCATCCAATCTCTCCATCCGCTATGGGTTTCATGGCCCCTTGCTGACCACCGACGCCGCCTGCGCCTCATCTGCCCATGCCATTGGCTACGCCTTTCTTCAAATACGCAACGGAACTATGGACATAGCCCTCACCGGCGGCGCGGACGCCGCCCTCTCCCCCGCCGTCATCCGGGCCTGGGAGGTCATGCGAGTCCTCTCCAAGTTTAACGATCCCCCTTCCAGCGCCGTCCGCCCCTTCAGCAAAGACCGTGACGGATTGATCCTGGGGGATGGGGCCGGTATCCTGGTGGTCGAATCTGAAGAATCAGCCCTGCGGCGGGGCGCCCAGATCTACGCCGAGGTCACCGGCTACGCCGCCACCAGCGACGGCTACCACCTCACCCAACCCTCCACGGAAGGCCAGGTTGAAGCTTTGCGGCAAGCTATCTCCACCGCGGGACTCCAGCCAGGGCAGATTGACTACATCAACGCCCACGCCACCGCCACCGCCTGGAACGACTCCACCGAGACCGCCGTCATCAAGGAAGCCCTGGGCGACCACGCCTACGAGATCCCCGTGGTCGGCATCAAAGGCGCCATCGGCCACCCCATCGGGGCCAGCGGCGCGATGGAATTCGTCAGCGTGGCCCTTTCCCTGCGCCATCAGGTCGTCCCTCCCACCATCAACCGCCTGGTCCCCGACCCTGAATGCGACCTCGATTACGTCACCGAAGGCCAACGCGCCTGCCAGATCGAACACGCCGCCAGCAACTCTTTCGCCTTCGGCGGCAGCAACGCCGTCCTCGTCGCCAGCCGCTACCAGGAGGCATGACCGAAGGGTCCTTCTATCCACTATCCACACCCACTATCCACACCAAATATTTTTAACAACTGAACAGGATGCAATACCATGGAAAAAATCGGATTATCCCTATCCGGCGGCGGCTACCGGGCCACCGTAATGCACCTGGGCGTGCTCGCGCGCCTGGCCGAAGAAAACCAAGTCGAAAACACAACATTCTTATCCACAGTCTCCGGCGGCAGTCTTTTCGCCGGCATGGCCTTCGCTGCCAACGGGTACCGCTGGCCCAACAGCCAGGAATACATTGACGTGGTCGTTCCCCGTATCTTCAACCTGATGACTGCCACCAACCTTCAAAAACGGATCTACTGGCGGGTCATCCTCGAACCCTGGACTCTCCTTCAAAGCCGGGCCAATTACCTTTCCGGGTTGATGCAAAAAGAATGGGGCATCACAGCCAACCTGAACGCCCTCCCCAAAGAACCTCGCTGGGTCATCAACACCACCTGCTTCGAAACCGGTGTAGACTTCCAATTCGAGACGGCCCGCATGGGCGACTACAAATTCGGCTACGTGGACGACCCCGAGCTCCCCTTGAGCGATGCTATGGCCGCCTCCGCCGGATTCCCGGTAGGCATTGGCCCTTTAACCCTCAAAACCTTGGGTCACAAATGGTACACCTACGATGATGGCAAGCGGAAATACGGCCCGCCCAAGCTCCCCGCAGTCCACCTCTGGGACGGCGGCGCATACGACAACCTGGGCATCGAATCTATATTCAAACCGGACGAAGGCTGGAGCAAGAACGTAGACATGCTCATCGTCAGCGACGCCTCCGGTTTCTTCCCCGAAGCCAAATTCGATGGCGCGCTCAAGGGCCTGGAACGCCTGGTGGGCATAATGCAAAACCAGGTGCGTTCACTGCGATCCCGCATGGTCCTCCACCACATCACAGACGATGAACACGCCCAGCCAGGCGTATATCTGCGCATCGGGAAAACTTGCGAATACATCCTCAGCCATACCAACCTAACCCCTGCAGAGAAAAAGGAAATTTGCGCCGACACCCTCCCCGAAACCGATTGCCACGAGGCCGCCATTTTTAAAACCACCATCCGCCAACTGGAACCCTGGGAATACACCTTGCTCTTCCGCCACGGATTCGAGCTGGCCGATTACACCCTCCACGGCTTCTACCCCAACCAGTTCGAATACATTGGCTATATGAATACAAGATGGGCGAAGGAATATGCCAACTTCGTAAAGCCTTCTGTAAATTGATAAAAGGAGTCTGCCATGAAATTAGGCGACAAAATACAATCCGCAGATTGGAAAAAAGAAAAACACGTCCCCGCCCTCGAATGCCCCGACACAGTTGAAGCCGGCGCTCCCTTCACCCTCAAAGTGAGCGTAGGCAAAGACATCCCCCACCCCAACACCACCGAACACTATATCAGTTGGGTGGACGTATTCTTCCAACCGGAAAAAGGAACCTTCACCTACCACATTGGCCGCTTCGAGTTCGCCTCCCACGGCGAATCCGCCCAGGGCGCCAACCAAGGCCCCGCCTACACCCACCCCGAAGTCGCCTTCTCCATGCAGATCAACGCCCCCGGCGCCCTGCTGGCCCTCTCCCTCTGCAACATCCACGGCCTCTGGGAAAGCTCAAAAGAAATATCGCTTTCCTAAAATAATTTTCCGCCACCAGGACACCAAGACAACAAGTTTTTTTCTTCGTGTCTTGGTGCCTTGGTGGTTAAATAGCTCTCCCCAATTGCCAAGATTCCCCACCTGGTCTATAATCAAATCAAACCGATACCCTCACCCACCCATTAGCGAGAACCCTGCCATGATCAAATCAGCCTTCATCAGCTACTCCCGCAAAGACCAGCGCTTCGCCAAGAAACTGGCCCGCGACCTGAAAGCCCGCGGCATTGACGTTTGGATAGACCAGAGCGACATCCGCGGCGGCGACGACTGGCTGAAAGAGATCACCGACGCCATCAATGAACGCCAGGCCTTCATCATCATCCTCTCCCCCAACTCCATCAAGTCCAAATACGTCAAGCGAGAATTCCGCTACGCCGACAACAAGAACAAAAAAATCTTCCCCATAGACTACAAGTCCCACACCCTCCCCGACGAGATGGGTCTGGTCCTCAACCCTATTCAATTCGCCAACTTCAAGCGCGGCCCCTACGCCCAGAACCTGAAACGCTTCCTCAACACCCTGGCCGGAAAAGAAGACACCTTCCGCCCGCCCCCGCCCCCCCTCCTGGACCGGATCAAACGAATCAACTGGAAACAACCCAGCGCCTGGGCCTGGGTCGCCGGAATCCTGGCTTTGACGGTTTTGTTGGTCTGGGGAATATACCAGATCATCCCCTCCCCTACGCCAACCTCCACCCCAACTGCTGCCACCACCCAGGCCGCCGCCACCGAAGATCTTACCCCCACCCCCTGCACCAACCAGGCCACCTTCCTGGATGACATCACCTATCCAGACGGGGCCGAGGTCGACCGCAACGAGGTCTTCACCAAGACCTGGCTGTTGCAAAATAGCGGCACCTGCGTCTGGACGCCGGACTACGCCGCAGTCTTCGTCTCCGAGTTCCAGATGGGCGCGCCCAACGAGATTCCCCTGGGCACAACCGTCCAACCCGGCGAAGAATTTGAACTCTCCATCGAATTCACCGCCCCAGGAATCCCCGAATGTTATCAGAGCAACTTGATCCTCCGCGATGACCGCCCCGCAGCCTACGAATTCTTCGGCATCAACACCCCCGACCAAACCATCTGGGTGAGGGTCTCGGTGGGCAAAAACCGCTGCGACAAGTGAAGCCGCATATCAATTCAAAGGACAACACCATGACGACAAACGACGACTACGCCATCAACACCGACATCCTCTACGGCTATTCCACCCTCATAGATGTCCCCAGGCTGGTCGCCTCCACCACCGAGAAATGGTTCAACCAGACCCTGACCCAGGTCAACGACAGTGTGGTCCGCCTGGGCATCGTCCAGGGAGAGTTCCACTGGCACAAACACGATGAGGAGGACGAACTCTTCTTCATCCTGGAGGGCAAACTGGAGATCGACCTCGAAGGCGAAACCATCCACCTCAACCCCCACCAGGGCTACACGGTTCCCAAAGGCATCCTCCACCGCACCCGCGCCCAAACCCGCACAGTCATGCTCATGATCGAAAAATCCTCCGTCACCGCCACCGGCGACAGCTAACCCACCCCCTCGTAGGGGCGACCCTTGTGGTCGCCCAACTCCTGCCCTCCCACCCCCCTCGTCGTAGAGACAGCCCGGTGGCCCATCTCCGCCCTACCCAAATCACCGCCAACCAAAATCACCCCCGCCCCGAGTATCTTTCGCGCCTTTCGCGCTATTTCGTGTCCTTCGCGTTCCAATCACCAATCACCCCGCGCCCACACCCGCACAGTCATGCTCATGATCGAAAAATCCTCCGTCACCGCCACCGGCGACAGCTAACCCACCCCCTCGTAGGGGCGACCCTTGTGGTCGCCCAACTCCTGCCCTCCCACCCCCCTCGTCGTAGAGACAGCCCGGTGGCCCATCTCCGCCCTACCCAAATCACCGCCAACCAAATCACCCCCGCCCTGAGAATCTTTCGCGTTTTTCGCGTTATTTCGTGTCCTTCGCGTTCCAATCACCCCGCGCAGAAACCCGCACCGTCATGCTCATGATCGAAGAATCCTCCGTCACCGCCACCGGCGACACCTAATCCCCCCGAACACCCACCACCCTAAAAAACGCCTCCACGATCCGAGGCTCGTATATCTTTCCCGTATTCTCCTGGATATACCTGACCACTTTCTCTCTGGGCCAGGCTTTCCGATAGGGCCGGTCCGAGCGCAGCGAGTCCCAATGATCTATGACCGTAAATATCCTGGCCGATAAAGGAATTTCCTCCCCCTTCAATCCCTCCGGGTACCCTTTCCCATCCCAACGTTCGTGATGATTGTAGGGAATCCGAATCGCGGGCAGCAAAAACGGAATGTCCTCCAGCATTTCTTTGGCATAGATGGGGTGTTTTTCGATCACCGCCCGCTCTTCATCGTCCAACGGGCCGGGCTTGAACAGGATTTCGTCCGGGATCGCCATTTTGCCGATGTCATGCAGCAGCGCCCCTCGCAAAATATGAGCGATCTCCTCCTCCCCGCATCCCAACTCCTTCGCCAGCCCCAGGCTCAAGTCCGTCACTCTCCGGCTGTGACCCTCGGTTTCGGCGTCCCGGTATTCAAGCGCTTTGGCCCACCCCTCCAGGGTGAGATCGTAAGCCTCCAATATCTCTTCCTCAGATCGCTTGATCCTCTCCAGGTTCTTGTCGCTGTTGCCCATGATGACCCAGATGACCACCGCCGTCGAAACCAGCAGGATGGCGATGGTGATGAAATCATCCAGGTCGGCGGGATACACAGTGACCAATGCACCGCTGATCTCCAAATAGGTCACGTGGGCCAGCGACCCGATGCCCATCAAGGTAAAAAGAGGGATGACTCGTTTATCGAACAACAATCCGCCGATGATGATAAATATAGGATAGCTGACCACGCCGGGGTCGTGCAGGCCATTGCCATCCACCATGTTGAAATGGATGGCTCCCAGGATCAATACCACCAGCAAGACGCTGGCCGGTAAATACAACCCCCGCCGGGTCAACTCCATCCCCAGAATGCACAGCCCCGAAGCGATGAACAAAACCGTCGCCGCCTCCATCGCATCCAGGGTCACGTTGACCCACCCCAACGCAAACATAGCTATCATCGCCGCGCTCAATATCACATAAAGGGTCCGCCGTCGTTGTTCGCTCTCATAGGACGTCAATGCTGTAGCGGTGAAATATTGTATGATCTTCGTTCGCATAACAACCTCCACCTCTGGTGAGTGAGGACTGACTAGATTATACTTTTTATTTCGAATCCAGTTAGGGGAATAGGGGGCTATTCTTTACACCTGATCGCTTCCCTTCCACCGTCATTTTCTGTTGACTCATTATGTGAAGTCGTGTACTATTGAAGAGTTCAGCCCTCAGGGGGCGCCAATCGTCGTGGATGCATCGCAGGATAATCGTCTTAATACTTTGGAGGTTTGACATGTCAGTACGCAAGTTTCAGTTG
>CBDUUP010000233.1:0-7318 GCA_965370435.1 uncultured Anaerolineales bacterium | reverse complement strand
GCTGAATTGGAAAATGGTGCGAGGCCATCCACGCCTGAATCATCCGAGAATAATGCTCGGCAAATTTCAAAGTAGCGACAGCATTTCGCTGCTCAGGGTGGCGTAAGAAAAACGAAACCGGATGATCAACCACCACAGCATCGAAATAGGAGAGCATCCGAATCCATAAATCGTGATCCGCAACGTAATCAACTTCCAGATTCATGTTTCCGGTGGTCTCCAGCGCTTCACGCCGGAAGAAAGTGGCATCTTGGAATATCCCGGTATCCCCTTTGAGCAGCCGGGGCAGGTCTACCGGAGTTGGGATCATGAGCGGGGTGATTGGTTTTAATTCCTCATCAACTTCCACGCGCCCGCCAGTCACCATGCCACAGTCTGGGTTCTGCAAGAATGCACGCCCGACATGACCGAACGCCTCACGGTTGTAGTAATCGTCGCTGCTCTGGATGCCGATGATCTCCCCGGTGGCGCGGGCCAGCCCTTTGTTGACCGCATCGGCGTAGCCGCGATCCGGCTCGCTGAACCAGATCACTTCTGGATACCGCTTCAATACTTCGACGGTCTCATCGGTCGAACCGCCATCCGCCACGATCAATTGCTTGTGAGGGTACGTCTGGCGCAGAACGCTCAAAATAGTCCGCTCGATGAACCGTCCCTGATTATATGAAGGAACAATGATGCTAATAGGCGGAAAATCAACCATCATTCATCTAGCCCAACATCCGGCAGGCCTGCACCCACCGGCGCATGTGATAGGTTGTGGCGTGGAAGTAACCCCGGGCGGCATGGGTCCAGATTGAGCCGCGAAATCGCTCCACCTGGTCGTCAATCGCTTCAGCCAGGGAGAGGTAGGTCTCCTCGTAAGTACTGCCTTCAAGCTGCAACTCCGGCAGCCATTCCATGAAGTCTTCCAGAAGCATGATGCAGGCTATCTCCTGAGTCAGATCGTGCAGGTAGTTGTGGGCGTTCCTATCGTGATTGGCGACGGGCGTTCCCACCCGAATGCGATGCTCCATGTGGCGGACGCAGGCCTGGCTGAAGTATCCGCTGAAAATGTCTCCATAGCGCTCAATCGTAAAGCCATCCACAGGATAATTCATGCGCAGGAAATAGTACGCAGCAATCAGGTCGCGGTGCAAGGAGGTGTTTTGGGTGTTGATCGGAGACCAGGTGTCCTTCCCAAGCAGTATCGGTTGTCCATTGAACCGGACAGCCTGAACCGGCGCGGCCAGCCAGGTGATGGCGTCCAAGTCTGGATCGCCCAACCAGAGTCCGGCATTCATGCGGACGATTCCAGTTTCTTCTGCAATGTCAACTTCAATATTCTTCTGGCGTTGGTTGTAAGGAAACCCGCGGGGGTAGACCGGATACTTGGGTTCGGTCTCCAGCATCTCACAGATGTTGTACCACCCGCTGCTGCTGTTGACCGATGGAAGGGTAATTTGCTCCTCGGCCACGCTGGCAAAATCCCTGAACACACTCTCGCCGGGGATGCAGTAGTTGTCGTCATCGAGAGAGACCAAAACGTCACATCCCCAGGCCAAGGCCATCAAATAGCCCACATTCCTGCGATTGTCAGAGTTATAAGGAATTAGGTCGGCGATCCCTAACCGGGACAGGAAGATATCCTGCTCGGTAAGGTCGGGACAAACTACATTGAAACCTTGAGCAACCAATTCACTGCGTTTTTCATACAAGGCGGCGGGGGTATTCCGGTCGGGTATCACGAAGAACTTCACCTGACCGCCATAGCCTTCGGCATCCGCCTGAGCGCAGTATCCATCCAACACATCCCCCTCATTGATGGTGGTGATGACGACGCCAATTTCGGGCTTAGACATCCTCGACCTCTCTGACTGGCAGCCATTCTGCCTCAAAGCGCACCAAGCCCAGGTTGTGGGTTTCAGGTTGGCTCGCTTCGGCGGAGACGTCCAGTACATCAAATCTTAACGCCTGGGGAACGTAATCGATGACCTCCCCGCCCAAAGCTCGGTGCGCGCCTACCGAGAGCGTGTAAGATCCGGAAAGCAGAGGGTTCTTCAATTTCAAGATCATTTCATAAAATCCCGGTTCTCCGCTGAACAACGCCTGACCCTCATCGGTGTGATGCAAGGTGGCGATGCGGGCGCCGTCCAGCGTGTTGAAACCTAAACCAATCCTGATATTCTGTACTCGTTTCCGAACCTTGAAGCGGATAATTATAGCACAATTGCTGGCTATGCGCAATTGACTGACAGATTGACCATTTCCATTCACCAGATCAATCTGATCTATCCATAACTCTCCGGTGTTGACCTGGCGCATCCCTGGATCCAACTTCCCCCTTTCCCCCTCCCCCATGACGATGTTCAGGTATTCACCGATGGCTTCATCCACCGGGCCGCGGAAAGCAATCTCGCCACCCTCCAGGACGATGGCCGAATGACAGAGCGACTTGACGGCCCGCATGTTGTGACTCACAAACAAAACTGTCCGGCCTCTACCGGCCACAGCCTCCATCTTTTCCAGGCATTTCCGTTGAAAAGCCACGTCGCCGACGGCGAGGACTTCATCGATCAACAGAATATCCGGCTCCAAGTGGGCGGCCACGGAAAAGGCCAGGCGGACGTACATCCCGCTTGAATACCGTTTGACGGGGGTATCCAGGAATTTCTCGATCTCCGAGAAAGCGACGATCTCATCGAATTTGCGGTTGATTTCAGTTCGCTTCATACCCAGGATAGCGCCGTTCAGGTAGATGTTCTCTCGCCCGGTCAATTCCGCGTGGAAGCCGGTCCCGACTTCAAGCAAGCTCCCCACCCGGCCATAAATATCGGCGGTGCCCTGAGTGGGCTTGGTGATGCGCGAAAGAACCTTGAGTAAGGTGGTCTTCCCGGCCCCATTGCGCCCGATGATTCCCAGGACTTCGCCTCTCTTAACGTCAAAACTGACCTCCTTCAATGCCCAGATTAGGTTCTCAGTTTGGCCGGTTCCTTTTCTTCGCAATCCGAAAAATGGAGTCCGCAGGCGCGCCATCACTGCATCGCGCAGGGTGTCATGGCGGTCTTGCGCCAGCCCTATCTGGTAGCGCTTCCCCAATCCGTTGACCCTTATAACGGCATCGTCCATTAGATCACGTCCGCGAAGGTCTCTTCGGTTTTATGGAAATAGGAGAGACCGGAGACCAAGATCAAGATCGCCGCCAAGGCCGAACCCAACAACGGCATCAATTCAGGCTGCTCTCCGCCCAGCAAGGCCCATCGAAATCCCTCTACCACTCCGGCCATGGGATTCAATCGGTACAGCCAAAGCCATTCCTCCGGCACCAGACTGCTGGGATAGGCCACCGGCGAGAGATACATCCAGGCCTGGATCAAAAATGGAATCAAGTGTCCCACGTCGCGGTAGCGGACGTTCAGGGCTGCCAGCCATAGACTGCACGCCAGCGCGGTGACGAACGCCAACAGCACGAACAACGGCAAGGCGAGGATTGCAGTGTTGGGCATGATCCCATAATAGAACATCATCCCAATGAGGAGGAGGAAGGCAATCCCAAAATCTACGATAGGGGCGATGGCCGCCGACAGCGGAACCGCCAGCCGGGGAAAATACACTTTCGAGATCAGGTGTGCGCTGCTCACTACGCTTACCCCAGACCTATTCATCGCGGTGGCGAAATACAGCCAGGGCAACAAAGCCGTGAAAGCGAAAATAGGGTAAGGAATATCGCCGGAGGACACTTTAGCAAAAGCGCTGAACACAAAGGTGAATATCAGCATGGTCAAAAACGGCTGAAGGACCGCCCAGCCGATTCCGAGAACGCTCTGCTTGTAGCGAACTTTTATATCCCGCCAAGTAAGAAAGTAGAGCAGTTGGCGGTATTCCCATAATTCCCCCAATTTGAACCAGGCCCTTCCCGGCTCGGGCGCTATGTGGGTGTGAAGCAAAACCGAATCGGCGGGTATATTTTCACTCTCTGAACAATCTAATTCACTGCTTGTCATTATGAGGTCAAGTGGCGTTCTGATTGATTTGATTATACTATGGGGGTCAAAATCGCTTTCCAATTGCGGGGGTTAATTTCTCCCTCGGAAAGGCAATATAGTTTGCCGGAAAAGCATTAGCCCCTGGATAATCACCAGGGGCCAAAATTTAGGTAAATCTCATCTGCTAAAAATTCGCTCAACGCTGTACCCAACTTGGTTTCACTCCGGTGGGGACGAGCTTATCCTCATCGGGGTCATACCGGAACAGCGGTTGGAGGACGTAGCGGTCGTTTTCCAGGCCGCGCAGTTCGGTTATCTGCATAATCCGGCGCTTGGTCACGTTGGGCATCTTGACCTGATGGGTTATGAGTTGAATTGTTGAAGCGATCAAGTTACGTATCTGCGGCAGTCCGAGGCCCAGGTTTGCCATCAAGCAGTTCGATTCCAGTCGGGCCAGGGCGTCCTCCGGGCTGGTGGCGTGGATGTCCATCATGCTCCCGTCGTGGCCTCTGGCGATGAGTTCCAGGATGGCGACTGCATCCGGGCCGGGCGTATCAGTCAGAAAGACCAGCCGGTCGGGGCGCATCTGTGAGGCCGCTTCGATCAGTTCGCTATAGGTGAGGTCGGGGGAGCTATCCGCCGCCAGACGCACCACCCGGGGATGGCGCACCTGCATATCGAGGACCGGTTCCACCACGATCACTCTTTCATCTTCCGGGAAATCATCGGTCAGAATATTGGTGAAGGTGGTCTTGCCGCTGGCGGTGTCGCCGGAGATCAAAATATTTACCCGAGCAGCGATGGCGCTCTGGAGAAACTCGTACCCCTCCTCCGTAACGAAGCCAAACTCGATCAATTTCTCCCGGTCGAGTTGTTCGGCCGCGAACTTGCGGATGACCAGATAGGTTCCATTCACCGCGGTTGGGGGAATGACGGCGAATGCTCTGGCTTTATCTGAGAGGCGGACGTGCCCAGTGGTCTGCTGGTCGCTGAGGGTGACTCCTCCCAGGGCCATGACCGAATCAATCACCATGCGGATCGCTTCGGTGGAGACGAACTTGACCGCGGAATCTTCGAGTCTTTCCTGGCCCTGACGCTGGACGTACACACGGTCGGGCGCGTCAACCAGGATTTCGTTGATGGCTGGGTCTTCGTATAATTCGGCCAAAGGGCCAAGCGCTTTGAGAATATCTTCTTTTTTCATGAACTTACTCCTGAGGTCTAGTTGGTTGTCGTACACCCAGGATACAATATTTGCCTCTGGGCCGCATCCGCCAACGCCACAGGTGGACCCTGTGGGATTGCACAGGGTCTACTCTAGTGACAAATCAATCCAACCACGGCTGACCGCTATCGCTACGGCTTCGGTGCGCGAATTGGTAGTGGTTTTATTGAAGATCGAATTCATGTGAAACTGTATAGTGCGCTCGCTGAGACCCAGACGATAGGCGATCTCTTTGTTGGTCAAGCCCCGGGCGGCGAGGCCGAGAACTTCTAACTCACGGGGTGAGAAAGGATGGGGAGCGGAAGGCGCGGGTTCCAGGGCATCGGCAAGATCGCGGGCTTCATTCATGGCCTGGTTTATCAGTTCTCCCAGGGCTGCGACTGCGGCTCTGGCCGGGTAATTGTCGGGAGGCAAGGCGCGCTCATAGGCCTTGACTTGGGCAACAAGGAGTTCCAGCGTCTCCAACAATCCGGTCAGGGGCAGAGAGGACATCCTCAGGATCTTAGGCTTTACGATTCCATCGTATAGGCTGCATCACGCATGCCGCCAACAAAGTCCGGCAGTTCCTTGTGGCCCAGCATTTGCCGGATGGCGTGGGCCTCCCCGGTGTGGAACCAATAATGGTAAATGTTTCGGAGGAGAGAAGTTCCAATGCTTTCGTAATGAGGTTTTCCATTGAATTCCAGGGTAGTGAGAAGCGTTTCAGAAGACAAGGAATCAAGATAGGGGTCGGCAGCAACGGTGATCTCCCGCCAGGCGGCCCACATCTCCTCCAGCGGCGGCGTGGTGGCCGGTTTTCCAAACCCGACCAAGTCGCGGAGATCGGGCAGCAAGGTTTCTCCCAACCCAATTTCCACCCAGAGGCGGTTCTCTTGGGAGGCGAGATGGCCTATGATCCAGCTTATGCAGTTCATCGGCATGATACGCTGGATGGCGTCCTCGGCGGAAACGCCTTCCAGGCAGCGGACAAATTCACTGCGGGTAAAGCGCAATTGGGCAACTAGAGGGTGGGGCATGATTCACTCCTTTGTTTGACGATGATAATTACTCATTTACAGCATCATACAATAGGATAACGGAAAAGGCAACACGTTCCTTGTCAAAGCAGAATGGGTCTGCTATAATCCTCTCCATCAAGGGCGATTAGCTCAGCTGGTTAGAGCGCACGGTTCACATCCGTGAGGTCGTTGGTTCGAGTCCAATATCGCCCACTGTACGCATAGTTCGATTATTAAGGTGCAAAAGAGGACAACAATTTAGGAAGGTTTGTTCTCACGGTTATTTGAATAATATGGGCCAAAAACTACCCCGAACCGAGTAGTGTGCGAGGCACCAAGCTCAGCAGGAGTAAAATCACCACTATAACTGGCAGAATTACACTTGCCGCCTTGGTCAGTTTGACCCGGAATGCTATCGGCTCTTTGTTGAGGTCGAAGGCGTGCAAATACCCGCTCAAGCGTACTCGGAGAATATCGATTTCAGACTTGCCCATATAAAATTCTCTGAATAGCTCCCACTCTTCCCTGATTGGACCCATAACAACTATTGGTGCCTGAGCCCATACGCAAAGCATAACCAAGGCAATATAGAGACCTGCGATCAGAAACAGTACGCCAGTATACAGCCAGATCCAGTCATCAGAAATTTGCACTTTATACAGTTGAAGCGCGCCGATCAAGGCCACTATCAAGCTCGCAGCACTCAATAAATGTCTGGTCGTCGCCTTAAAAGCTGAAATGCTGAGCGATTGGTTTCTCAACGACTCCTGCATATCGCTGATCGCTAATTCGAGACCAAGTTTTTCATTGAGAATTACTTGATCGCCTTCCTGTACGGGATTTTCCTTCGTGTCAACCATTTGTGCCTCCTGGAGTTAAAACATGATTTATTCAGACGAAACTGCGGATCCCCCACCTCCGCCACCTCCACCTTCAGAACACCCGGAACCTGGACCTCCGCCCCCCTCAACACCGCCGCCACAGCCACCGCCACCCACATCTGTAAGTACGGCAGGCCAAGATTCTCCAGAACTTCCTTCCCCGCCACCACCTTCTGTACAGACTTTTACAAAAGAGCCAACCAAACCATCACCGCCCTGCGGAAACAACTCACCGCCGGAGAGGTCAGC
>CBDUUP010000232.1:0-7335 GCA_965370435.1 uncultured Anaerolineales bacterium | reverse complement strand
CCAACCCACCCCCTCTCCCGTAGGGGCAACCCGCTTGACGTGAGCCTTGCCGAACGCTGGGTCGCCCGGAGCGCCCAAATCCTTGTCATTCCGAGGAGGGCGGCTTCATCGCCCGACGAGGAATCCCTGTGAACTCCGCCTACCTATGACCTAAAAAGAAATACATACACCTCCTCTCCCGTAGGGGCGGGGTCATCCCGCCCCGGCGCGCCAATTATCTTCCGTAGGGGCGACCCGCTTGACGTGAGCCTTGCCGAACGCTGGGTCGCCCATGCGCCTTCCTTCCCATAAGGCCTTGTCCATAAATCCCGATGTCTCCTAGTAGGAGTCGAGGCTTTAGCCGGATCACTAAAGATATTTGTCATTCCGAGCGTCCCACAGCGTCAAAAGCGCCGTTCAGTGGAAAAGAAACACCAGCTCTTCTGTAGGGGCGAAGCGTTGCTTCGCCCAGTCACGCGCCGACAATCCAAACCATGTCCAAAACCCTGAAGTTTCTTAGTAGGAGGGCAGTTTCTCCGCCCAAGCCTGTCCTGAGCTTACCCTGAGCCTGCCGAAGGTGCACAGCACCCTGAGCCTGCCGAAGGATGCGGCTCTAAATGTTGTCGCCTTACCCTCCCGCAGGTTGTTTCTCAGAACGAATTGTCCAATCTATCCTGGATTATTCCTTGAAAATGGATTCATCAAGACAACCTGCGGGAGGTTGCGGAGTGCATTTCAGTTTGGATGTGTTTGGCGACTAATGGTGTATGATAAATTAAACGTGCAATCCCTGGGGGTGATAAGCCAAGCAGAAAGCATAATCTCTGGCTTCGTTGTCATTCCGAACTGCGAAGCAGTGAGGAATCCCTGAAACCATAGCTATAAATGCCTGACAGGGTCAATTAAAACCATCTATATAGGGACTCCTCGCCGCGACCTTTGGTCGCCACCAACGGTCGCCAGACTCAGAGTGACAATCCAGGTTGTGCAGAGAAAAAATACGTTCCGATTGCCCAAATAAATCGTCAAAGACAATTAGCCCCCCAATACCTCCTCAATTCCGCACCGAACAGCCCTCCAGGAGTTTTTCTCCCTTCTCCCTTTCAGGGAGAAGGGCCGGGGATGAGGGTAGACTCTCCAATTACCCAAATAACTCGTCAAACACCATAAGTCGCGGCGACATTTGAAAAACCGCCCTTCACCGGCTGACATCGCTTTTAGTCCGCCGAAGGGCGGACTTCGTAGTTGTTGGTGCGACTTTAGTCGCTGTGTCTCCCCAAACTCGCCCCCAAACCGAAATGCACCCCTTACCCACCTGCAACCTGCCCCCTGCCCACCTGCAACTTGCCACCTGCCACCTGCAACCTGCAACTTGCCACCTACAACCTGCAAACCTGCAAACTTGCAACTTGCAAACTTGCAACTTGCAAACTTGCAAACTTGCAACCTGCAACTTACAACCCCGTTGACATCCCCCCCTCCCCCAGGTACACTATCCCCTATGCCCTCACTCGCCAAACCGGAAGCAGAAGCTCCCTCATCCAAACCCAGCCTCGGCAAGCGTCTCGCCGCCGCCCTGGGCTGGAACCGGACCAGCTACTACATGATGAGCGTCTTTGCGCTGCTCCTTTTCTTGATGGGCTACGTCTGGTGGCCCCTCATCCTGGAATATTTCTCCACCTACAATCCCGACTATCCTTTCTGGATGCAGATCGACTGGCTGCTGTTCGGCAATTTCGCCTTCATGTCGCTGCTGATGATGTCCGGGGCCGACCTCAAGAGGGATGCCCTCGTCGTTGGGGTGGGGCTGGTGGGCGGCCTGGTGATCGAAAGCTGGGGCACCCAGACCAACCTCTGGACCTATTACACCGACGAACGCCCTCCCCTGTGGATCATCCCGGCCTGGCCCATCGCCAGCCTGGCGATAGACCGCCTCTACCGTTTGATGGATCGCGGCCTCCGCCGCATCGCCGCCCAACTCCACCAGGATGTCTTTCCGGTGTTGTACTGGATGATCTTCCTCACCTTCTACGCCTTGATGCTGGTCTTCATCTGGCCCACCCGGGGGTTGTCCTTGACCGTCATGGCCCTGGTCCTGTGCGCCTTCCTCACCCTGACCCCCACCGATTATCGCGTGGCCGTGCTGACCTTCGCCGCCGGGTCCGGCCTGGGCTACTTCCTCGAACTCTGGGGCACCACCCGCCAATGCTGGATTTACTACACCCTGGAAACCCCGCCCCTCTTCGCCGTGCTGGCTCACGGCATGGCCGCCGTCGCCTTCTGGCGGGTCGCTCACCTGTTCCGCATCTTCCAGCCCCGCCTGCGGAAACTTATTCCTCAGCGTTCGGAAGGATAAGGCCGTCCAGATCAAACTTCACCCGTCCATCACCCTGGTAAAATAGAGATTGTGCTGATAAAAGATGCGAACTCAATCACCCAACCCTTCATTCACCGCGCCCAGAACGCGCCCGACGAATCGGCCCTGATCTTCATTGACGAAGACGGCCTCGAAGAGTCCATAACCGTAGGCCAACTCTACGCCGACGCCCTCGCCCAAGCCTCGGTTTTGAAAGCCAACGGCATCCAACCGGGGGAGGTCGTCATCCTGGTTTTACCCTACTGCCGTGAATTGTTGGCCGCCTTCTGGGGGACGCTTTTCGCCGGGGCCATTCCCTCCATCTTCACCTACCTGACCCCCCAGTCAGACATCCCCACCTATCTGGAACGCGCCCAACACATCATCGAGCGTTCCGCCGCGCAGGCCGCCATCACCTCCGTCGACCTCTCGGACGCCCTGTCGAATCTGCAATCCCAGACCGGCTGCCATATCATCAGCGTTGAGCAGGCCGCCGCGCTCAAGACCAAAGAGGTAACCCCTCCCCACGCCGCCGACCCAGAAGAGATCGCCATCCTCCAATACAGCAGCGGAACCACTGGCGCGCGCAAAGGCATCCTGCTCTCCCACCGGGCCGTGCTGAACTACCTTGCCTCCCTCACCGACCACAACCGCATCACCGCCGAAGATGCCATCGTAAGCTGGCTGCCCCTCTATCATGACCTGGGTCTGATCATCGGCTTTATCTTCCCCCTGATCTTGGGAATTCCCGCGGTCTTGATCTCCCCCTTCTACTGGATATGGCATCCCAGTATCCTCATCCAGTCCATCAGCAAATACAAGGGAACCCTATGCTGGATGCCCAACTTCGCCTTCAAGCGCTGCGCCGATGCCATCTCAGATGCAGACCTGGAGGGCGTGGACCTCAGCCATTGGCGCACCTTGACCAGCGGCGGCGAACCCGCCAATCTCGAACACATGCAGGCTTTCCGGGACCGCTTCGAGCCTTATGGCTTCAAGGAATCGGCCCTGGCGGTCGGCTACGGCATGGCCGAGAATACCCTGGGGGTCACCAAAACCCCCCTGGAAGGCCCGCCCCGCGTGGAATGGGTTGACCGTGAGGAATTGCAAGAGAACCGCCTCGCCGTGCCATCTCCTCCCCACGACCCCAAGAGCAAACCCATGGTCTCCTGCGGCTTCCCTCTGCCCACCGTCGAAATCCAGATCCTGGATGAAGCCGGACAGCCGCTGCCCGACCGCGCCGTCGGGGAGGTCATCTTCCGCAGCCAATACATGTTCAGCGGCTATCACCGCCAGCCGGAGTTGACCGCCCAGTCCCTGCGGGATGGCTGGTTCCACTCCGGCGATCTGGCATACACCTTCGAAGGCCAGCTTTACGTGACCGGGCGCACCAAAGACCTGATGATCGTGGGAGGGACCAACATCTATCCCCAGGACGTAGAAAGCCTCGCCGCCAACTTCCCCGAGATCCGCCCCGGACGAGCCGTCGCATTCAGCCTCCCCAACCTGGAGTTGGGCACCGAGCGCATCGTCCTGGTGGCCGAACTCCGCCAGCCCCTCACCGAACCCGAGAAGAACCGCATCATCCGGGAACTCTCCCGCCAGGTGAAAAACGCCCTGGACGTAGGCCTATCCGAGGTCCACTTGATCGCCCAGCGAAATTGGGTCGTCAAAACCCCCAGCGGCAAACTGGCCCGCTCCGCCAGCCGAGAGAAATATCAAGAAACCCTCCTCTGATATAATACCCTTTTACCCGCCACCCTATCCTTGTCTACTTGTTCCCTGTTTACCTGTCTCCCTGTTTACCTGTCTACTTGTCTACCTGTCTACCTGTCTACCTGTTTCCCTGTCTACCATTCCTAATCACCCAATCACCTAATTACCTAATCACCTGCCCCCTCACCACCCACGACCTCTCCGACGTGGAGCGGCTCTGCGAGCGGGTCATGATCATTGACGAGGGCCAACTGCTCTACGACGGCGCGCTGGACGCCCTGCGCGACCGCTTCGGCGGCAAGCGCGAGCTGGTGGTGGACCTGGCCGAGGACTATCCCCAGGTGAGCGTGGAGGGCGCCGAGGTGGTCGAGCGCGCCGGGCAGCGGGTCACCTACCGCTTCGAGCGGGGCGCCCTCACCGCCTCCGAACTCATCGGCCGCCTCTCCGCCCGCTACCGCATCCGCGACCTCCAAGTCCGCGAGCCCCAGATCGAAGAGACCGTGAGGAGGATCTATGAGAAGAGACTGTTGAGAGGGTGAGCGTGGGACTCGCTTGCCTCACCCACCGATTTACGCTATACTGGGCGGAGAATATTCACCATTTTGCTTTCCCCATCGAGGGAGGCTAGATTAGATCTATTCGCAGGGAGCGTTAATTGTCCATGGGAGCCGACCCTACAATCTACTGTCTTGAAAATATAACCGACTACATGGCGTTCGAGCGGCTGTGTAATGACCTGATGGCGGCAGATGGATATACCTCTATCGAACCGTTAGGAGGTGTCCGCGATCAAGGACGTGATGCCATTCATGTGGACGAATCAGGAAAAGTGACTATCTTCGCCTACAGCGTGCAAAAAAAATGGAAACCTAAGGTGGATGCTGATGCTAAAACAAATCACGATCACGAGCACACCTGCGATGAACTCGTCTTCGTCACTACAGCTAGATATTCCACGGAGGAAAGAGACCAGAAAATTGCGTTCATTCTAAAGAAATACAAATTGAAACTGAAATTGTACGGTTTGGACCGGATGCTTGTCTTGCTAAACGACAACCCCAAGATCATAGGACTTCACCCGGCGATATTCCATCCCGGCTTTTACTTCCCCCCAACCCCCAGCTCGCTCCCGTCGCGCGACCGAACAAAGCAACCTATTGGAGTTTTGGTGGCTGACGATACGCTGATTGCCCGCAATGGTCTGCGAACTGTATTGGAAACTGCTGATGACATCAAAGTCATGGGTGAAGTTGATAACCATCTAAAAATTCTAGATGCAGTCACGGAGCTTTCGCCCGATATTGTCATAATCGATTTGAAATGGTTTGGTGACGAAACCGCAGGATGGACAACCATCAAGAAGATTAAAGGAGTTTATCCTGACGTAAAATTTATTGCGGTCACTGGTTACGAAATTTTAATCAGGGAGGCCCGCGATGCAGGCGCTGATGCCGCAATGACAAAGGATTTTACGAGAGAGCAACTTCTGGATATGATCAGAGCGCTAGCATCTCAAGGATAGGAAATTCTTCAATTCGTCAGGATCGTCCATTTTTCTTTTGGTGGGCGATCCTCTGCGAAAGGTGGCTCCCATTTTCCCCATGTCGGGGCTTTGAGCCATCGGATTTGTGAGCCAATGAAAGCTGTTGGACGCTCTCTCCATTTCGGGAGGGCCGCCTGAGAGGTTGCCAAGTTTGATGGTTGGTTTGAGATTGAGGGGCAGTAGAATTTCCGGCGCTTGACGCGAGACGAGCAAAGACCAAATTCGCCAGCCGAACGAGGATATAGGCCATTGCAGCACAGAAGGTTATGGCGATAGTCTTGCCGAAGAACAAGGCTGCGGAAGTTATAGTTTCATCCCATTTTGCGCGCTTGGCAAGCTCCTGGTTGTTCTGCTCGCGTTCTACTCTGATGGCCTCCTCCAGACGGGCGGTTTCAGCCTCAGCTTCCGCGGCCCTTTCGGCTTCCAAATATTGGCGATCCATTTCGCGAAGTTCATTCTGCCACTCTGTTTCCGCGTTGATTTGGGCCGCCTCGGCTTTACCGCGATAAGGGTTGGCAATATCGGTGTTGTTTAGTAGGGCGCCGAAAAATATACCAAAAACTATCACGACAACAACGAGTATCACTAATGCATTGGTTATGGAACTTGAATTAATCATGATGTACTCCTTCGCTTGCCAGCCTTTTCTCTTGGTTGAACCGGATGTTATGGTGACGACATCTCTTTCCACGGAGCGAGGCTTTCTAAAATAGGGTTGACCATTTGCCCGGCGGGGCACGAACTCGTTTATGATTGAACGGTTTGTGACGGCGGTTGAAAACTCCTTTTGCGCCAAATGCCGGAACGGCTTCATCATTGGTAGAGGTTTGGGTAGTGTTGTTACTCATCAGGCTATCTCACTCTCAATCATTGAATATATGGTCGTTGTTTCTGGATACAGCATACCAAATTTGAAGCCGGGTTGTCGTCCTGCAAGCTTCCTATTTCTGATAGTGCTAATGCATGATTTATTTTTAGGAAAAAGGAAACGCCCCCAAAAGAACTACTGCGAAATAGTGCTTCTGAGGGGTGAGTAATAGTAAGTTTGCGTCTGTTAGTGAATAGTTGGCGGGTATATAATGTAAATACAGTTTTCTGTACCACTTGATACTTTGGTGCAGAGTGAGATAGAAATGTTCAACTTATATTGTTCTGGAGGTAAGCAAAATGGCAAAGGGAGAAGTGGGCGCTAGCCGAGCAGCGATTTCTTTTTTGAGTGTTTTCAATCCCCGCCTTTTTAATCCAATCCAATTGGCTGTAAGATATTTCGGCATACTGATTTGGGTCTTATTGGTCATTCTCCATTTCGGGTTCGACGCCATGGGTGGAGATCCATCTAAAATCTTTCAGTGGTTTGTTGGTTATATGATTTACATACTCTTTCTTGAAACTGTCTGTAGAGTAAAAGTACTTGCGCGTTTTTACGAAACCGGGTGGTTTCAGGCACTGCGGATCACGTTTAATGTGGTTCTTTTCACATCGATAATTGCGATCTCGCCAAATATTCGATTTCTTTTGGGAACCTTGTACTTGGTGCCCGTTATCGCAGCGATAATCTACTTCGAAAAGAAGCCCTGGATAATTTTCATGACAGCCCTGGGCGCCATGGCGGGATTCTACACAGGCGCTGTCTGGCTAGCGTACGAAGCCCCTCTGATATTGGCTCAATATGGAGCCTTAGTTGTAATTTTTTTTACTGCAAGCTTCGTTGCATACCGGTTGTACAATATTTTACTCTCGC
>CBDUUP010000231.1:0-7349 GCA_965370435.1 uncultured Anaerolineales bacterium | reverse complement strand
CAACGAAACCCAAATCAAAGAACTATTCAAGCAAGCCTTCGTTGAACTCCTCCAAGAACGGCGAGACCTCTTCTACGACCTGGCCGCAGAAATCATCGAAGACATCGCCTTACTGAGAGCTATCGAAGAAGGAGAAACCACAGAAACAGTGGGAAAAGATGATATATTCAAAATCCTGGATGGGGAACTTTAAAGCCAAACTACCCAACTACGCGACCACCCAACTACCCAACCACATAACTACCTAACGTTTCCCCTCCACCCTCCTCAAAAACCGCGCAACCTCCACCGCCACCCGCCCGTGCTCCCCCTCCCCCACCTTCTCCTCCTCGTCCCAGGCCTCCACCTTCAACCTGACGCTCACCCCCTCCACTCTCAACACCTCCGCCTTCACCCTCACCTCGCTCCCCACCGGCGTAGGAGCCAAGTGACTGACCTCCACCCGCACCCCCACGCTGGAATACGCCTCCGGCAAATGCTCAGCGATGAGCCAGTGCGAAGTCCGCTCCATGAAAGCGATCATCGAAGGCGTGGACAACACCCGCATAGAGCCGCTCCCGATCTGCCGGGCCGCGTGCTCCTCCTCCACAGTGAAAGTTGCCTCGTTGGTCATACCGGGTTGAATGAAGTCATTTAAGTCCATGTCTCTCTCTTTTCGTTACGAAAATTGTTGAACTATTTACCAGACAGCACAAAGAGCTAACCAAGTGTTTTAAGTAATTTTTGTTTTTCTCTCCTAGCGAAGCGGCGTTCTCTGTGTCTCTGTGGTGAAATGTTTTTAAAATATACGATAATTTCAAAGCTCGCATCAACCCAATAAACCCCCGCCGGATTACAACCTCAAATCGCCATTGATACTATAATACCAGGTACTAGCGAATCACAGGAGCGTGACATGGACTCTGTATTTTTGGACCTCACCGTCGAACAATGGATCGAAACGGGCATATCCGGTCTCATTGTATTAGCCGTCCTCATCATCGGGCGATGGATTGTGAAGATCGTATTGGTTCTGGCTGTCCGGCGCGCCAAAGGCCAACTCCGCACCTTCCTTGAAGACCTGGTCATGGAAGCCGTCCGTATGCCCTTGTACTGGTTAGCCGTCATGGCAGCCTTGGATTTCTCTCTGGGCCGTCTCGACTTCTTGCCCATCTCCCAGGACTCATCGCGGGGCAATATATTCTTCATCATTTATACGCTCATCACCTTTATGTTGATCTGGCGTTTCATTGTGCGCTTTGCCGGTTGGTACGTCAAGGTGATCGCCCCCCGCACCGAAACCGACACCGACGAACATCTGGCCCCCTTCTTGCGCCGCATCGCCCTGATCGTGGTCAGCATTATCCTGTTGATCATCCTCTTGGACCGCTTCAACGTGGATGTGAGCGGCCTGGTCACCACCCTGGGCATCACCTCCCTGGCCATCGCCCTGGCCGCCCAGGCCACCTTGTCCGACGCCATCAGCGGCTTCGTCATTATGATAGACCAGCCCTACCGCATCGGAGACCGCATAGACATCCAGGACCTGAACACCTGGGGCGACGTGGTGGACGTAGGCCTGCGCTCAACTCGTGTCCGCACCCGGGACAACCGCATGGTCATCGTCCCCAACTCGGTCATCGCCAAGAGCCTGGTGGTGAATTACAGCTACCCCGATTCAACCTACCGCACCCAGGTCAACATCGGCGTGGCCTATGGCAGCGACATTGAACAGGCCCGCCAAATCATGATCGACACCGTCCGCCAGGTGGAAGGCGTGATGAAAGACCAACGGGTGGAAGCCCTGCTCCTGGAGTTCGGCGACTCGGCCTTGATTTTCCGCCTCCGCTGGTGGATCGACTCCTACGTGGATACCCGCCGCATGTTTGACAGCGTCAACACCGCCGTCTATAACGCCCTGGAGAAAGCCAAAATAGACCTCCCCTTCCCCCAGCGCGTCCTCCATCACAAAATCGACAACGACGACGCCCAACGCCTCTCCAACCTCCTACGCGACCAATAACCCCAATCACCAAATCACCTTGTTGCCTGATTACCTGATCGCCTAACAACCCCAGAATCAAACAGGGTGGGCGTAAGGCCCACCCTGCTGCATTTAAGCTAACTCAATAATCCTTAATCGTCGGGGCAATCAATCTCGCCTTGCCCGTGAGCGTGGGCTTTTCCGCCGTTACCACGGGCATTGCAGATGCCGTTGTTGCCTTTCCCGGTGCCATCCCCGTCATCATCACCGCCCCCGCCATCGTCTCCGCCTCCGGCAGCCTGTCTCACGTGGCCGACGCCCGTCATAGCAGGCTTGCCAAACAACTCGAACAAGTCGCCCATGCTCATCCCCGATTCAAGCATAGCGATCAACTCTGCCACGGTCACACCGCAAGACTCGTCTGTGATGCCTTGCTCGGCGCAGGCTTCCTGGGATTCGGCGGCTATAGCGTACAGCTTGGTCAACACACCGAAGCCGATGCCCGAATCATGGTAATCCATGATGTCTTCGCCCGCGTCGTGGACGCTGCCGTCCTCGTTCAGCTTCCAACTGACCGTCAAGATTCTGACGGCTCCGCTCAAGGCCGCCGCCGCGGTTTCATCTGCGGTCAGGGTGATGGCCTCCCCTCCCTCGGTCTTGGCGGTGAAGCTACCGCCGCCGTTGTCGCCGGTCACCGTGACCGGAACTGACCCCGCGGTCTCACAACTCACCCAAGTCCACGCCCCGCCATCTTCTAGGGCGCATCCGTGGATGGTGTCCAGCGCGGCCAGCAGGCCGTCCAGGTTCACGTCGCCGAAGTACGCGCCCAGCAGGTCCCCTACCGGATGGCCGGATCCGCCGTTGATGGTCACCATGCACTGCCCCGCTCCGGTGTCAATCGTCACTGTCATGTTGGTCTTGTCCACCGCCACTACCGTGCCGGATACACTGTCGCCGGTGCAGGCGGGCGCACCGCCTTGCGCCATGACTGAACTGGAAGAAAGCAAAGCGAGGATGACGATGACGACGAGTATTGATTTGTTTTTCAAGGCTCTCATGTTGGGCCTCCTACTTAATTGGTTACTATTACTTTTGCGCTATGGCATTTCTGTACACTCTAAGAGTACACTATCTATGTTACGATTACAATAGTTCGACAGTCCTAAAGCACTAAATTTCGGAGGTTCATTATGCGCCGATTACTCGTTCTTTTCTTGATTTTCTCCCTATCTTTGTCCGCTTGCAGTGGAGGCGGAACCTTTGATGGCGATGATGACCCCACCGAAGAAGCCTCCCCAACCAGCGATTCAGCCTACCGCGGCCTCCAATTGGACGCGCTGGGCGCTTTCAGCGCTGTCTTCGACCTTCAATTTGAGGGGGAGACCTCTTGGCAGTATCAGGTCATCACCCGCTCCGACGGCCAGGCGCTGGAATACCAACTCCACATCGAGGGAGTCAGCGAGGTGGTCAACCCCGGCGACATTCGCATGGTGAGCGCCGGGGGAGTCAGCCGCATGATCGGCCCCGGCACTGACGAGGCCTGTGTGCAGTTCCCCACCGACCTGGACCTGGGCGTTTCCTTCCTATCGCCCGACCTCTTATTCGACCCCCAGGAGATAAGCCCGTCGTTAGCGCCATCCGGTATTGAGAAGGTCGCCGGGCAAAACGCCCAAATATTGGAGGCCAGCGGCGTCCGCCTGGTCGCATGGCAGGACTTGGAAGTCTCCATCTCGGTGAGCGTCTCCACCGGAGCCGCCCTGCGCTACGATTTCCGAGCCAAAGGCCAGGACCCCCTATTCGACGCCGGGGAAGGCCTCCTGACCGGACAGTTTCTGGTGACCGAGATCGGCCCCCAGACCATTGACCCGGTCTCCGGCTGCGAGATAGACCTGCCCCTCCCCGATGATGCTGAAAACTTGATCATTCTGCTGGGCATTATCTCCTTCGACAGCCCCTCCGACGCCCGGACCGTCGCCCTCTTCTACACCGAAGCCCTCCGCCAGACCGATTGGAAACGCACCGGGCCGCCCCAGGTCCATAACGAGGATGTGCTGCTGAGTTACGCCGACGGCGTCCGCACCCTGGAGATCAACATCGAAACCACCGCGGAGGGCGTGCACGTAGACCTGTTCGTGATTGGGCCGTGAGAGGGGATTGGTGGGTTGCGGAGTAGGAGTTGAGTCTTGACCCGGCGTCGAGGCTAACTCAGTTCAGCGCGCCCGAAGTATTTAAAAGCCCCCAAAATTTCCAGTCCGAGCGATGTTGACGCAATCCTTCCCTTTACGCTTGGCCTCTTTCATCGCCTTTTCGGCTTTCTTGAGCAGTTCATCTATCGTATCCGCATGCACCGGATAAACCGCGGCCCCGACCGAGATGGTCACCTGAACGGGCCAGGTTCTAGATTCGTCTTTTACAACCATCCGGATCCTCTCTGCGATTTCTCTCCCAATTTCCAGAGGGGTATCCGGCAGGATGACCAGAAATTCATCTCCCATGCGCCATCGCGCCAGAAAATCCCCTGAACGCAGCCCCTTTTCTAATGCCGCCCCTAATTGCCGGATCATCCGGTCTCCATCTGCATAGCTTTCTTTGTTCGCTTGGCGCAAGTCGTCGCCGTCAATAAATAACACCACAAATGGTTTCCCGGTCCGCTTGGAATTCGAAAAAACCATCGCTAATTCGCTCGATCCAGCCCGCATGTTTGGCAATCCGGTCAGGGAATCCGTGCTGGCCAAACGTTGCGCCTCGTCCAGTTTTGCGCCTAACTCATTCAAAAGGTCGGCGATATTTCTGACAAACCAACGAAAATCATGTTGGGTTAGACATAAATTCCCTCCTGCTTCAAAGGAATCCTTGAGTTTCATGACCAACAAATTGAATTGTGCTGCAGCTTCAATAACTTGACCTTCAGTGTTGGACTCCAGAATACTCAATCCATTCTCGGCGGGTATCAAAGTATCTTCATGGACGTTCATCGCTATACTCCAAACCTCACCTCTCAATGTCGGTCACGTTGTATTTGAAAATCAAACCATCCAGCGCTTCCCGCAGAAGTTGCGCTTCGCTTTTCTCGGTATCGTTGGCGATTTCAGCCAGCCTTTTGAGTTGGGTCTCCGTAAAATGAGTGGTTTTGGGGACCATGCGCTCATCAATAGACAGCAGGACTTTGTTGCTGCCGGTTCTTTTGGCGCGGTAGAGGGCCTGGTAGGCCTTGCGTACAAGTTCATCCTCGACGTTGCCATCGGTGGGATAGGAGGCCAAACCTCCACTGACAGTCTGATTTACATTGACGGCTTGTTTGCCTTCCCCAAAGGTTTCGCGCTGTTCTACGGCCGCCCGGATGCGTTCCAGGGTCAGAAAGGCCAGTTCCCGTTCCGTGCCAGTGAAGAGCAGGGCGAACTCGTCGCCGCCATAGCGATAGGCTTGGGCTTCATCTCCGGTTTCATCCTGGATGATGTTCGCAATAGCCACGAGAACCGCATCGCCCGCTTCATGCCCAAACTGGTCGTTTATCTTCAAAAAAAGATCCAGGTCAAGAAGACCTATGGTGACCGGCTGCGTGTTTTCTTTTGCCTTGGCGATGGCCTCGGCAAAGTCTTCGAAAAAAACCTCCCGGCGGGGGAGCCCGGTGAGTGTATCCAGAGTTGGTTTTTGAGCGTTCATCCTCGCCTCCTATTCGGCGAATACAGTTACATGTTATGATAAAGAAATATAATATGATAATATGTCATTATATTATCATTAAATATATCCAGAGTCAATATATTTTCCTCCTTCTTACAAAAATGAAAGCCTCCCGCAGGTACCCATTTGCGGGAGGCTCCTATCATCTTTCCTTGTTTACTTCCCCCTCACCCCTTCCCCAAATAATAGTAATACCGTATCGCCGTATCAATCCCCTTCTCAAAGTACTCCAGCCGGTAATGCTCGTTGGGCGAATGGCGGTTGTCGTCCAGGCCCAGGGGCATGAGGACGAAGGGCGCGTCCAATACATCCTGGAAAGTTGCCACAATAGGCAATGAGCCGCCCAACCGGCTGATGACCGGTTCAATGCCCCAGCTCTCCCGGTAGGCTTTCAAGGCCGCCTTCATCTCGACCGAGTCATACGGCGTCACCGCCGCCGCCGAGCCGTCCTGGTGATAGTTCAATTCTACCCTCACACCATCCGGCGCGATCTCCCGGATGTGCTCCTCGAACTGACGAGCGATCTTATCGGGGTCTTGCGCCGCCACCAACCGGACGCTGATCTTGGCCCCCGCCTCCGCCGGGATGATGGTCTTGAGGCCCTCGCCCGTGTAGCCGCCCCAGATGCCGTTCACCTCGCAGGTGGGCCGGGTCGTCTGCCGTTCCAGAAGAGAGTAGTCCGCTTCCCCCCAGTCCTTTTCTAGTCCCGTATCGCGCTGCCATTGAGACAATGAGTAAGACGCCTTCGCCAGCATAGCCCGCTCATCTTCCGAGAGCGGATTCACATCGTCGTAAAATCCGGGGATGGTGACGGTCCCGCCCTCATCATGCAGGGCGGTGATGATCTCGGCCAGCGCCTGGACCGGGTTATGCACCGAGCCGCCGAAATTCCCGGAGTGCAGGTCGCGGTTAGGCCCTTTGACCACCAGATCGAAGCTGGCGACGCCCCGCATGGCGTAGATCGCCGTAGGCTGCCCCTCCGAGATCATCGGCCCATCGGAGATCAGGATTGAATCCGTCGCCAGCAAGTCCTTATACTCCCGCACGAAAGGCGGCAAGTTGACCGAGCCGACCTCCTCCTCCCCATCCAAACACAGTTTGACGTTGACGGGCAGCGCGCCGTTGGCCGCCAACACCGTCTCGATGGCCTTGACGTGGCTGAAATGCTGGGCCTTATTGTCGCTGGCCCCGCGGGCATAGATGCGCCCTTCCCGTATCTCCGGCTCAAAGGGCGGCGACTCCCACAGTTCCAGGGGATCCACCGGCTGCACATCGTAATGGCCATAGATAAGGATCGTCAGCGCATCCTCCCCCGCCCCCATCCACTCTCCATAGACCACCGGGTTGCCCGCAGTGGGGATGATCTGTACCTTATCCATTCCGATGCGCTCCAGGTCCTCGGCCAACCACTCGGCCGCCCGTTGGATGTCGCCTTTATGCTCCGGCAGCGTGCTGATGCTGGGGATGCGCAGGAACTCGGTCAACTCCACCAGGTAGCGGGGATGGTTTTGACGGGCATGGTCCAGGGCTTTCTTTAGCATGGATTCCTCCGGGCAGTGTGAGACATTGGGGATTATTATAAACCAAGCGCGTGGTTAAGCTGATTTTTGTAAGCGCGCTCACCTGATATGTAGTCATTTGCTTGGATGAGAGGTGAATTTTAGTTTTGGAATTGAAGAGGTAATTTTTTTAACACCAAGAC
>CBDUUP010000230.1:0-7382 GCA_965370435.1 uncultured Anaerolineales bacterium | reverse complement strand
GTAACTTATAGGAGAATCACATGACTATCAATTCTATTTCCACAGCAAAAACCTTTCGCTTTACCGGAGCAGTCAGCTTTATTTTGGGATCTCTGACGGTTCTATTGGCCGCCCTGGCCTACGCTCCCAACCATCCAGACTTTTCCATCTTCAATACCTATTTGAGTGATATTGGAGATACCGCCGGTTGGCCCCAGATATTTTTTAATTCTGGCGCTTTGTTGGCTGCCCCGCTGCGTTATGCCATCTTGCTCCTGCTCGTTCTCCGGTTGCGCAGTTTGAGCGAAAGAAAGAGGTCCTTTGAAGTTGCATTCCTGACGATTGGCGCCTTTTCCACTATGGGCACAGTTCTGATGACGGCGGTGCCTTTCAGTGTCGCGCCATCTGTCCATAAGAGCGGCATCGGCCTTTACTTCCTGGGCGTTGTTTTCCTGCAAGGGTTGTTAGGCTTCAAAGAAATATCCATCAAAAACCTGCCCCGGGTCCTGCCGGTGTTGAGCTTCAGCATCGTCGCTAGCTACCTCGTCTTCTTTGTGCTTTTCATCTTGTTAGAAACAGGCAATGTGGGACGAACCACGCCGATATTCTGGGAATGGATGTGTTTCTTCACCTCCATGGCCTGGTTAGTAGGGCACAGTATCGTTCTGGGAAAAGAGAATACCACTCGTGGGAAGAACTAATAAAAGAGACCCAGGATTTTACTCCTCGGTCTCTTTTTAAATTCAAGAGGTGTACAAGATCCAAAGAACCGCTCGATGATGTCGAGTGGTTCTTTGGCAAAAATTGTAAAAAATCAGGATAATAGAATCTTATTAAAGTGAACCTACCAGACTCTTCACCCGGTCAGGCAAAAAGGGAATATCGCGCAATCTGATCCCAACGGCATCATAGACTGCATTGGCAATCGCGGCCGAGGTAGGACCAATGCTGGCTTCACCAGATCCCAAGAAAGGCGATCCTGGACGATTCAGGATCAATGTTTCTATCCTGGGGACTTCAGAGAAAGTCAGGATGGGGTAGGTTTCCCAATCAACGCTGGTGATCCCTTCGGGATTGAAGTTGACTTGCTCTTTGAGGGTCATGCTGGCGGATTGTATGAAACCCCCTTCCAATTGGTTGCTGAGACCATCTGGATTGACCACTTGTCCAGCCTCACCAATGATAAAGGCGCGTTCTAACTTGATCTCCCCGTTCTCTCGATTGATGCTCAGTTCTACCACTACCGCGCAGTAAGCGGCTCTGTTCGAATAGCGGGAAAAGGCAATTCCCCTGCCCTGGCTCTCGGCCAAGGGGCTGTCCCAACCAGCCTTCTCGGCGGCGGCTTCGATCACGGCAATTGCGCGTTTGTCTTTGAGGTTCCTGAGGCGGAATTCAACCGGGTCAACGCCAGCAGCAATGGCGACTTCATCCATGAAAGATTCGAGGGCGAAGACGTTGGCATACGCTCCCAGGCCGCGAAAGGCGCTGACCCGCAGAGGTGGCTCAAGCTGAATATGCTTGACGATTCGTTTCTGGGGTAAATCATAAAGCGGGTCAGCGTTACGATGCGCGCCGAAGTTGAACCATGTCCCAGACCAGAGAGGCGATCTAGTTAGCGGCTCTTCCAGGTGCCAGGCGGCGATTAATCCAGAAGCATTCTCATCTCCCCGGCCGCGGCCCAAATGGGGTGGGCTGTAAACATCGTGGTTCCAGTCGATGATCTGGCCTTGGTCGTTTAAGCTGGCTTGCATTTTGATGAGAGCGGCCGGGCTGTAGGGTTCCCATTGATTTTCATTGGCGCGGGTCCATTTTAACAAGACCGGGCGTTCGGGGAGGGCTTGGGCCAGCAGGGCGGCATCAAGGGCGGCATCATCGGCCCCATTATGCCCGTAGCAGCCAGAGCCTTCCGTGTGAATCACATGGATTTTTTCAGGCGGCATCTTGAGAACTTGGGCGATATTGTCCCGGGGTGGGAAAGCGCCCTGGGTGTGGGCCCAAATGGTTAATTTGCCATCCTTCATGTATCCCAGGGCGGAGGAGGGACCCAGGGTGGCGTGCATGTGGTAAGGCTTGGTGTAAGTGGCGGCGATTGTCTGGCTGGCTCCTTCCGGCGCTTGGATAGGCGGGATGGGGTCTGAGGTCGCGGTGCCGTCAACCACCAGGGAGGATTCGTCGATTTGGCTTTCTAGGTCTGCAAGTAAATTTTCTTGTTGAGATTTGATGGGGCGGCTTTCCCATACCGCGAGTTGGGCTAATTTTTCCATCGCCTGGTCAGCCTGTTCTTCGCGTTCAGCGATCAGGCCCAAGAAACTGCCGTCACGCAAAACTTTGAAGACGCCGGGCATTTTTTCTACCGTTGAGGTGTCAACAGAACCCAAGCTGGCATGGTAAGAGGGTGGCCTTACAACACGGGCATGGGCCATATTTTCTAGATCCATGTCCTGCACAAAGATATGCGTACCGGTGGTCTTGCTGAGCAGGTCCAGGCGTTTGGCCGGGCTGCCGATCAATTGGTATTCATTATGGGACTTGGGCTGAGCGAGATTTTTGATTTTTACATTGAATTTCTTTCCACCCTGGAGTTCCCAGTATGTTATGTTTTTCCCGTTGTTGGGATTTGAGATCAGACCATCTTTGACTAGCAAGTTCTCAAAGGAAGCTTCTAATTCTTCGATCGACTTATAAAGCAAAAAATGTCGGGCTTCGGCAGCGGCCTGGCGAATAGCATTGCCGGAGGTTTCCAGCGACATGCTGCCAACCGTCATGCCTTCATTGGGGGTGCGCTCTGTGTCCGCCATGACCATCTGGATGCGTTCCAGGGAGACATCTAGTTCATCGGCGGCGATTTGGGCCAGGGCAGTTCTGAGGCCCTGACCATATTCAACTTTGCCGCTGAATACGGTTATGGTTTCATCCTGGTTGATTCTGATCCACGAATCCAACGCTGGGTTTTCCAATAGAGCGTTGGGTAGCGCCTGACTTTCTGGTGGAAGGGGGGCAAGGTCTATGCGTTCAAAGAGGGGGTTTTTCTCAGGCCGGGCGATGCGCAGCTTAATAGCCCGGCGGACTCGCTCGTGAGTGCCGCAGCGGCAGAGATGTCCATCCAGGGCTTGGTTAATTTGGATTTCGGTCGGGTACCGGTATTTATTGAGTAATCCCTGAGCGGCAATGATCAAACCCGTGGTGCAGTAGCCGCATTGGGTGGCTTGTTCTTCTATGAAGGCTTCCTGTAGGGGATGGAGACTACTGGGCTTGCCAAGCCCTTCAATGGTGGTGATTTCGGCGCCTTGAACGGCCCCAACATGCAGCTTACAGGAAGGCACGGATTCACCATCGATGAGGACATTACAGGCCCCGCACTGCTCTTGACCGCAGGCATATTTGGCCCCCTTGAAGCCCAAATCATTCCGCAGCACATAAAGTAAGGGGGTTTTGGGGTCAACTTCTACCTGGTACTTTTGCCCGTTCACCTTGATTTCGATAGCCTCAATCATCACGGCTCCTTCGGTTGCAGGTTATTGATAATTTCTCCCTTTTTCATGCATAATATAGCAGAAATTCTCAATTTGTGTTGATTATGCCTACAAGTTCTTCTTCATGGGCTGATACCGGAAGCCATCGCCATCAAAGCTCCAGCCAGAACGCACCCCGGTGGAACGCCAATAGCCCAACTTCTGGTAAAAGGGGATGGCATACAAGGTGGCCGCCAACCGTATCACGGAGACATTTTGAGCAGCGCTCTCAGCCTCGAAATGCTCCATCAATTGGCGTCCGATCCCTTGATAATGATGATCCTGGCGCACAAAAAGGCTGGCTAACCTTTCTTTCCGCCCCCTCAAAATCCCCACGATCTCACCATTGGTTTCGGCGACGATGAACATGGGAGACTCCAAGATATTGACAATGGCATCTTGGTGCGCTTTCTCTGAAGACCAGGCGTGACGGAATGGCCCTAAGTAAGGCCCCCTGTCTTCCGGGGAAGCGAAGGAAAGGTTAATATCACGGTATGTTTTGGCGATCAGACGGCCAACTTCTTCGGCGTCGTTCTGAGTGTAATTGCGTATAGCTATCATGATCTCAATTATATCAATCTTCGTTTGTTGCTTCAGCGCCCTCTCTCCGCCCTGCCGGTAAGCGCAAGGGTCAGGCTTCGCGTTGCAGAGTATAATTTACCAACAATGTCACGCAAACCACACCTCCGAATCAGCCGATGGCTGCTTCTCTGCTGCCTCCTTGTTTTTCTATCCGCCTGTGCTATGGACCCCAACGAGGAATTCATCCAGGGGACCTGGACGATTGTAAACGACACCGGAACTGGCAGTCTCTCAACGAGGGATGAGTTCTTCCAGTGGCGTTTTAGTAATGGAAGCTTCTCTCGCGAGCAGGAGATCGACCGCGGCAGCCCGCTGTTCTCCCAGGGCAGCTACCGTGTAGTTTCGGTTGAGGGCGACAGGCTGACCTTGGAATTGTTTGATATCCGCGGCGACCGTATCTCGTATAACAACGAGGCCTTCGAATTGTTAATTATCCTAGACCGGGAGGGCGATACCTTAGACATCACTAATACACTGTTCACCCGTTTGGGGCCATGAAGGGTACTTCCTCACTCCCACCGGAAAGTCTTGGCTGAAATAAGCACCCCCACGACCAACACACTCACCAGAACGATGACCTCGGTGGTGTGCTGGCTCCAAACATCTCCAGTCCACAGCCCGCGCAGCAGGGTGACGACGTGGGTGAGCGGCAGGTAGTTTGAGAATTTGCGCACTCCGTCGGGCAGCAGTTCAAGGGGGATGCCCGCGCCGGAGAGGAATAACATGGGGTAAAAGATGACCATCCCCACCACCTGGGCGGTGCGAGCATTGGGCATCACGCCCGCCAACACGAAGCCCAGCGAGAAGAAACTCAAGCTGCCCAAGACAAAAGCCAGGGCCACATTCAATATATTCCCGTCGAAGCGCATATCATAGACCAGCTTCCCAGCCAGGATCAGCATCAGCATCCCGGCTGCCGTCATCATGAAGATGACGACTACTTGGGCGGCCAGGATTACCTGTGGTCGAAGGGGTGTGGCCCTCAGGCGGCGCAAGATTCCTTTTTCGCGGTAAGACGACATGGTGATGGACAGCCCCATGATACCGGTGGTGCCAATGATCATGGCGGTATACGCTGGAACGGAGATATCCACCGTGCCATAACCGCCGAAATAAGGCGAGGGTTCATTACCGTAAATCGTGCCAAACAGGAAGAGCATCATCAGTGGGAAGACCAGGGTGAAGAAAGCCCCGATAGGTTCACGTAGGAACAGCTTGATTTCGATCCAGGTATATTTCGTTAAAGCGCGCATATCATTATTTCCTTTATTCACGCATCTGTCGCCCGGTCAGGGTCAAGAATACGTCTTCAAGATTGGGGTGTTCGGTGCGCAGGTCGCGGAAGCGTATGCCTTCAGCGGTCAGGGCATTCACAACTTCGGTGACCAGAGGAGCCTCGCCGTTGGAGCTGTTGCTCCGCCCGTGGACGATGATCCGATCCCCCTGGCTCTCCACCCGCATGACCCGGGGCAGACTTTCCAATCCATCGGGCGACCCGCCTCCGTCCATGCTGAAGACGACCCGTTCACCAGCTTCCAGACCAGCGATCAGGTTGCTGGGGGTGTCCAGGGCGACGAGTTTACCGTGGTCGAGGATGGCAACCCGGTCGCATAGGCGCTCGGCTTCCTCCATGAAATGAGTGGTCAGGAAGACAGTTTTGCCGTCCTTGCGCATCTGGCGCACCAGGTCCCAGATGGTGTGGCGGGCTTGAGGGTCGAGGCCGGTAGTTAGTTCATCCAGGAAAATCAACTGCGGGTCATTGAGCAGGGCCAGGGCGATGAAGAGGCGCTGCTTTTGCCCGCCGGAGAGCTTCCGAAAGGCGGTGTTTCGCTTTTCGGTCAGGCCAAGTCTTTCGATCAGTTCCTGCCAGTCCAGTGTGTGGGCGTAGAAAGAGGCGTAGAGATCGAGCGCTTCCCAGACCTTGATGTTTTCGGGCAGATTGGCCTGCTGGAGTTGGATCCCCAGCAAAGGCCGTAACTGCCGCTCCTGATGGACTGGATCTAAACCGAGAACCCGGACCGTCCCCCGGTCGGCTTGGCGCAGGCCTTCGATGATCTCGATGGTCGTGGTCTTGCCCGCCCCATTGGGACCCACCATCCCGAATATCTCGCCTTCTTGAACTTCAAACGATACCTCATCCACGGCGATGGTCTTACCGTAGGCTTTGCTAATTCCATTTACTTGTACGATTGTATTCATGTTGTCGCTCACTTATTTTTCAAAATCGATTCTAATGCTTCCACGTGCTCGTTGAAGACCTTGCGGCCTTCAGCGCTTGCGGAGAGGAAGGTGCGCGGTTTGCGCTCGACGAAGAGTTTGTTGACCGTGATGTAACCGGACTCTTCCAGTTTACGCAGATGGGCGCCCAGGTTGCCGTCGGTGACCTCCAGCAAGTTGCGCAGGTAGGTGAAGTCTACTTCTTCGTCCGGGCCGAGGGTGACCAGGGCGGCCATGATGCGCAGGCGCACCGGCTGGTGGATGGTTTCGTTTAACTTGGGCATCGCTCACCACCTCTTGCGGATGTAGAAACCTAGCGCGATCATTCCACCTCCGCCCAGGAAGGCCATCAAGAGGTAGAAATAATCCGGCAGGAAGAAGTAGCTGACCAGCGCCAGGGCGGTGATGACCAACCCCAACCAGATCGAAGCGAAGGAAAGCAGCAGGCCCATCGCCATCCAGCCGACTATGACAAAAAGGATGATGAACATAGCCAGCTTCTTGCCGTCAACAGGCCAGGCCACAGCGGTCGCCGCCATGCAGTAGATAAACAATATCAGCCAGAACCATGCAATCCGTTTCCCAGAGGCATCTGCCGATGGGCTGCGGACGCTTCGGTTCAATCGAGCGCCTATGACCGCCGAAACGACGCCGCCCAAAATATCTAACCCCATCCAGATATTACCGGCGGTTTCGCTGGGCATGAAATGGCTATTGAGAAAACCGAACAGCCAGACGAAGCCCCACACGATCAGGAAGGCGTACGCGCCGCTGTTTGAAATGGATCGTTGCGTCTTGCGCGCCATGCTCTGGATGGCGGCCAGGGCCTCTTCGGCTTCAGTAGGGGAGATGTTCATGATTACTCCTTTAGAGTGATGTGTTATATAGAATACTCTGTATTGCAGAGTATTCTAAACTAATTGTCGGAATTTGTCAAGCTGTTTGGAGTTCTCATCAATATACAAAAGGGATGCGAATCCCCATCTTCAAATATAATATTATCAACGAAGGCACAAAGTTTTAAATTTTTTTCTTTGTGTCTGGGTGTCTCACCGATATTAAGGGAGTTAGATAGAGAAACGCCCGATTTGC
>CBDUUP010000229.1:0-7415 GCA_965370435.1 uncultured Anaerolineales bacterium | reverse complement strand
CGTCCTTCATAGCGCTGGCCCCTATATCCACACCTTCAAGCCCATGCTTGATGGATGTCTGCGCACCGGAGCCCACTACCTGGACATCACCGTCGAGATCCCCGTCTACCAAGCGATGGCGGCAAATTCTTCAGCGGCAAAGGAAAAAGGGGTCATGCTTTTGCCGGGGGTCGGCTTTGACTTGGTGCCTACGGACTGCCTCGCCTTGCACCTCAAACAGCGATTGCCCTCCGCAACGCGTCTCACCCTTGCTTTCCACATTGACGGCCCCGCCGGCCTCCCCCCAGGAACAGCCAAGACATTCATTGAAATGATGCCCTATGGGAATAGAGTGCGCCGGAATGGTCAACTCGTGTCGGCGCCTGAAATGAAAGTAAGAGAAATCGATTTTGGCGCTGGGCCAGTTCAGACGACAAGGTTACCCTGGGGAGATATTTTCACCGCTTATTTCAGCACTGGCATCCCCAACATTGAAGTCTATGCCCATTTCTCAGGTGAGATGACTCGAATGATGGCCTCACTAAACAAATTGCGCCCAATCTTCAACCTTTCTGTGGTGAGATGGTTCTTCAAGCTGGCGACTCCCGCCGGTTCAACGCCTGAACAAAGGGCCAGAACACAAGCCCATGTCTGGGGAGAAGTAGAAGACGATCAAGGAGCAAAAGCTGTATCACGTCTGCACGGCCCTGAAGCAGGAGTCGTTTGGACTGAGCGCGCCGCCCTGGCAGCCGTTCAGAAAGTGCTCGATGGAAACGCCCGTCCAGGATTTCAGACTCCCTCCCTGGCATTTGGCCCCGATTTCGCCCTGGAATGCGAAGGCGTCACCCGCGAAGACATCCTCTAATCACCTGCCTCTTTGACAGGGAGTTAGACCATGAGCTTGAGTCTTCTCGAAATCATTGTCGCTATAGGGCTGATAATCTTGATGGTGGCTGTTGGACCAGCAATCCGATCCTATATATTCATCCTCTTCTGCGTTCTCGCCCCGTTTACGCCATCTTCAAGGCGCTATGCGAACGTTACAACCTTTTCAAATTTTTCCCCTCCTCGGCATCATCATCGCAGCGATTTTGGCATACTTGGGCGGGCTTTTTCGGACTTGATACTCTTTGGCTTTTATGCGATAATCCATATTGTAAACATACTACTCCTCTCCCCTGCTCTGGCGCACGGTCAACATTCATTGTGATACACATCCTCCCAAAAAATATGCGCTGAATATTTACCCGCCCAGGCAGCGCCTCTGCCATAGGATTATTCGCATCGTATGCCCGATTTAGATCATTCTCACCCATTAGGCCCAGCTTCTCACAATCTCCCTGTCCAGTTGACCAGTTTCATCGGTCGTGAACGGGAGGTGGAGGAGCTGACCCAATTGATCGGGGAGACCCGCTTGCTGACCCTGACCGGAGCCGGGGGAGTAGGAAAAACGCGGCTGGGCCTGGAAGTCGCCTCCCAGATGCCGGATGATTTCGAGGATGGGATCTGGTTGGTGGAATTGGGTTCGATTTTTGAACCCGAGCTAGTGGCGCTAAAAATCTCTTCGACCTTCGGATTACGCGGCGAGGGATCCAAGACCAGATCGGAAACCCTCCAGGAACACTTGGAGCAGAAAGCGTTGCTGTTGGTGCTGGATAACTGCGAACACCTCCTGCAGGCCTGCGCTGAATTGATCGCCGGGCTGCTGCTCACCTGTCCCAACCTGCGGGTTTTGGCTTCCAGCCGTGAGCCTCTGGGCGTCCCCGGCGAAATGGTCTATCAGGTGCATCCTTTGTCCTTGCCGGATAAAAACCAGTCATCGAATCTCGAAGAACTGGTTCGTTCCGAGGCAGTTCAGCTTTTCATCGAGCGCGCCAGGGCCTTTCAACCCTCTTTTCAAGTAGACGCCAAGTTGGCCCCGGCAATCGCTCGGGTCTGTCTTCTGCTGGATGGCATCCCCCTGGCCGTCGAACTGGCCGCCGCGCGGGTGCGGATATTGAGCCTGCCGCAGATCGCCGAGTATTTGGAAGACAGCCTGCGTTTACTCACCCGGGGAGGCTCTACAGTGGAGTCCCGCCAGCAGACGCTGCAAGCCAGCATGGACTGGAGCTATGGCCTGCTCAACGAGCGAGAGCAGGTTCTGTTCCGCCGTCTGGCGGTTTTTGCAGGCCGATTCTTGATGGACGATATTGAAGCGGTCTGTTCAGGAGGGGATACGGAAGTTGCTCAGTTCGTTCTGCCCTCTAATGAGGTACTCGATTTATTATCCAATCTTGTGGATAAGTCCCTGGTTATGGTTATACCGAGTGAGGAAACCAGCTACCGGATGTTGAATCCCATCCATCTATTTGCGCTTGATAAATTATCCGAATCCGGCGAACAGGTCCAACTACGCAACCGGCATCTAAACCATTATCTTGAATTGGCCCAGAAGGCCCATCCGATTCTCAAGTACGCAGAGCAAATCATATGGATGAACAGGCTGGATCTCGAGATTGACAACTTTCGCTTTGCCCTGGATTGGTCGCTTCAAAGTGAGATGGTAGAGACCGGGCTGCACCTGGCTTGCGAGTTAGGGGAATTCTGGTGGCGCCAAGGATACGCCTCCGAAGGTCTCACCTGGCTCAACCGGCTGCTCGACAAGCAGAATAAAGAGGATCAAGCCTTTGCCCACGCTCTTGTTCAAGCTGCGCGTCTGTCAAGAGAAATGGGAAATTATAAACAGGCGAAATCATTCTGCGATCGCAGCCTGGAACTGTCCCGGGAGCTTGATTATCAGGAGGGCGTTGCGGAAGCGCTTTGCCTCTTGGGAATCATTGAGCATTATTATGTTGGCAACCTTGAGAAGGTGATCGAATTATTGGAGGAAGGCCTGGCCATATTCCTCCAGTTGGGAGATGAGTGGAAAGTTGCCACAAACCGCCTCTACCTGGCCGATGCAAAGCATAGAATAGGGGAATATGAGCAAGCCGACGGCTTATTCCGTGAATGTCTGGCTTTCTTTCAGGAAATCGGGGATCAGTGGGGAATTAGTTTTGCACTGGGCGGCGTAGGCGACTTGACGCGTCTTCGGGGGGATTATGAAGAGGCGCTGATCCTCTTTCGGGAGTCGGTGGAGATAAACGTCGAGATGGGAGACATATTGGCAATCGCTTATTTATATGAAGGGATAGCGACTACCTACATTGAGCAAAAGCGATTCCAACCGGCGGTACGCCTATGGGGATTCGTCGGATCCTTGCGAGACTCCATCCATTCGCTGCTGCCGCTGGCTTATCAGGAGTATTACGCCGCCTACCTGGAAACTGCGCGTTCTGCCCTTGGAGAGGATGCTTACGAAACAGCCTTGCAAGAGGGCGGCGCATTCACTCTGGAGCAAGCCACCGCGCTGGCGCTTCAACCCACGCCGGGCGAGACAGAAACCTCTCCCTCCACAACCCCAGATCCCGCTGAGAAATTTGGGCTGACCGGCCGCGAGGTGGAAGTTCTCCGTCTGGTCGCCTCCGGCCTGACCGACGCCCAGGTAGGGGAACAGCTCTTCATCAGCCCACGCACGGTTTCCAAGCACCTGCAATCCATTTACGGCAAGATCCAGGTCAACTCTCGCAGCGCCGCCACCCGTTTCGCGCTGGAGCATGACCTCGCCTAGAAGCAATGAACAGGCCTTCGCTTTAGAGACAGATTTAATTTTTCCAATTCATTGCCAGGGGGGATGAAAGACCCGCGCATACGCAATATTGCGTAGTTCCCTCCCAGCTAGTTCTCAATATAATTACGCAACCCAAATACGCATTTAACCTGATGTTATTTTTCATCAAATCCTATATCCTATATACAGTTTAATAATCCCCGAAAGGGTTCAACCAGACGAAAGGAAAAAATTTGATGAAGACCAGAAATGAAGTGACTGGCAAGAAGAGAATCAAGATTGGAGTGATCGTACTCGCCCTGAGCCTGGCCCTGGTGATAACGACCATAGCGATTGCCTTCCCCGCCGGGGAAGTTGTAGGCAGCAGTCAGCCCGCAATGGACGCCCTCTCCGCTCGCTACCAGGGCCTGGCGGACCTCTACGCCTCCGGGAACGACCCCGGCACAGTGGCCTGGGGTAACCGCTACCAGAGTATGGCAGACCGCTTCGCCGCCGGGAATGACTCCGGTGTGCAGGCCTGGGGCGACCGCTATCAAGGCTTGGCAGACCTCCACACCGTCGGCAACAACGCCGAAACCCTGCGCTACCAAGCGCTTGCCGATGCCTTCGGCTTCGGACGCGACGCAGGACGGCAGGCCTGGGGCGACCGCTATCAAGGTCTGGCAGCTGCCTTCGCCGGGGAATAAAAAGAAATATCTCTACAGTTCCAATAGGGACAGGTTGAGTAGCCTGTCCCTAATTTTTTATTCTAACATTCCAGGGGACAAACCCCATTCCGCGGTAAAATATACCCACCCATCCAACCCTACCAACCCTTCCACACAACCCATGCACTCAAAACCCCACGACATCATCATCATCGGCGCAGGCCCAGGCGGGTCGGCGGCCGCCTTCTTCCTCGCCCGTACCGGGATGAACGTCCTCCTCCTGGACAAAGCCCAATTCCCCCGGGACAAAACCTGCGGGGACGGCCTCAGCCCCCGGGCCATCGCCGTCCTCCACCAGATGGGAATCCTCCAGCGCGTCCGCCAGATCGCCCATCAAGTAAAATATATAGATTTCTACGCCCCCAACGGCGGAAAAATGACCGCCCCAATCCCCCAGGCCAACGGCCTCTCGGACTACGTCCTGGTCTCCCCCCGCCTGAAACTCGACAACGCCATCTACCAACGCGCCCTTGAAGGCGGCGCGGTCTCCCAGAGCGGAGTGCGGGTCAACGCCATCAAACCCACCTCCACCGGCGTGGAAGTGAAAGGCTCTTTGAAAGGGAAATCCGTCTCCTACCGGGGCCGAATCGCCGTGATCGCCACCGGCGCAAACCCCACCCTCCTGCTGCGCTCCGGCATCCTCAAAACCCGCCCCCAGACCATGCTGGCCTCCCGCGCCTACTACGAAGGCATCTCCGACCTGCCTCAAGGCATCATCTTCCGTTACGATGGAGTGCCTCTGCCGGGCTATGGATGGGTCTTCCCCACCTCCGAGACCACCGCCAACCTGGGCGCGGGCTTTTACCGGGTGGGCCTCGGCGCGCGCAAAATGCCCAAGACCTCCCAGATCGTCCTCCAGAAATTCCTCCAGCACCCGCCCATGAAGGAGCTGCTCTCCGGCGCGCGCCAGGTCGGCCCGGTGAAAGGCTACCCCCTCCGGGTAGATTTCCCCACCGCCCCCACCTACGGCCCTCACACGCTGGTCGTCGGGGAAGCGGCCGGACTGGTCAACCCCCTCACCGGAGAAGGCATCGATTACGCCCTGGAGTCCGGCAAGATCGCCGCCATCCACCTCATCGAGGTCTTCAAAAAGGGAGATTTCTCCCCCCAAAGCCTGAAACCTTACGACGCCCTCCTGCGCCAACGCTTCCAGCGCCAGTTCGTCTACAGCAGCAAAATGCGCGACCTCTTCTTCGGGAACCGGCTCATCCTCAACCGCCTGATCTCCTCCGGCGCCAAAGACGAATACCTGAAAAATCTGGTGGTGAATATCGCCTTCGGCAACGAAGACGCAGCCAAAGGAATTTCTTTCAAGACTATTCTGAAAGTGTTCTTTCCCTCTCTAGTTTGAAAAACTCATGCAAAAATGAGTTATTATTTTGGATAACTACTGATAAAGGATTATATCTATGTTCGTGGATGAATTTCGAAGAGCGCGAAAAAAAATTCTATCTGTAGTCATAATAGATTTTCTAGGATCATGGCTGTTTTCACCGAAGAATGTTAAATCTAAAAAGATAAAAGCGTACATAATCCTTTCCTTGATTATTTTTGTCTTAATGCTGTTGACATTCCTTTCAGTGCAAATTCCTATCGAACCAGTATTAGTTCCTTCGTTCATAGCCACGATGATATGTTCACTTTGTATCTTTGCCCTTCATTGGTGCTATGAAGCAACTCTTGATAGATTGGATTCCACCATAGAAGCAACAACAATTGCTCAAAACACCCAAAAAAGATTGGCTGATTGGGTGAAGGCTAGTATGTCCCCTCGGATACAAATATTTACATCTATTGCTTTCGCCTCTTTTACACTAGTATCCTTGGCCACAATGGAAAATATCATTGGGCTGCCTTTCGACTTTGGGCAAGCCATGGTCCTGGCTTTCTTTATCTCCTTCATCGGAGGAGGACAGGGCGCATTTGGCGCTTTTATAATGCCGTTATTAGTAAAACAAATAAAACAAGGCGACATATCTGATATCGAGTTTTATGGAGTGAACCCTAGCCAAACTCCCTTATTTTTAGCGCTATCCTGGTTGTATTCAGCTTACGCATTATTACTTGCTATTTTGTTTAGCTCGGTGCTGATTTTATTATTTTCATTGCAAGCGGATTTTGGATCAGCAAATATCTGGCCTCCAATTTTCCTAATATTCATCGGCTATGTTATGGGCGCATGGACATTTTTGTATCCTCAATACTCGATGTCCAAAATTATCCGGCGAGCAAAAGAGTTAAGTTTGAAACCTATTCGAAACGAGATTTCGAGAATTTACAGAGACTATAGTGAGCATGGGAAAGGAGACTATGACCGATTGAAAAATCTCATGGAACTATATGAAACCGTATCAAAAAGTCCCAATTCGGTAATAAGTATTGGCTCTCTCTGGTCTTACTTTTGGTCGTTAATTACTCCTGTCATTGTGGCAATTGTTGGCTGGTAAATATAACCAATCTCATACCAACAATCATCCGCGGAAGCCGACGGACCGGTCAATCCCCTGGCCGGTGATAATATTGATCACGCTCTGGGCAACGAAGACCCAGCCAAAGCCGTCCCCCTCAAAACCATCCGCAAAGCCCTCCTGGGCTGGTGAGGGGACTCTGAACCATTCCCATCAAATCAAAAATATTTCGGGGAACTCGAAACACCTCCTCTCCCGTAGGGGCGACCCGTTGGGTCGCCCCGTTGGGTCGCCCAGTCACGCGCCAACCCGCACACAACCTCGTCCAAAACCCTGAAATTTCTTAAAAATGTCATTCCGAGCGCCCCACACCGCCAAGAGCTTTGTTCAGAGGAAAAGAAACACCCCCTCTTCCGTAGGGGCGCACTGCTGTGCGCCCAAACGCCTTCCTCCCCACATAGCCTTGCCCAGAATTCCTAAAGTTTCTTAGTAGTACATCCACAATACCAAATGCCCTGTTCAGTGGATAATAAACACCGTCTCTCTCGTAGGGGCGAAGCGTTGCTTCGCCCAGTCACGCGCCGACAATCCAAACCATATCCAAAACCCTGAAGTTTCTTATTGACCTTCATAAAAGTTAGGTAAGTTCAAGACCTGCATGCTGAAAGCATC
>CBDUUP010000228.1:0-7430 GCA_965370435.1 uncultured Anaerolineales bacterium | reverse complement strand
TTTGCAGTTGCAAACCTAATAGCACCAGCATCGAAGGGATAGCGCCATTCCCCAACAGCGTGACCGTGCGGTCAATAGGCATTGGCAAGCTCCAGTTCATGCCCCGCAGGATGAATCCCAGGGCCAGCGCATAGATGATGGGAATTTTCACCAGCCCGGCGAAAGCTTCTTTCGGGCTGGTTGACCCTGAAGATGCAATAATCACGCCAAGTATATAAGCCATGATGGCAGAAGTGACGAAATACAGGCTGGCGTAGGACAGTCCCGTCTCCCCAAAAGCGAACTTGTTGAGCGATAGCCCGAAATTTCCGGCGTTGGCGAACATGGACGTCAACAGGACCGCAGTGAGCATGCTGCGTTCCAGTTTCAGAATTCGCCCAACCACCCAGGTAATAACCCCCACCAGCCCAACCCCAATAATAGCCAGACTGGCCATCTTCAATACATCGTTGCCGTCCAACTCGCTGCTGACGAGCAGGTTGAAAATCAGGCAAGGGCTGAATAGATAAAAGATCACCCTGGATAAAGAACGGGGGTCTATTTGGATGAATTTTCCCAGCAGGAAACCGGCCCCCGCGGTCAGAAATATCGGCAGGATATTGTTGGAGAAAAGTAGCGCCATTGCTTCCAAGAAGTTTACTCCTCCTCGTCCAGGTCATCATCCCAATCGTCCAGTTCTGACAGATCGAATAACTGTAGGTCTTCGGTGTGAGATAAATTATCCATAGCCTGTTCAAGAAGTTCAATCACTTCGTCATCTTCGCTTCTGGTTTGCAAATATTCGAAAGCCTCACTCACGCCCTCTCCGCCCAATTGCGACAACGACCAAATTGCGGCCATGAGCTGTTCATCGCCCAGAGAGTCTAACATATCCAGCAATTGAGGAACCGCATCCTCAAATTCCAATTCCCCCGCCGCTCGAATAGCCTCCAACTGAATTTCTTCCTCATCATGTTCGAGCATACTGAGGATCAATTTTCCCCACCGTTTGTCCGCCGAACGACCCCTGGCGAAAAGCGCGCTTTTCAGCCAGCGGTTATCTCCAGAATAGTAAGCCGTCTCTATTGAAGGAGCGACCTCCTTGCGGCTGGAGAATCCCAAAGCCTCCAACGCCCGGCAGCGCACGATTTCCTCGTCCTCGCCCTTGAGGGTTTCCAGAAGTGTTTCTTCGATGGTATGTAAAGTTTCCGGGGGGAGTTCTTCAAGCTCGCCCATATAAATATAGCGTCCCAGGATAGAGGCGGCTGAGGACCGTACATCTTGGTCTTCGTCCTCGGCCAGCATCTTCAGATAAGCGGGAATGAGCTTTGGCTCTTCGTAGTCCCACAACGTTTGAATGGCGAGCTGCCGCACACTGGCAGCCTCATCCTGGAGAGCGAATATGCAGAGCGGCTCAAATTCAAGCAATAGATCGCTGTTCGCCAACTCCTCGATATCGGTGAAAATTGACTGGCGGCGCTCCACGGAGACCTGCGGCCAAACCGCCTTGATTTCTGTGAACTCTTCCTCCGTCAAGCCAGAAAGCCGGAAGACGAAGCGCGGGTCTAATCGACTCTCGTCATCCAGGATGGCGGCGATCAGTTCTTGGAGAGGTATTTTTTCTGGATGGTCCATAAATTTACGGGAATTGGGCTGGATTGACAAAATCCTGGATATTGACGTAGATCAGCAGGAGCAGCAGCGCCGCGATACCCACCAGATGGACCACGTTCTCGAATTGTTGGGGAACCCGGCGGCGAAAAAGGATCTCGGGCAGGACGAACATGATCCTCCCCCCGTCCAGGGCGGGGAAGGGCATGAGGTTCAGCAGCCCCAAAGACACCGTGATCGCCCCTATGAACGTCAGCGTGTTGACTCCTGATTCCGCTGTGGGCGTTTCCTCGGTCGCCGCGGCCTCAATGTCTGTGGCCCGGGCGTTTTGGTAGAAGTCGAACATCCCTTTGTAGCCCAGGATGCGCGCCGAATTGGGGTCCAAACTCCCATTTATCAGTCGCACCGGCAATGCGGCCAGTTCATAAGAATAGCGGTACACCGTCTGGACCCCCAAAACCAGCGCTTCTCCCAATGGGACCAGGCGGGTTGGGTTGTCGTTTGTCATCATAATGCCGATGGCCGGCCCCTCCGATGGGTCCGCCCGCGGAGTCAAGATTATTTCAAGCTGAGAGTCGTCACGCTCGATCTGCAAGGTAATAGGTTCACCCAGGTTGGAATAGATCTCATCTCTCAAGGTATCGGTGCTGTCTACCAGGATGCCGTTGACTTCCAGCACCAGATCGCCTTTCATAAGCCCAGCCTCTTCAGCCGGATATCCTTCATAGATGGATAGAATGGTGATCGGCCCCAAACCGGGAAGTCCGATCCGGGAGAAGATGATGGCATATACGACCACCCCGGCCAGCAAGTTCATGATCGGCCCGGCCAGAAGCACAACCAACCGCGCCCAGGGGCTGGCCGCCGCCAGTCCGCCGGGGACCTCGGGATCGTTTTCACCCTTGGGGCGCACAAACCCGCCCAGGGGGATCCAATTTAACGAGAAGATCGTGCCGCCCACTTTGAAAAGCGTGAGCATACGCGGCGGGAATCCAATCCCGAATTCCTCCACCTCCACGCCCACCAGCCTGGCGGCCAGGTAATGGCCCAATTCGTGAAGGATGATTAAGGTTGCGATGGTTACGATAAAAAGCGCAAGGTTAGCTATAAACATGGAGCTCCTGTTTTACGACAGTGTAGGTGGAACGATGTTCCGGCCACATTATATCCTGAAAGCCGCCCTTCTATGTCATTAGAAATTTCTTAGAATTGAAAGGTTTTATGTCTTGGTAGTTAATGTTTTATAAATTTGAGGGGCGAGTATTTTAATATCAAGACCCTAAGTTTTTTGTTTTTCTTCGTGTCTTGGAGCCTTTGTGGTTAATGATTTTCCGCTATTCAGAATCTACCCAACGAGCCGGGCCGCCAACCCCAGCGGTGAACGTCTGCATCACCCCGGGGAGAGCTTTCAGTCTGGCTGTCACTTCATCACAATTTTCACCCTCGCAGATGACGTGTACGTTGGGGCCTGCATCGGTCGTATAGCAAACCGGGAAGCCCTCCTTCTGCCAACGCCGCACTGCCTGGATCACAGTCAAGGTGGCGGGCTGCCAATACAGCAAAGTGGGCTTTGACGTCATCATCACCCCGTGCATCAAGTGGTTTTCCAATTCGGCCACCTCCGCCAGCGCTGGGAAGTCGCGTTCCAGGATCGCCCGGCGGCACTGTTCAAACCGCCGAGGCGCGTCTGCTATTCGGGCTTCCTGTAAAGGGCTGGTGTGTGCAAGCCGGTGCCCTTCAAGGGAGGAAATAGACTTGTGCACATCGCTGACCACCGCGATGCAATCAACCAGGTTCCAATGCTCCGGCGGGGCGATGGATGCGGCCAACGAAGTCTCATCGCTGTCGCCCGCCTCCCACGCCACGAACCCGCCCGGCACCGACCGGCTGGCCGACCCCGACCCCCTTCGCGCCAATCGAGAAAGTTCCGCCGTATTAAGCTCCAATCCGGCGGCCGCGGACGCAGCCAGGCTCAAGGCCGCAAACCCCGAGGAAGATGAAGCGATTCCTGCGCCGGTAGGGAAGTTGTTTTCACTGACGATCTCCGCAAATTCAGAGATGCCCGCCATTTGACGCACCCGGCCCAGGAATCTGCTGGCTCGGGCCAGCCCAGCGCCGGTGACCGCCTCGCCGTTCAACCTCAACCGGTCTGCTCGGAAGTCCCCATTGAAGCTGACCTGCGTCCGAGAGACCAAACCATCCAGGTTCATGGAAATGGAACTATTCGCCGGAAGAATTAGGTCATGGTCTTTGTTGCCCCAATATTTGATAAAAGCGATGTTGGCGCAAGCCTCCGCCACCGCGGTTCTTTTTTCCATAGAATTAACGCGTTCCTTTCTTCAGTCTTCGCCCAAAAGTGTACCACGCCCACCTCAGTAATACCATTTCTTCCTGAAAAGCACAGCAATGTAAGTCGGCGAAGGCTTTGTCCTGAGGTTTAACTCGAAGGGCCGACTTCGTACAAGTTCGTGCGACTATAGTCGCATCGAATTCGACCATACTCCATCCAATTTTACGGTTGACAGTTTATTAGAATATGCTATCATCTTAAAGTTAACTAGTCCATTTTTACCCATAGATGTTATGACCCTAAAAGAAAACATCATCCACGAATCGCTCAGATTGTTCTCCCTGAAGGGATTTATCAACACGGGAATCAATGACATCCTGAACGCCGCCAATACCACCAAAGGCGGTTTCTATCACCATTTCACCAGCAAAGAAGATCTTTTTCTCCAGGTTCTAGTGGAAGCCCAACAGATATGGCGGGAGAGGTCCCTCTTCGGACTGGATGAGATTGACAGCCCCGTGGGAAAAATAGAGAAACTCCTCAACAACTATAAAGACCGCTATCTGATAGACAGCGAAAACTTCCCTGGAGGCTGCGTTTTCGTCACCTTTTCGGTCGAACTGGATGACCAGAATCCGCATTTGGCCCAGGAAGTATATAAAGGCTTGTTCGGCCTCAAAAGGATGTTCAAGCGCTTGCTGGATGAGGGAAAAGAGATCGGCGAACTGAAAAAAGATGCCGACACGACCGCTATTGCTGACACGTTAGTTAACGGTATTTTAGGCGTTTCAGTTTTTTATGGCATCGATAAATCAACCGAAAACCTGGAAAATTCCATCGGCTCCCTTCTCAATTACCTTGCCCTGCTGAAAACCTGAGGGGATTAGAAACCGCGTCCCTTGGATTAAGATGCCCCGATCCCTTCGGTAGAATAAAAACTAAAAAAAATAAACCCACTCTCTGACACCAATTGCATCGGAGAGTGGGTAGTATATATTTAAGGTAAACCGCCGCGCTTATCCTCCCCAGCTATCGCTTTCCCTGGGATGGCATAGCACGCACAATTCCTCCGCGCTCAACTTGGCCTCCTCCATATCATCGAAACATTCTCCCTTATGCCGCATGCACACCGGGAACTCCTCCGGCCAATTGATACCTTCCATCTCCTGGATGAATTCCTCACAATCGCTCGTCTCCGCTCTGGTTTTCTCCTCTTGATTTTCCATCTTCCGCCTCCTCACTCTGGTTTTTTACGCCCCTCAATCATACCATACCAGAAAAAAAACCCCCTCTCTGGTAGGGGCGCAGTTTCTGCGCCCCGGCGCGCCAACAAACATAACCTTGCCCAGAAATCCTGAAATTTTCTGCCAGTCGGCGCAGGCTTTGTCCTGAGGTTTTCCCCGAAGGGCCGACTTCGTAAAAGTTGGTGCGACTTCAGTCGCCCAAGCCTGTAATTCCGAGAAGGGCAGCATCACCGCCCGCCGTTGAATTAGAATTCATTATCACATTGAATTTGACAATGGAATATAATTTCAGTGGTTCAGTTTTTCAGCGATTCAGTGTTTCAGTCACCCAACACCTCCACCAACCGCCTCGCCACCTCCTCCGCCTCCCCCTTCAAGAAGATCCGCTTCCTCTCCCTCGAAGCCGCCTGCTCCAACCCCGATACTGCCGTCGGCGAGCCAGCCCCCCCAATATAATCCTCATCCACACCCATGTCATCCTTCCCCCACACCGTCATCTGCCCCTCCTCGAAAGCCCACTCTTTAATGTCATAATCCATGAACCTCGGCTCATTCGCCGCCGTCTGTACCGAGATCACCGCCGGAAGCGGCACCTCCAATATCTCGTGCCCTCCCTTGATCTCCCGCCGCCCCTGAACCTTCCTCGCCTCCATATCCACCTCCACCTCATCCACCATCGTGATCTGGTTAACTTCCAGCCATTCCGCCAACCCCGGCGGCACCTGCCCCGTCGCCCCGTCCGAAGACTCCTCCCCCAGGAAGATCAAGTCCGCGCCGCCCATCTTCTCGATGCCCTTGGCCAGCGTGTAAGTCGTCGCCAACGTATCCGCCCCGGCGAACTCCCTGTCGCTGAGCAAATAAATGTGGTCCGCCCCCATCGCCAGCACAGTGCGCAGCTCCGGCTCCCAGAAGGGCGGCCCCATGGAAAGGATGCTGACCTTCCCGCCGTGACGGTCCTTCAGCTTCAAGGCGATCTCCATAGCGTTCATATCCGGCGGGTTGATCTCCGACCTCACCCCTTCCCTAACCAGCATTTTCGTCTCCGCGTTTACCCGGATCTCCTCCGGCTTGGGCACAACCTTTGTGCAGACCACCATATTGAGCTTAGGCATGTTCCACCTCGCCAGTCTCTTTCAGCGCCTGGATCAACGCCGGGACGATTTGGAACACATCCCCCACGATGCAGTAATCCGCATAATCGAATATCGGCGCATCTGGGTCCGAGTTGATGGCGATCACCGTCTCCGCCTCCTGGATGCCGACCACGAAATGGAACGCCCCGCTGACTCCACACACGATAGCCACCTTGGGGCGGCAAGTCGTCCCCGTTTGCCCCACCATCCGTTCCCGTTCGATATGCCCCTCGTCCACCGGCGGCCGCGTCGCCCCCACCTCGCCTTTCAGGATTTCAGCCAACTCCCTCATCAACCCATAATCCCCATTCACGCCCCGCCCGCCGACCACCAAAGTCTCCGCCTGGGTCAAGTCAATCCCCTCTCCCGTCACCCGTTCCACCACCCGAGTCTTTATCATCTCCTTGGTCAATTCCACATCCAACCGGACGATCTCTCCCGTCCGTCCCTCCTCCGCCTCGCCCGGCACGAACACCCCCGGCCGCACCGTCGCCATCTGCGGCCGGTGCGTCTCCATCTCGATCAAAGCCAGCACGCCGCCCCCAAAACCCGAAACCTCACTCACCAGCACACCGCTCTCAGGGGTCATTCGTAGGGCAGTGCAGTCCGCGTTGAGTCCCGTCCGCATCCGAACCGCCAGCCTCCCCGCCAAATCCCGCCCATTCGCCGTCGCCCCAGACAAAAACACACTCGGCCTCTCCTCCATCAATGCATTGAACGCAACATGCGCATAGCCATCAATCGTAAAATGCTCCAACAAAACATCCTCCCCCAAATAAACCCTATCTGCCCCATGCGCGAAAGCCTCCTCCGCCAACCCCTCCACCCCATGCCCCAACAACAATCCCCCCAGCGACCAACCCATCTCATCCGCCAACTCCCGCCCCCTTGCAAGAAGCTCCAACGACACCCCCTCCAAAATCCCACCCTCCTGCTCCAAGAAGACCCAAATTGACTTACTCTCTTCCTCAACGCCATACAAAGACTGAACCATACAAAAAATTCTCCACGAATATACTTATCAATCAATCCTTTTATCTGTCATTCCGAGGAGGGCAGTCTCACCGCCCGACGAGGAATCTCTATAACCACGGATTAAGTAGTTATAGCCAGGAAATTAAGAATGAACAATAAAAAAACCCACAATAAAAACCATGCCGCATTTAATATAGA
>CBDUUP010000227.1:0-7502 GCA_965370435.1 uncultured Anaerolineales bacterium | reverse complement strand
GCGACCCGCCACCGGTTTTGAAGACCGGGGAGCCCACCGGGACCCAACCACTCCCACTGCGGTTAAGCATACCGCGAGGGGGGTTGTTTTGCAAGGAGGGGAAATGGAAGGATGAAGGGGGAGGGATGAAGGATGAAGGCGGAAGGATGAAAAGGAAAGGGTGAAGTTGATTTAATGGGTTGGGGGGTATGGGGCTTTAGGGGAAGAGGCGGCGGAAGTTGGGTTTGTCTAATTTTTCCCCCAACACGATTTCGTAGGTCTGCTGTAATTCGGTCAGGGTGAATTCTTCGGGCAGCAGCTCGAACCCCACGGCGGAATATTCCAGTTTGCAGCGCAGGCGGCGCAGGGCGTAAGTGATGATGTCGGAATGGTCGAAAGCCAGTTCGGGCTGCGCATCCACCGGGAACCAGCGGGCCTGGGCGGCGTCTGAGCCGCCTTCCGCGGAGATTGGCGCGTCGGCCGGGAGGAGGGTAAAGCAGGCGACGGTGACTACCCGCCCCCGCGGGTCGCGGTCCGGTTCGCCGTAGGTGTAGAGTTGTTCCATGAAGGCTGCCGACACGCCGGTTTCCTCCTGCAATTCGCGCTGGGCGGCCTCTTCCAGGGATTCATCCATTTTGACGAACCCGCCAGGCAAAGCCCACCTGCCGAGAAACGGCTCGGCCCCGCGTTGAATGAGAAGCAATTGCAGTTTCCCGGCCCACAGGCTGAAAACCACAATGTCTACAGTAAGCGCCGGGCGGGGGTATTCGTAGGTATGGGGAGTCATTCAAGTAGCCGTCACGATTATCGCTATCCAATTCTCACATAGGTTTGGGGTGGTTGGCAAGGCGATAAGAAAGGATGAAGAATGAGGGATGAAGAATGAAAAAAACTTCCCAAACTTCATGGCGTGCCTGACTCAACGGGAAATCCCAGGTCACGCCAGGCGGTTAGGCCTCCGGCCATGCTGGTCACCTGGGTGAACCCGGCAGCCGTCAAGATATCGCGCCCTTGCTGGCTGCGGTTGCCGGAGCGGCAGATCACGACGATTTCCTGGTCTTGGGGGAGTTCGTCCACGCGGCCGGCCAGTTGACCCAGGGGGATCAAGGCGCTGTTGGGGGCGTGGTATTCATCCCATTCTTCTTGCTCGCGCACGTCCAGGAAGAAAATGTCTTCTTGATATTTTTGGTAGGCCTCTTCAACGCTGATTTCCAGAGCCAGGGTTGTATCGCTGCGCGGCCAGAGGGCGACCGCAAGCAGCAGGATCACGATCCCTGCCAGCCCGGCCCAGAGTAAGTTTTTCTTCTGTTTCGCACGACGGCGTTGGGCGCGGCGTTTGTTTTTTGTCATTGTCAGACCTCCTCGGTCTTATTCGTGATTGGATTGTGAAAAGTGTATTGTCTTATTGAGGGGATGTCAAGGTTCGATTCTAGGATATTTTGGGGGTACTTATTCCCTACCCAAGATTGCAGAAAGAAGTTATGATTTTATCATTCACTTGTTCCTTCCAGCGAAGAGGAGAAAATCTTATGGCTTTCAAATCTCATCGGTTCTTCCGGGTCATGGCATTGTTGATGCTCAGCGCCCTGGCTTGTTCCTTGCCCGGATTTTCTGCGCCCACCCCCATGTATTCGGACAACACCCCCGACTTGACCCGGACGGCCATTTTTGGCACCACGGCGACCGATCTTCCGGCGGTGACGATGACCTACCCGCCCGGCGAAGAGCCAACTGCCACCACGGAGGATGGAGCCACGCTCACCCCAACCAGCGCCACTACTAGCACCACAATTCCTTATGCCTCGCCGACCACCTCTTACGCTGGGCCGGGGATGCGCTCTGGGGCCAGCATCGCCGCCAAGAAGCTCAACAGCGCCCCCAACATTGACGGCGACGTGAGCGAGTGGAGCTTGAGCCTCTACCCGGTCGCCAACGTGGTTTATGGCGGGGCCAACCGCACCGGCGAGAGCGATCTCTACGCCACGGTGATGGTGGGATGGGATAACGACAACCTCTATTTGGGCGTGCGGGTCAAGGATAGCAAGTTTGTCCAGAATGCGACCGGCGCTTACTTGTACCGGGGGGACAGCATTGAAATATTGCTTGACACCCTGGTCTCGGCCGATTTCTATTACCGCGGCCTGACGGGGGATGACTACCAATTAGGGATGTCGCCCGGTTCGCTGGTCGGCTCCAAAAGCCCGGAGGCTTACCTCTGGTATCCGGCTGGGTTGGCCGGGCCGCGCGGCCAGGTGGACATCGGCGTGCTGCCCACCGGCCAGGGCTACCAGATCGAGGTCGCCATCCCCTGGAGCATCTTTGGCGTCAGCCCCTCTACGGGGCAGCACTTCGGCTTTGCCTTCTCGGTCTCTGACAACGACAACTCTTCGACGAACGTCCAGCAGAGCATGATCTCCAACGTTTCCACCCGCGCCTTGACCGACCCTACCACCTGGGGAGACTTGACCTTGGTGGGGCCGTAGGAAGCAAGTTTGCAGGTGTGCAAGTGTGCAAGTGACAAGTGTGCAAGTGACAAGTGTGCAAGTTGCAGGTTGCAAGTTGCAGATCGCAAGTGGCAAATCAGGGATGTGAGAAAAGGGAGGAGACGCGCATACAAGATTTGCATCCCGATTATTTCATCCTGAAACCGACATACTACGCGAAACTGCCGAATCTGAAAACCTTTCGCCCGACCGGAGGCCGGCTCCTTCGTAATCCAAGCCCCTCCTTGTTTCCTTGTATACCTGTTTCCCTTTTTCCTTGTTCGCCTCTCCACCTTCAAGTACAATATCTTCACCATGACCTCACCTAAAAACCCCGAAATAAACCTCGCCTGGGGGCGGCGAGCCTTGGAACACGCCCAAACCATCACCAAACTCTCTTTTGGACGCGGCTCGGCCACCCGGGCCGAAGCCCAGGCCGCCGAGACGGTGAAAGTTAGACTGGCCGAATTGGGCATCAAAGACCTGCGCACCCAGCCCTTCACCGGGCTGCGCTCGCTCTGGTTTTTCCTGGCTCTGGCTTTCGGCTTTGCCATCTTCGGCCATTTGGCTTTTTGGATGCTGCGAATCCCGATGGGAACCTGGCCGGCTCTCCTGGTTTCTGCGCTTGCTTTTGGCTTCAGCTACTATCTATTGTGGCGCAAGTTCACCTTCCGCCCCTATCCCCTGGGACGGTATTTACCTCACGGCCCCAGCCAGAACGTGATCGCAGCGCTGCCTCCGAGCGGGGAAGTTCTCCGCCGGGTGGTCCTTATCGGCCACCTGGACAGCCACCGGGCGGTGTTCTGGTTCGCCCACGACCTGACGTTAATCATCTTCGCTCTCTTGCAGCCGGTTGCTTTGTATGGAGCGCTGGCCGCGCCGCTGCTCTACGCGCTTTCGGTGATCGTCAACCTGCCGTTGTTGGGCTGGCTGGGTGTGGGTCTGGCCGCTCTGCACTTCATCGCCTGGCTGACCGGCGTTATCGCCGATACCGCCCCATTCTCCCCCGGGGCCAATGACAACGCCTCCGCGATCGGTTCCTTGTTGGCCCTGGCCGAGAGGCTGCGAGAGGATTCTCTCCAAAACACCGAGGTCTGGCTGGCTTTCACCGGATGCGAGGAGTCGGGCTGTGAGGGTATTCAGGCCTTTATCGCCGAGTACGGCGAGAAATTGGCGGATGCCTTGTTCCTGAATTTCGAGATGGTCGGTATCGGGGAGCGGCTGATCTATATTCAGACCGAAGGGATGATGCGGACGACCAGGATTGCTAAAGATGTGGAGGAATTTGTGTTGGAGGCCGGAAAAGATTTCGATTTGCGTCCCGCCGCGGCGCGGGCCTCGGGCGGGTTCACCGAGATGGGAGTCCTCTGGGAAAATGGTCTCAAGGGGGTCTGTTTGCTCGCCGCGCGGGAGGATTCGCCTCTGCCGCCGGAATGGCACCGCTTGACCGATACCGCCGACCGCTTGCAGCCGGAAACCCTGGCCCGGGTCAACGAACTGGCCTGGCGCATCCTGGGGCGTTATGATACTCAGGGTTTAGGAGGATAATTAACCGCCGGTGGGGTAGAAGCCTTGAATCACCTGCTTGGCCTCTTCCAGCGTGCAGAACCGGTCTTCCGGCCAGAGAAAATAACTGCCATCCGGGTTGCGTGAGATGTTCCGTTCTCCGAAGCCCAACGCAGGCTGGCAGTAAATGCTGGGGTCTATCCCCTGGGGCGGAATGGGCATGTTTTCCAGGATCCAATTCGCCTCGGCCAGATGCAAAGTAGGATACTCCTTGAGATCGTAGCTTCCGTTGGCCCAGCCTTCGTCGGATATCCCCTGCGTCCAGGCGGGCAGCCGGAGGCCATCTTCTTCGACGGGTTCCCAGTCATCGTCTGACGAAGTTTCGGCGGGCGGCTGACCGGGCTGAGCTTGTCTTTGAATGTACTGTCCGCAATATTCACAGCTTTCGGCCTGAGGATGAAGAGGGGCGCTGCACGCTGGGCAATTTGACGTTTTCATGGGTGGTAGGACTCCTATGGGATGATTCGTGAACCTGGCTGCGAGACCAAAACCACGCGGTCGGAGGTCATTATAGCCGAATTTGAGTTTATTTTCACAGAAACAGCCCAGCTTATTAAAATTGTTGGCTTGAGGATCAAGTTTGAGTGAGTTGTATTCGCTCACCCCTCATTCTCTGGGCTGTCAGTTAATTTTCAATCCACCCCTTTTTCAGTGGCGAAAAGTTAGTACGGGGTAAGGATATCCAAATACTAAAGCATTGACTCTACCTTATTGCCGTGCTATCATGGGCGTGTAAAACTTCATTTATTGCTTGTCTGGATACCCCGGCCAATTCGGGGTGAAGTTGCACTTATAGGCGTCTTTTATTGCCACTCAAAAGAAGCTGGAACACCCAAAAGGCCGGGACGGGGCAGGTTACTTTTTCATAGAACGCCCAACAGACGAGCGCAGATCATCTGCGCTGTTTTATTTTCATCCATTATTTTATTGCAGGAGTTTATTATCATGAGCGCGGAATTTATTTTTCGGATCATTGGCATGATCGTTTTTGGTTCCTTTGGCGTCTGGGGGGGAGGGCAATTTGGGACCGCGGTGGGAGAAGAGACTCAACTCTATGCCGTTATTTTGGGATTGTTAGGGATGTTGGCCGGTTTGGTTCTCACCCCATATATCACCAACCGACCGGTGCTGTATATTCGCCAAATGCTAGGGCAGGTTTCAGCCCAGACGTTGTTTGCGGCCTTAGCGGGATTGATCGTCGGGCTGATAATCGCAGCCTTGTTGTCTTTTATGCTCTCCTCGCTGCCTGAACCTTTTGGTCAGGTATTGCCTTTCATCAGCGCGATGTTCTTTAGTTATCTAGGCGTTGCGGTCTTCGTCATGCGCCAGAATGACATCTTCGCGGTGCTGCGAAATCTGTCAGGACGCTCGCCGGACAGCCCTCTGGATTCACCGGGCAGTTCGGGGCGCACTATCTTGCTGGACACCAGCGTCATCATTGACGGGCGCATCTCGGACGTGGCCCGGACGGGATTTCTGGCTGGCGAATTGTTGATTCCCCGATTTGTCCTCAACGAACTGCAATACATAGCCGATTCGGCCGATAACCTTCGCCGCCAGCGGGGACGGCGGGGCCTGGAAGTGTTGAGCCAACTCCAGAAGGACTCTGAGATTCCGGTGCGCATCAGCGACATTGACGTTGAAGGCTCTCGCCAGGTGGACGACAAACTGATCATCCTGGCCCGCCAACTGCGGGCGCCGGTGATGACCAACGATTTCAACCTCAACCGGGTGGCCGAATTGCAGGGGGTGACGATCCTGAACATCAATGAGTTGGCCAATGCCGTCAAGGCGGTCTTTTTGCCCGGAGAGGAACTGTCCATCCGCATCATCCAGGAGGGCCGCGAAGCTGGCCAGGGCGTTGGATACCTGGACGATGGCACTATGGTGGTGGTGGAGGGCGGGGTGGAGCACCAGGGGAGCGAAACTCAGGTCGAGGTGACCAAGGTGCTGCAAACTGCGGCGGGGCGCATGATCTTCGCCCGGCCGGTAGAATAATTTATGAAAGAATGGCTGTACGGACGCAACCCAGTTTACGAGACTCTTCGGGCGGGGCGGCGGCATTTCTTTGGGCTGCAAGCTGCGCAAGGCGCGCAGGATAAGGGGCGTCTGGCCGAGATACTGCGTCTCTGTGGTCAGAAAAATTTGTCTGTGGAACGAGTCCCCCGCGAACGTCTGGATCAACTGAGCCAGGGCCATCAGGGCGTTGCGCTCCAGGTCAATCGGTATCCATACCGGGAACTGACCGCCATGCTGGAACTGGCCGTCCGCCGGGAGGAGCCGCCTTTTCTGCTCATCCTGGACACCTTGAAAGACCCCCAGAACCTGGGGACTCTGCTGCGCACGGCCGAGTCGGTGGGCGTACACGGCGTTTTGCTTCCCCTGCGCCACACTGCCACTGTGACCCCGGCTGTGGTGAGCGCCTCCTCCGGGGCCAGCGAACACCTGCTGGTCGGGCAGGCCAACCTGGCCCAGACCATAGAGATACTCAAGCAAAATGACGTTTGGGTGGTGGGCCTGGAGGGAGGCTCTGAGGCCCAACCGCCTGATAAAGTCCGGCTGGACGGCGCGCTGGCGCTGGTGGTCGGCAGCGAGGGGGAGGGGATGCGCCGCCTGGTGCGCGAATCCTGCGACTTGCTCCTGGCCCTGCCCATGCGCGGCCAGATCGCTTCTCTCAACGCCGCGGCGGCTGGCTCTGTCGCGCTGTATATGGCCTGGCAGGCGCGGGGGTTTGAGAAAATGAAATAATCGATAATCTTAATTCCTTTTTGCCCAATCCCTAATTACCCTTTCCCTTGTTTCCTTAGTGTACCTGTTTCCCTGTTTACCTGTATACTTCCCCCAAGTTTTCCCAATTTCCCCATTGACGATTCCCCCGAATCCTGATAGACTCCCGTCTTGGTGCAGACGCACCTCTTTTTTAATCCAAACCTTTGGCAGGGCTAAACCTTGCCGTTGGACAGGGCGTCTGGTATAATGCCCTCCGCCTTATAATGAGGCGTTCTTTAACATTTTTCGCCGACGTAGCTCAATCGGCAGAGCAGCCGTTTTGTAAGCGGCAGGTTATGGGTTCAATTCCCATCGTCGGCTTCCGTTGATGGTTGGCGAGCCGGGCTGTACATTCAGCCCAGCTCTCAAACCGGCAACGGAAATAATGAGAGGCCAGGCTTCTGTATCCGGGCGGATACCCAAGTGGCCAAAGGGAGCTGACTGTAAATCAGCTGTCGCACGACTTCGGCGGTTCGAATCCGTCTCCGCCCACCTGATGGCAATTTCCGTATGCTGCCAACCAGCGCAGACGACGTTGTCAGGCAAGGAAAGCCCTCATAGCTCAGTCGGTAGAGCACATTCTTGGTAAGAATGAGGTCATGGGTTCAAATCCCATTGAGGGCTCTCATTACAGAATATTATTCGAGAATTAGATTTAAGGAGAGAAGTACATGGGCAAGCAAGTATTTGAGCGGAATAAGCCGC
>CBDUUP010000226.1:0-7502 GCA_965370435.1 uncultured Anaerolineales bacterium | reverse complement strand
CCTCCAGCATGTCGGCGACCCAGCCTAGGTCCAGGCTTTCAAGTTTTTCACGGGTTGGGACGCCGGTTGTGCCGTCCCATCCGGCCATCTGATAATATATATCCTTGGCGGTTTCGAGTTCCGCCTCCGACAGTTTTACGCCGTCGCTGGCCCCGCCCTGGAGAGCCTTGTACATCTTCTTGGGAAGTTTATCTTCCTCTCGGCCAAACCCCTCCCGGGCGTTGAAAGCCCGCATCAGGTTGAGCCGCCGTTCTCCGGCCCGCAGTACTTCCTCCACGTCCACCTCCCAACCGGTGATCTTCTGCATCATCTCGACCAGTTGGTCAGCCCCGTAGAGCTGCCAGGCAGAGCCATACACGAATTGGCACACGTTGACCGTATCCATTGCCGAGTAAAGGAATTGGACGGTCAAGGCGTAGCGCACTTTGGCCTCGTTGAGTCCCTCGGCGGCTTCGGAATCGGTGAGGCCGATAGTTGCCATCCGCTCTGGGTAGTCGGCATAGGAGCCGTCATGCTCGTGGGATTGGTGGTCCGCGCCGAAGGGATTGAGCGCGTAGATCAAGCCCACCGATGGTTTGACCTGGGGCATATGGGCGGGCAACTCTTGTTTCTTGGCCGTCACGACCAGGTCTTCAGTGCCCCGTCCGATGCGCTCCGCCGCGCGAGCCGAACCCTCGGCCAGAAGGTCCCCAAATCCCTCCCGCCGGGCGATCATCTCCACCATCTTTATAATGGCGTCCGCATCTCCGTAGCGTAATTCGATGCCGCCGGTATCTTCGGTGGTGAGCAATCCTTGCTCAAAGCAATCCATCGCCCAGGCGATGGTCGCCCCACAGGAAATGGTATCCAGACCGTACATGTTGCACAATTGGTTGGCGTAAGATATCGCCTCCAGGTTATCAATCCCGCAGTAGGAGCCGAAGGTAGCCAGGGTTTCATACTCCGGGCCGCCGTAGCGGGGATCTACTTTGTAAGGGCCTTCGGTGACTTCCACAACCCGTTTGCAGCGCACCGTGCATGCGTAGCAGGTGTCGCGCTTTTTGAGGATGGTATTGGCCATGGTCTTGCCGTCAATGGCTTCCCAGCCCTCAAAGGTCCCGCTGTCCCAGTTTCGGGTGGGCAAACCGCCTACTTCGTTTTGGTAGCCGACGATTTCAGCCGTTCCCAATAGCCCCAGACCGTACACGTCCGATTCGGGGAATTCCTTGGCTCCCCAACGGGACAATTCGTTCAGCCCTTTGGAATCGGCCAGGGAGGGGCGCATTTTACCGCGCACCACCACGGCCTTGAGGTTCTTGCTGCCCATGACCGCGCCCATGCCGGTGCGCCCGTTGGCCCGGTTGGCCATGTTGATGAGAGCGGCGTAACGCACGCCGTTTTCGCCCCCCAACCCGGTCTGACAGATCTGGATTTTTTTGTCCTCTAGCTCCTCCTGGAGGAGGTCTTCCACTTCGCCGGTGGTTTTGCCCCAGAGGTGGTCTGCCGGGCGCAGTTCAGCCTCTCCATCTTTGATCCACAAGTAAACCGGCTTTTCAGCCTTTCCGTGGATGACGATAGCGTCATACCCGGAGAACTTCATCTCCGCGGGGAAGAATCCGCCGCTTTGGGCGTCGCCCACCGCATCGGTGAGAGGCGATTTGGCAACAGAGGTCATCCGGCTTTGGCCGGAGATCGGCGCGCCGGTCAGCACGCTGAGCGCCAACACCAGGGTATTCTCCGGCCCCAGGGCATCCGCGCCTGCCGGGGTGTTCTTCAGCAAGTAATACACTCCCAGCGCGCTGCCGCCCATGTAGGTGCGGTAAAATTCCTCGGAGGGTGTTTCAACTTCCAGGGATAGGTCGTTCAAATGAACGTGCAGTATCTTGCCGTGGTATCCGTTTGGCATGGGAACCTCCAGAGATTAGTAGAGAATCGAATTGATTATATCCGAAAGGGCGGACAACGTTGGGTAACGCCGCCGCCCTTAACGATAACCTTATTTTTTGGCGACCTTCACTGCGTCGTTGAAGACGCTCAAGGATTTCGCCACGTCTTCTTCACTGAGGGCGTAGCACAGGAACCAAGGTTCGCGCCCGTCCGCGTCCGGCATCACGCCGTTCCTGATGATTTCCATGCTGATGGTTTCGTATAGTTCGCCATCGCCGGCCAGGTATTCGCGGAAATCTTGGGGTTCTTTGTCGCTGCCCAAGAAGAGGCCAAACATAGAGGGGACGCCGGTGACCACGTGGGGGATATCGGCCTCGGTCAGGATTTCATCAATGCCATCCATCAATGCCTGGCCGCGTTTGTTGATCGTCTCGATGACCGGCTCGTTTTCCAGGATTTCGAGGGTGGCATCCGCCGCCGCAGCAGCGACCACGTTGCCAGAGTAGGTGCCGCCGTGGGCCATGCCTCCGGGTTGGACGGTCATCATGACCTTTTCCTTCCCGGCGATTGCGGCCACGGGGAATCCGTTGCCCATGGATTTGGCGTAGGTGACCAGATCAGCCTGTATGTTGAAGTATTCCTGGGCGCCGCCGTTGGCCATGCGGAATCCGGTCTTGACCTCATCGAAGACCATCATGATACCGTATTTGTCGCAAAGCTCTCGTATTTTCTGGTGGAATCCCTCTTTGGGCATGATGCTGGCGCAATTGCCCATGATCGGCTCGATGAAGATGGCAGCCAGGTCATGCCACTTAGCTTCGATGATCTCTTCCAGCCGTTCCAGATCGTTGAAGGGCAGGTTGATGACGTATTGGTTGATGGCCTTGGGGATACCCGAGGTGGTGGGCGCGTCGATGGGGTTGCGCTTTGATCCCATCGCCCCCAGATTTGAAGAGGCCGTGCTGTACATGAAGTAGTCCGCCTGGCCGTGGTATTGGCCCTCGAACTTGATGTACTTCTCCCGCCCGGTGTGGGCGCGGGCGATGCGCAAGGCGTGCATGGTGGCCTCGGTGCCGGTGTTGGTCAGGCGAACTTTGTCCACATTGCACATCCGGGTCAGCCGTTCGCAGACGCTGATTTCCAGGGGGGTGGTCCAGGCAAAGGTCGTGCCGCCCTCTATGGCCTCTTGAACTCGTTTCGTCACTTCGGGATGCCCGTGGCCGAGGATGATGGGGCCGAAGCCCAGCCGGTAGTCAATGTACTTCTTGCCATCGGTGTCCCACATGTAAGCGCCTTCCCCTCGCTCGGCGACCAGGGTGTCATCGTCCCCCCAATAGCGGAAGTTGGAATTCACGCCGTGAGGGATGACCTTCTTGGCCTTTTGAAATATTGCTTTGGTTTTTTCGCCTTGTAAGCCCATTGTTGACTCCTTTATCATAGTTTAATGAATATATTATTCGCCGGTTATTTCATTCTGCCGCACGATCTTTTCACTGATCGTGATACCGCGTTTGCGCAGTTCGGCGAAGAAAATGTCGGGATCGAGAGCCGTCTCCGGCGGGATCACGCCTCTCTCGGTGACATCGCCCCTGGCGATCATCTCTGCGCCGATGCTCAAGGGGATGGCGATATTCTTGTAGTAAGCCGCCTTGCCGCCCCAGTCCTCCATGGAGGGATGCCGGTTCCAGAGCTTGATCTTGATGTTCTTCCCGTCTTTCTTGCCGTAGACTTCCACCACCAAGCCGTAAGCCCAGAGCGGGGTTTCCTTGCTCTCTGGAATTTGGAGCAGGATTTCGTGCATCATTTCCAGGGAGGTGGTCTCTTTGCCATGGATGGTGATGGGCGCTTCACTGTACAGGCCTGATTCCAGCATGGCCTTGCCCAGCCGCATGGCATGGGGAGGGAAGCAGCCCCGCACTGAGACGGCCTTGGCCCCCAGACTCTTGGGCATGGTGCGGGTCTCCGGGTGGGGGATGTAGCAGACCTCATGCTCGCCGATGGGGCCGGGGAAGTTCATCATCTTCAAGCCTTCAAAAGCGCCGACCCAGATGAATTCGCCATTCTCGTAATAGACCCGCCCTTCGGTGGTGGGGTGGAACTCCCAGAGGAAGGTGATGAGCAGGCCGGGGGCCGGGGCCGGACAGCGGAAAGCGGCGAAATAGATCTGGATATCGTCCACCTCGTCCATCTGGTCTGCGGCCCGTCGGGCCATCACGTTAGTGATGCCAGGCGTAGCTCCAACGCCGGGGATGAAGACGGTGTCTTTCTCTTTGTTGGTGGCGTCGTAACTCCACTGGTCTTCCTCTGTGGATACGTCCAACCCGCTCACGCCCACCTCGGCGCAGGCTTTGGTCACCGCCAGGTCATATTTCCAGGGCAGGCCGTTGAGAACAACGTCGTTGCCGGGGAACAACTCCAGCATGGAGTCGTAATCTTCGGCATCGAAGTGGATGGCCTTCAGACGCGGGTCGCCGATGGATTCAACCAACTCGGTCGCCGCCTCCAAATTGTAATCGGCCACAATGATCTCATCGAACTTGCTGAATTGAGCCAGGTCGCGGGTGGTCTCTTGGCAGACCGCCCCCGCGCCCCCAAGAACTAAAACTCGCATGTGATCCTCCAATATGTTTTGTTATCTCGCCCATATAAGGGCGGCTTAGAATACTAAACCCTAAGGGTCTGACGACCTGCGGTCGTTTGAGACCCTTAGGGTTTCTCTCGATTCATTGCGGGCCATGGGAAACGGGCAAAATTTGCCCCAGACCCTTCGCCAAAGCCTGGCGATAAGCCTCGGGCAGGATGGCGGCGTACTCGCCCCAGATTCCCAGGGCGATGTAGACGATGACCTCCTCGTCAGTTTCCCGTCCCGGCGCTCGGCCTCCAACGATGTCAGGCCATTCGGCGTGGACGCTCTCGCGATTGAACCGCCCTTCCTCTTTCAGTTGGATGATCTCCGGGATGCGAGGGCTGACGTAATGCCAAGAGTCCACCACGACCTTATCGGCCTCGGTGATGACCTCCAGAGCCACTTCCTGGTACGAGCCGAGCCGGGCCACGAAAGCGCCCGGTTTCAGCCATTCTCGTTCTATCAGAGGCTGGTCGCCGGTGGTGACTGTGAAGAGAATATCGGAGAGGCGAACCACCCGCTCTCTCTCCTCCAGCAGGACTGCCTCCACCGGGAAGCCCAACTCGGCCTCCAGTTCGGCGGCGCAGGCTTGGGCTGCCTCGGGCCGGATGTCAATAAAATACGCCTGCTTGATCTTGAATCGGCAGGCGACCGCGCGCAGGTGTTGGCGTCCCAGAGTCCCCGCGCCGAAGATGGTGACGGTATCTGATGCTGGACGAGCGAGGGAGGCAGTGGTCACTGCCGTTGAAGCGGCGGTCTTCAATCCCGTCACCCAACCGGCCTCCATGACGCAAGCCGGAAGACCGGTCTCCGAATCGAAGAGGATGACCATTGAAGAAGTGGTGGGGATCCCATAGCGGTCTGGGAGGCTGGGGAAGTAGCTGAAGGTCTTGACGAAGGCATATTCCTCCCCGTCAATGTAACCTGAGAAAGGTTTGATGAAGCCCTCTTTGCCGACATCCATATAAAATTTGCTTCCGGCAACATTACCGGCGGCGTCAGCCTGGATGCCCTTGTCAGCCAGGTCTACGGCTTCTGCGACGGTCAGTGTCTTTTGCATGTCCGCTTCGGTGAGGTAAAGAATGTTTTTTGGAATTGGCATTAGTGGTCCTTTTGTGGTTTGATTTTTTTCCTGATAGAGTTATCTCTCAGTGAATAAGTTCGTCTTCGTGTCAATAGGGGTACCAAAAATCCTTGATCTCCCCTTTTATATCCCAATGGACGTGTTTGGATTGCCAGTATTCGTCAATGCCTTCCTGCCCCAGTTCGCGCCCGATTCCGCTCATCTTCATCCCCCCAAACGGCCCGGCGAAATTATCGGTCAAGGGGTCGTTGATCCAAATGGTTCCGGCTTGCACCTCCTCGAAAAATTTCTTGACCAACCGGGCATCGTGACTCACCAGGCTGGCCCCCAGCCCATACTGGCTGTCGTTGACCAGTTGGATGGCTTCATCAAAATCTTTGTAGGGCATCAAGGGGATGGTGGGGCCGAAGGTCTCATCTTTCATGATCTTCATATCATGGTTGACGTTGGTCAATACGGCAGGCTCGAGGAAGAATCCGGTGGGCAAATGCTGGGGCCGTTTTCCGCCGTAGAGCAGGGTCGCCCCCGCTGTCACGGCATCCTCGATGTGGGCTTCGACGTTCTCCCGGAAATGGTTTCGCAGCATGGGGCCGATGTCGGTGTCCGAATCCAGGCCGTTGCCCAGCCGTAGGCTGGAGACGAACTCGGCCAAATCTTTGGCGAATTCGTCGTATTGGTCCTGCTGGACGTAGACCCGTTCTGTGCTGGTGCATACCTGTCCGGTGTTGAGCAGCGCCGCGTAGGCCAGGCTCTTGACGGCCAGCTCGCGGGGCGCGTCCGGGGCGATCACCATCGAATCCTTGCCGCCCAGTTCCAGGTGGAGTTTCTTTATCATGGGCGCGGCCAGGGAGGATATTCTTTGCCCGGTAGCCAGCGAGCCAGTGAAGGCGATGACGGGCACGTCGGGGTGGGTGACCAGGGGTTCTCCAACCTCCGATCCATATCCGGTTATCACATTCACTACCCCGGGGGGGAGGTGGTCGCAGGCCGCCTCGATCAGACGTAAAGTGGAAAGCGGGGTGTATTCTGAAGGTTTGATCACCACCGTATTCCCTGCCGCCAGCGCTGGAGCCATCTTCCAGGACAACAGCATAAGGGGGTAATTCCAGGGGACGATGCAGGCCACTACGCCGTAGGGTTCTTTGATGATGAAATTGAATTGGTCAGGATCGCCTGGCGGGATCACCCGGCCCCGGTCGTGGCGGGCCAACTCGGCGTAATAGTCGAAGACTTCCTCAACCCACCAAAGCTCTTCATCGTTTTCGGGGATTGGTTTCCCTTCCTCTTTGGTGAGCAGTTCCACCAGTTCGTCGTGGTGTTGGCGGATTTTGGTTGCGATCTGGTGCAGCGCCTCCACCCGTTCGTAAACCGGCATTCGCCGCCAGGGGTCAAAAGCGGCTTTGGCAGCCTCTACGGCCTCAACCGCGTCTTTCTCTGTGCCTCGCGGCGTTTCGGCCAGGATTTCTTCGGTGGCCGGGTTGATGATGGAGATGGTTTCCTTGGCATGCCCAGAGGTGAACTGACCGTTTATGAACATTTTGTCCATTGGATTAACCTCCGATTCGATCACAGCTTGGAGAGGGTAGGAGACTTTTGACGCTCATAACTTTCAGCCGTTGCGCTTTCTGCCAGCCCATGTGTAAACCTCTTTGGCGATACGAAGGAAGATGTAGGTTTCAGTGTCCCGAACCCCCTCAACGGCGTGGAGTTTTTCGGTGAGGAATTTCAAGAGATGGTCGTTATCATGGCATACCACCTCCACCAGCAGGTCGTAACTTCCGGCTACCAAGACAAGATATACTACCTCATCAAAAGCGGCGATCTCGGCGGCGATCTCTTCGAGCCGGTTGACGTTCGTCTTAACTCCAATAGTCGCCATGAGGGAATACCCCATGAGCAACGGATTGGTCACGGCGACGACCTGGA
>CBDUUP010000225.1:0-7525 GCA_965370435.1 uncultured Anaerolineales bacterium | reverse complement strand
TCTTTTGTCATCTCTTAACTTGATGCCTATGGGGAGCAGCGCGCTGCTCCCCTACTACCGGAGGCGCCTCCGAAAGGGCAGAGGCGAGGGTCAAAGACTTCTCCACAATCCCCTCCTCCAGCCACCCCGGAATCTCCGCCACCGCTGTCTCCCCCGGCAGGCTGCTCAACTCCCAGGCGTAAAGCGACCCGTTCTTATGCACCGAGGGCGGGGCCACCACAAACCCGCCCTCCCCCCGGATGTCGATCCCCGGCAGCAGCCCCGTCCGGTTGGGCAGCGGCCTGGCGGAGGTGAAATAATAATGCCTCCCTCCGCCCCCGGTGTGGCACACCACCGTGTCGGGGAGCGGGCCGTGCTCCTCCTCCAAAAACTCCAGGCTCAACTCTCCGCCATTGCCGGGGTCAATATCCACCGCCACCAGATATCGTCCCGGCTCCACCTCGCTTCCGGTCAAAATGCCGATATTGTAGCCCGCCCACTTCGACCACCAGAGCTTGATCTCCTTGGGATTGGTGGTGGCCTTGCGGTTCCAGGCCGAGAAAAAGGGCAGCTTGGTCTTGGGCTTCACCAGCAGGGTGCGCCAGCCCAGCTCGGCGTAGGCCATAGCGGCCTCGTACATGGGGTTTGGTTTCACTTTGTACCTCCTTGAGAAATAAATGGACCCAATTTGAAGTAATCCCACTATAGCACATTTGTTCTACGAAATCAAGGGTATTATTGCTTACGAACAAGTTTGTAAAGATATTGACAAAAGTGAAAAAGAGCACAAGACCGCCTAGGCGAGGGTCTCAGACCCGCCCCGACGCAGTAAATCATCGCCGCCAGCATACATCCCACCATTCAACCCAACCTATATTTCGCCCAGCCAAATTTAGGCCATTGACTCTATGTGTGAAATACCGTACTATATAATAATTGTACATCTTTTACCCACTAGTTTGAAAAGGAGAAAGTCATGTCGATTCGGAAAAAGTACACAGTGAGTGTCGCGCTGCTTGTGTTCCTGCTCGCGGCCACTACGGTATCGCCCGCCTTCATGGAAAAACCAGATCCGCTGGGCGGCGGCGGCGGTTGGCCCAAAGCAGTGTGTGCTTTATATTGTTGGGATGGAGACTTCTGTTATTACGCCCAGTGGACCCTGAGTAAGAATGGCACCTTCGTAGATAGTGAGGCCACTTTCGGCACTTGGAACTTATCAAGTGGAGTGTTCACGATAACATATGACGGCGGTAGCCCAATTTACTCCGGCCCAGTTACCGGGCGAGCCGTAGCTGGGATTATTAGTCACCCAGCGCCTACAGGAGCGTTTTCGGGCGTATACAGTCCGGCGGGCTGCAATGGTATCATCCTGCCCGAACCAGGATTCCCGTCTCTAGACGGAAGCCAATAACCTTTTCGCACATTTGCCCCCCATTATTATTTATAAGGAGAAAGCAATGTCAAATCGAAAGAAGTACGCAATTAGTATCGCGCTGCTGGTGTTCCTGCTCGCGGCCACTACGGTCTCGCCCGCCTTCATGGAAAAGCCAGATCCATTAGGTGGCGGCGGTTGGCCCAAGTCAGTGTGTTTTTTGTTTTGTCCTGATGCGGGGACATGCACTTACGCCCAGTGGAACCTATCTAAAGATGGAACCTTCGTAGATAATTACCTCTCCGAGGGTGATTGGAGCTTATCAGGAGGTGTGTTTACTTTGGTCTACACCAGTAGAACATACTCCGGGCCGGTGACCGGGCGAGCCACAGCAGGCTCTTTCTATGGATTAGGATCAGGAGCGTTTTCGGGCGTATACAGCCCGGCGGGCTGTTCTGGCGTCCCTCCCGCTCCCGAATTCGGTTTCCCATCCCCTGATGGAAGCCAATAACCTGATCGTACTTTCGATGCCCATTACCTTGAAAAGGAGAATGTAATGTCTACGCGGAAGAAGTTCTTAGGCAGCGCCGCTCTGCTGGTTTTGTTGATCGCCGTCGCGGCGGCCACGCCCGCCTTCATGGAAAAGCCAGATCCGCTGGGCGGCGGCGGTTGGCCCAAATCGGTGTGTTTTCTGTTTTGTTGGGATGGATTTCAATGTTTTTACGGCCAGTGGGACCTCAATAAGAATCGCACATTCTCAGACAATAACCTGAGTACGGGTACTTGGAACTTATCGGGGAGTGCGTTCACGTTAACCTATGACGGCGGCTCAGCTTACTCCGGCGCAGTGACCGGGCGAGCCGTAGCTGGATCTCAAACTTACTCTACGGATGAGGGAGCGTTTTCGGGAGTATTAAGCCCGGCGGGCTGCTCTGGTATCACCGCGCCCGAATTAGGATCTCCGTTCCCCGACGGAAGCCAATAAACTCATCGCACCCATTCATCAACCCAGCAGCAGCCCAGGAGTTTTCTTGGGCTGCTGGATATTTCCATCAACATGGAAGTAAAGCGTGCTGGACGCCCCCCCGCGGGGTCTATCAATATCCATACATGAATAACTCGTAGCTGTCGATCTCGCTGTTGGGGTCGTACTCGCCGTGCATGCCAAAGGACATCGTCCCGCCGGGGCCGAGCGGGCGGTAAGAAAAGTCCAACGAAGTGTAGGCCCCAAACCCGATCAGCCCCCCCTCAGAATTGTATAATACTGCCCTGACCTCTAATATATCTATCCGTGTCTCGCTTAGGTTGGCGACCCGGCCTACAAATGTGAAGAACCCTCCGAAGGCAGACCCAGACACAGTGTGGGCTTCAAGCGTTTCAATGAATTCTGTGACGCTGATAGCCATGCACTCCGCCTCAATGATTAACTCCGACCATATCGGCATACCGCCCTCTATCTCTAGCAGGAACAACGAATCGGCCGGGATTGGGCCGAGTTGGCTGCCATATTCTTGGGTGGAAATTACCTCTCCGCCTGCATTGTAAAAATTCAGGTTCATCCTGGAGATCATTAGGCTGTCATCCCGGTCGTTGCGGATTTGAATTATGGTCCGCTGGAGGCCATATCGATCCAGGTACCCGGCGGCCTGGATGACTTCAAAGTTCGCGGTGAATGGCTGCCCAACGGTGGAGTATTCCGGCTGGAAGCTCTCACCCTCTGAGGATGGGTAAAATTGCATAACATCCAGGGTTATGAAAGGGGTGCGAAAGTAGGTGGGCGTGGGGGAGGGAATGGGCGTTGGGGAGGGCGTGGTTGTGGCGGAGGGGATGGGGGTGGTGAACATCAGGAGGGTTGGCGCGGGGCTGGGGGTCGCGGATGTGGATGGCGAGGCGCAGCCGACGGAGACGAAAAGCAGCAGGAGAGCGAGGGTGATTTTTTTGATGTCCATTGTAAATATCCTTTCCCAGATTATATACGCAAAATCAGCGGTGTATAGGCGTAATCAATATTCGCCCCGGCATCCATTACACTCTTCGCCCCCGCCAGAGAAAGATTATTGACTCGAATCTTATAATGCTGTACTATTGAGAAAGTCTTTCATTCACTATTAGGATAAGGAGAAAGTAATGCCAACTCGGAAGAAGTACATCGTCAGTATCGCCCTGCTCGTGTTCCTGCTCGCGGCCGCCACGGTCACTCCGGCCTTCATGGAGAATCCCGATCCGCTAGGCGGCAGTAATTGGCCCAAACCGGTGTGTTTTTTGTCATGCGGCGCTGACATAGGATGTAATTACGCCCAATGGAATCTGAATAAGAATAAGACCTTCACCGATAATTGGGCCAATACGGGAACTTGGAGCTTATCGGGCGGCGCGTTCACTGTCATCTATAGCGGTGGCACAACCTACGCCGGCACAGTTACCGGGCGAGGCGTGGTTGGCGATATCAATGGCGCTGGAACATTTACGGGGGTGCACAGCCCGCTTGGCTGTAATGGCGTCTCTCCCGCGCCTGAATTTGGCTTCCCTTCCCCAAACGGAAGCCATTAACTTTCTCGCACGAAATATTTTACCTCTCAGCAGCCCAGGAATTCTCTTGGGCTGTTGCTATTTACCCGCTTGTTGCAGAATAGCCTAACAATGGCCTGGTCACCGGCCCCCGACCGCCTCCCGACTGGCAGATCCGCGGCCTAAAAATGCATCCGAACAGAGGATAGATATTGACTATATTGACATAGTACTTTACTATTGGGGTAATATATATCATAAAACCCTAATATAATCTGGAGAAAATACATGTCAACTTGGAAGAAATATTTCATTAGTATAACTTTGCTTGTGATCCTGCTGGCGGCCACCGCGGCCTCACCGGCTTTCATGGAAAAGCCAGAACCGCTAGCCGGCGGTGGCGCCTGGCCCAAATCGGTGTGTTTTTTGTATTGCATTGATGGGTTCCAATGTGTTCATGCCCAGTGGGATATATATCAGTTTGGCACCTTCATAGATAATTGGGACTTAACCGGCACTTGGGATTTATCCGGGGGCGTGTTCACGGTCGTTTACGAGGGTTCCGGCACAACATACTCTGGCCCCGTAAACGGGCGAGCCGTGGGGGGTCCGAGAGTTGGGGACCCAGCAGGAGCGTTTTCGGCAGTATACAACCCGCTTGGCTGCTTTAACGTCGTCCCCGCGCCCGAATTAGGAATGCCGTCCCCAGACGGAAGCTGATAATCTAGTCGCGTAAATCCAGAAACCAAACCGCAGCCCAGGAGAGCTCCTGGGCTGCATTTTTTTGATTGCGCCCTATCAAAAAGAGGTTATTGACTCGCCGTTTCAAATGCCGTATTATTGAGACAGCAATCCATTTACCAACTATTTTGATAAGGAGAATGTAATGCCAACTCGGAAGAAGTACATAGTCAGTATCGCCCTGCTCGTGTTCCTGCTCGCGACCACCACGGTCACCCCGGCTTTCATGGAAAAGCCAGACCCGCTAGGCGGCGGCCCCTGGCCGGCCCCGGTGTGCTTTTTGATTTGTAACATCGGAGTAGGGTGTGATTACGGCCAGTGGAACCTCAACAAGGATCGCACTTTCACCGATAATTTGGCAAGATCAGGGACTTGGTCCTTATCAGGCGGGGTGTTATCTATTGAATATGGCGTCGCCGGTCAAACTTACAACGGCGATGTGACCGGGCGAGCCGTTGTTGGCTATAATACTGGAGGAGGAACGTTTGTGGGGGTACACAGCCCCGGCGGTTGTGACGGCGTCTCTCCCGCGCCCGAATTTGGAGTCCCGGCGCCGGATGGAAGCCAGTAGCCTCGTCGCGTAAATTCATAAACACAACCGCAGCCCAGGAGCGCTTCTTGGGCTGCGGTTTTCTATTTGAGAGAATCCAATTAAAGAATGGTCATTGACTTGCTGTTTCAAATGCCGTACTATAGAGACAACATTCCATTTACCAACTAGTTTGACAAGGAGAATGATATGTCGACTCGGAAGAAGTACGGAGTATGTGCAGCGTTGATTGTATTTTTGCTCGCTACTGCCACGGTCACCCCGGCTTTCATGGAAAAACCGGACCCGCAAGGCGGCGGCCTGTGGCCTGCTCCAGTGTGTTTAGTGTTTTGTTCTGATGGATACACGTGCAGTTACACCCAGTGGACGCTATATAAGGATCGCACTTTCGTAGATCATACCGGAAGTTGGGGCGCTTGGAACTTGTCAGGAGGGGTGTTCACTTTTATGTACCCCGCCATAACTTACACCGGCACATTGACCGGGCGAAATATATCGGGCACTTTTGCTTTCTCTGGAGGCGCGGGATCGTTTGCGGGCGTTCACAGTCCGCCGGGCTGCGTCAATCTCCCCCCGCCTGTGCCAGGAGCCCCGCTCCCGGATGGGAGCCAATAGCCTAGTCGCGAAACAAAAAGACCCTAAGGGTTTCAGACGCCCGGAGGTCGTATAATCCTTAGGGTCTGGTCTTTTCGCGTGAGGATTATTCTCAGTCCGCGGTTACAGCCAGGTGTCCAACCTATTTGGCAAACTACAGGTTGCCACCCGCAGCGAGGCGGTCATCAAGGCCCGCGAGGCGGGTCTCGGTCATCAGGGAGGATAGACTGTTACGGGGGGCACAGACCTACTGCGCGGCTATCAATAGCCATACATGAATAATTCGTAGCTGTCGATCACGCTATTGGGGTCGTACTCTCCGAATATGGCAAAGGAGATGGTCCCGCCGGGTCCGACTGGGCGATAAGAGAAGTTCCACGATTTATACGATCCGTATCCGATGAGGACTCCCGCAGAGTTGTAAAACGCAGCCCGAATTTCAACAAATTCCACCAGTTCATCATTGAGATTGGTAATACGGCCTGTTATTAAGAATCCTCCCTCCTCCGCGCCTCCTACCACCGAGTGGGCGACAAACTCGGTAAATAATTCTGAAGTGAGCGTAGTACACTCTGCCTCAACGTTAATCTCAGACCATTCCATTGAAGTCACATAGCCTTCGTATTCAAAAACATACAACGAATCAGCCGGAACAGGGCCGTATGCGCTGAAGCCATTTGTTGTAACGATCGTTTGTCGGTCTTTAGAAATATATTCCAGACTCATTTCGCGGATCATGATGTTATCGTCCCGGTCATTTCGGATCAGGATAATTGTTCGCTGGTCGCCTGAACGATCCACGAATTCAGCGGCTTGGATTACATCAAAGTTGGTTGTGAAAGTAAGTCCATCCTCCGTAAAAGCCGGTATGAATTCGCTGCCATCACCTGACGGGAGCCTGAGTGTACTTTCTGGAGTGATGAAAGGCGTGCGGAATGAGGTGGGCGTGGGGGAGGGAATGGGCGTGGTGAACTCCAGGAAGGTCGGCGTGGGGCTGGGTGGCGCTGGTTCAGTTTTTGATGGCGAGGCGCAGCCGACTGAGATGAACAGCAGCAGGAGGGCGAGGGTGGTTTTCTTGAGGTACATGTAAATATTCCTTTCCCAGATTATGGCGGTCTATCAATATCCAAACATGAATAATTCGTAGCTGTCAATCACGCTTTCGTGGTCATAATAGCCGACCAGTTCAAAGGATATCATCCCGCCGGGACTGAGAGGGTTAAACGAGACGGCCCACGAATAAAAAGATCCAAACCCAATGAAAGCCCCCTCAGAATCGAATAATACAGCCTGGATTTCCAACATCTCTATTAGAGTTTCGCTAAGGTTGGTGATCCGGCCCGACATTCTGAATACTCCCTTTTCCGCGGTTCCCTCCAGCGAGTGGGCGGCAAACTCAGTAATTACTTCTGGGATATCGACAGAAATACAATCGGCTTCCATTATAATCTCAGCCCATTCATGTACATCTGGATGCCCTTGAATAGCAAATATATACAACGAATTAGCCGGGACTGGGCCGAGGTCGCTGATGCTTTGCGAATCGAGTATCTTTTTCCCATCCGCATCGTAATAATTCATATGCATATTACGGATCATGAGGGTTTCGTCTCGGTCATTTCGGATTTGTATAATTGTACGCTGGAGATCATACTGGTTCAGGTATCCATAGGATTGGATGACTTCAAAATTCGCGGTGTAAGGCTCTCCAATCATGGTTAGCGCAGGTAGGCTGAACACGCCATAACCCATTGACGGGCCTCTTAGCGTAGCGACTGGGG
>CBDUUP010000224.1:0-7556 GCA_965370435.1 uncultured Anaerolineales bacterium | reverse complement strand
CAGTTACTCCATAAACATACAAAGGTTTCAAATCTTCCCTGATGGCACGTTAGAGGAAATTGACATTCCAGCCGAGACCACTGGTTATCCAGAGGAAACTTGGATCATTAAATTTGAGCCGGACGATGTTGGTTTGGTTTTAGTAAATAGGATTCCTGTTTTTGGAACGTACAGCAATCGAGTTGAGCAATTTGGAGAGTTTGATGCTAGTAAATTTTTAAAGCCGGGTGAAACCAATGAAATTACATTTATTGTATTGTCTTTCTTCAAGCATCCATATTTTTCTTGGGAAATCGCATTAAAAAAGAAAGGAATTTTAGAGAAATACTATCAAGGTAGGGGTCGTGTTTGGGGTAGAACAAAGGAGGTATTCCGCATTTCAATTTTCATTGATGAAAGTGGTAATGTAATCGAATAAACATTAGATTGGTGGGACTTTTCCGTTTTCCTTTGCTAGATTCGTTTTTTCCGCGCTATAATCTCACTATATGAAACAACTCATGCAGAACATGCGCAGCGGGGAGACCGAAGTTGTGGAGACGCCGGTCCCTTCGCCCAGAGCGGGGATGGCACTGGTGCGCACCGCGGCTTCCCTGGTCTCGGCGGGGACCGAGCGCACCACGGTGGAATTCGCCCAGAAATCGCTGGTGGGCAAGGCCCGTTCGCGGCCTGATCTGGCGCGCCAGGTGATTGACAAGGCTCGCCGGGAAGGGCTGCTGAACGCGGTGGGGGCTGCTTTCAACCGCCTCGACCAGCCCACGCCGCTGGGGTATTCCTCGGCAGGGACCATTGTCGAGGTAGGGGAGGGGCTGGATGGGTTCAAGGTGGGGGACCGGGTAGCCTGCGCGGGGGGCGGGTATGCCGTCCACGCCGAATACGCCGTAATTCCCCGAAACTTGATGGCCCCTTTGCCGGATAACGTAAACTTCGAATCTGCCGCTTTCACCACACTGGGCGCTATCGCGCTGCACGGCTTCCGTCTGGCGGAAGTCCAGGTGGGATCGCGGGTGGCGGTTGTGGGATTGGGCTTGCTGGGCGCCCTCACCGCCGGGATCGCCCGCGCGGCCGGATGTCAGGTTCTGGGCATAGATTTGGATCCCGAAAGAGTGGCGTTGGCGGAGGAGATGGGTGTGGAGGCTGTCCTTCGAGAGGGAGCCGAGGAGGCCGCTCAAGCCTTCAGCCGCGGCCGCGGCTGCGACGCGGTGTTGATATGCGCCGCCGCCGAATCCAATGACCCGGTGGAACTGGCCGCCGTCATCGCCCGCGACCGGGCGACGGTGGTCTCCCTGGGCGCGGTTGGGTTGGATATCCCCCGCAGGCCGTACTTCGAAAAAGAGCTGACCTTCCTGGTCTCCCGCTCCTACGGCCCGGGCCGCTACGACCCCGCTTACGAAGAAGGCGGGCAGGACTATCCGGCGGGCTACGTCCGCTGGACGGAGGGCCGCAACCTGGAAGCCTTTGTAGACTTACTGGCTCAGGACCGACTGGACGTAACCCCCCTCATCACCCACCGTTTCCCCATTGACACAGCCCCAGACGCCTACGACCTCATCACCGGCAAAAAAAACGAACCTTTCGTCGGCGTATTAATTACTTATCCTGCATCTAAAACCATCGCGGTTGATTCGAAAGACCGCACGGTTCAACGTTCAACGTTTAAACGTTCAACGTTCAACGCTATAAAGTTGGGTGTTTTAGGAGCGGGCAATTTCGCCACTGCCGTCATGCTGCCTGCTTTGCGCAAGGTGAAGGGAGTCGAACTGGTGGGCGTGGCCTCGGCTTCAGGGCTGAGCGCTCAACACGCCGCCCAGCGTTTCGGATTTGGGTACGCCACCAGCGACACCACCAAGATCATCGCCGACCCAAGCGTCAATACGGTGGCGATCCTCACCCGTCACGACCTGCACGCGCCGCTGGTCGTGGCCGCGTTGAAAGAAGGAAAGCACGTTTTCTGCGAGAAGCCGTTGGCCTTGAACAGGGATGAATTGGACGCTGTCGCCGCCGCTGTCGCTAAGGCGAATCAAGAGAGCGAGTCCTTGTTGACGGTGGGCTTCAACCGGCGGTTCGCGCCGCTGGCGATCAGATTGCGCCGCTTCTTGGAAGGACGCCGGGAACCGCTGGCGGCTCATTACCGGGTGAACGCCGGCCCCCTCCCGCCCGATCACTGGCTGCACGATCCGGCCCAGGGCGGCGGGCGCATCATCGGGGAGGGATGCCATTTTGTGGACTTCTTGACCTTCCTGGTGGGCGAGCCGCCGGTTTCGGTCACCGCCCGAGGTTTGCCTGATGGAGGAACCTACCGGGAGGACAATGTGGTCCTCACCTTCACCTTCCCGGACGGCTCGTTGGGCACGGTCAGCTACCTGGCAAACGGCGACAAGAGTTTTCCCAAAGAGCGGGTGGAGATCTTCTGCGGTGGAAAAGTGGCCGTGTTGGATGATTTCCGTTCGCTGGAAATGGTGTACAATGGGCGTAGACGAGTCCAGCGCGCTCGCTTCCACCAAGACAAAGGTCATCGCGCCGTGTGGGAATCCTACATCGCTGCCATTTCATCCGGCGGCCCGCCGCCCATCCCTTACGATCACCTGCTGGGCGTGACCCGGGCCACTTTGGATGCTGTACAGGCTTTACGCGATGGGTAGATAGAAATTATGTTAAATTTAATAATATCACCACAGAGACACAGAGTACGCAGAGAAAAACAAAAAAACTCTGTGGTCTCTGTGTCTCTGTGGTGAATTGTTTTAAAATTTCGAAGTAAACGTATCCTATGGTCAATCTACGGGAAAGATTCACGAAGCGTTCACTTAAAGTGAAGATGCCGATAGGCCTCAAGATCACCTTGCCTTACATTATTCTGGTGATCTTGATCGCCTTGGGCGCAGCTTACGTGGTAACCCGCATCGTGTTTGATACCAGCGAGGAGCGTTTCACCAACCAGTTGATCGAGACCGGGAAACTGGCCTCCGAATGGGTGGTGCGGGAGGAGAACCGCCTTTTAGAAACCCTGCGCCAGTTGATGTATACCCAGGGGATGGTCGAGGCCGTCCTTGAAAATGACGCTGAACGCTTGCACGAGATGGTTTTGCCCGTCGCAGCTAACGACGGCCAAGAAGCCGTGGAGATATTGGGCCTTGACGGCATTGCAGTGATCTCCTTGCACCACAAGACCGGCGGCAATCTGGAAGAATATTACTTCTCCCGGGGCAATGACGAACTGGAGAAATGGACCTTTGTCCAGAACGTCCTCCAACAAGAGAACGATTCAACTGGCGACAAGTATTCTGGTATCGTCCAGGCCTCCTGGGGAGATTTCATTTACGTGGCCGGGCCGCTCTACGATGAGGATGACAACTTGGTAGGGATCGTGCTGGTAGGGGAATCCTTGCTCACCTTTGTGCAGGGAATAAGACAGGCCACCCTGGCCCAAGTCACCTTGTATAACTTCGAGGGCCGCCCCCTGGCGACCACTTATTTAGAAGACCCTGCCCTGGACCAGGAAATAGTGTCCAATGTCGTCAATACTCCGGACGAGGGATTTTCGCATAACTTGAGCGTGGTCAATATCTCCTATCGGGAGATGCTGGGATTGCTGGAACTGCGCAACGACAGCGAGGAAGGCATCCTCGGCACGGCTCTCCCGCATACTTTTTTAGTGCGCGCCAACCAGGTCACCCGGAATGTCATCTATCTGCTGGTTGCGGTGGGGTTCTTGTTGGTCATTCTGGTGGGGAGGTATCTCGCCAACACCATCACCCTCCCGCTTTCCAGGCTGGTGGGCGCTTCGACCGAGGTCGCCGGTGGCAATTTGGACGTCCAGGTGGACTACCGCGGCAGTGACGAGATCGCCACCCTGGCCCAATCCTTCAACCGGATGGTTTCGGCCTTGTCCGAGTCGCAAGATGAATTGCTCAACGCTTACGACAGTACTATCGAAGGATGGGCCAAAGCCCTGGAACTGCGCGATAATGAGACTGAACGCCATACCCAGCGGGTGACCGAACTGACCCTATGGTTGGCCCAGGAGGTGGGGATCAGTGAAGAAGAACTCGTCCACCTCCGGCGGGGCGCCATCTTGCACGACATCGGCAAGATGGGCATCCCTGATGGGATCTTGCTTAAACCCAAAAAGCTGACTAAAAAGGAATGGAAGATCATGCGCCAGCATCCTGCCTTTGCCAGAGATATGATCGCCCCTATCCCTTACCTGCTGCCCGCGGTGGACATTCCCTACTGTCATCATGAGCGATGGGATGGCGAGGGCTACCCCCAGGGCCTCAAGGGAGAGGAGATTCCCCTGGCGGCACGTATCTTCGCGGTGATGGACGTGTGGGACGCGCTGATATCGGAGCGTCCCTACCGGGATGCCTGGACTGATGAGAAGGCCCTCAATCAGATCCGGGAGGGGAGCGGGACCCATTTTGACCCTGCGATCGTGGATGTGTTTTTCAAGCTCCTGGAAGAAAAGAACTTGATTGATTTGTAAGGATTATTGACGTTATTCGACTGGTAATGGTAATAAAATGACTGCGCGAACGGAACCTCAGGTATCAAGCGCTAACCTTGGATGGGCGCGGGCCGTCACCCTGCTCTTGATCCTGTTGGTCGCCGGTTTGTGTTCGTTTCCCTGGCTGTTAAATACAACTCTATCTCCCTCAGAGGGGCATATTCCCATTGCCTTGCAAGCGGTGGACAACGCTAATTACAAGGCGGATGATAATCCTATGTTGATGCAGCCGGTAGATGTCGCCCTGATCGAGGATGTCATCCGGGACCTGGAGCCGGAAGCGGTTGACGTTGAGATTCGCCTGACCGATCTAGAGAGCGGCCTGTTATCTCCCGTGCCGACGGTGACCCCCTATCCCCATTCGCCCACCCCGTTCGCAACCCGCACGCCCAAAGTCACGCCTGGTTCAGAAGTAACCGAGACTTCCACCGCGATGGTCATGCCCTCGGAGACACAGACCCCCAGCCCTCCGCCCTCCGCCACCCTCACGCCCTCCGTCACTCTTACTCCCACCCGTAACCCGACACAGACCTACACCCCATCGCTGACCCCGACGAGTACGGCGACGCTCTTGCCCGCTTACACGCTAACGCCCACCCAGACCCATACCCTCACCAAGACGCCGACCTATACCCCCACCTACACGAAAACCAACACCCCGACGGACACGCCGTTATCATGTGAGCCTCCCGATCCAATTATGGGTTACGTGATAAGCTTTGATCCCAGTGACCAAGCTACAAGCGTAAATGTGACCACTAACGTCAGGGTCTTCTTCAACCAGCCGATGCAGGATGCTTCCATCACCGGGAACAGCGTGAGGTTATTGGACGGGAATAAAAGGGTCGCGGCTAGCTTTGTTTATAACCCGGCCACCAAAATAGCAACCATCGATCCAAACGCTGCCCTGGATTATGCAACAGTCTACACGATTCATGTCAGGCAAAAAGTGAAGAATGCCTGCGGTAACAATGGCAAAAATGTCGTTTCCACCTTCACCACCCAGAACGCGCCCCTGGTCTTCCCGCCGGTGGAGGGCTTGCCATTCTACTTCATTAAACAGGAAGCTTTAGTGCTGTAAGAGGGCAATTCAGCTTGGGGATGTTTAGCGACTAGAATCGCCGCAACCTTTACAAAGTCGGTCTTCGGTCGCCCCGCTCGGAGTGACAGTCCAGGGTATTCTCAAGGTTAGAGCTTTCCGATTACCCAAATCAATCGTCAAAGACCATCAGTCCACCGCCTCCTCCCCTGACCCCCAGCGAACCGCGCTCCAGAAGTTTTGCTCCCTTCTCCCTTCCAGGGAGAAGGGCCGGGGATGAGGGTCGCTCAGTCCGCCGAAGGGCGGACATCCCATCTGTTGGTGCGACTTTAGTCGCCTGACTTCAGTCGCTGTATCGCGCCCAAACTGAAATAAAATCAGAGACAGCCGAAACTCGTGAAATATTTCACTTTTTATGGTATAATTTAGGGGAGCTTTGTAAAAATTGACACCTTAAGCTCCTTGTGATAAACTTATTAAAATTTTAGCAGCCAGTAAATTATAGAAGCCCGCCCATGATAACCGCTTATTTGCCCATCGCCGTCCTGCTGGTTCTCGCCATACTCCTGGCTATTATGGTTATTGCTCTGGGGACGTTGATTGGCCCCCGCCGCCCGACCGAACGCAAGTCGGCCCCCTACGAGTCGGGCATGACGCCCATCGGCCCCGGCACCCGCCGCATCCCGGTTAAGTTCTACCTGGTTGCGGTGTTGTTTATCCTCTTCGATATTGAGGTGGTCTTCTTTCTGCCCTGGGCGGTGGTCTTCAAGCAGTTGGAAATCTTTGGTCTCATCGAGATGTTCATCTTTATCGTTATTTTATTGGTAGGCTACGCCTATGCGTGGAAGAAAGGAGCCTTGGAATGGGATTAGAACAGAAGCTGGGCAATATGGGGATCGTGACCACCACGCTGGACAAAGTGGTGAACTGGGGGCGGGTGCGCTCCATGTGGCCGATGCTGTTCGGCCTGGCCTGTTGCGCAATCGAAATGATGGCGGCGCAGGCCTCCGATTATGACATGAGCCGCTTCGGGATGGAGTTGATGCGTCCCAGCCCCCGCCAATCCGACCTGATGATCGTGGCCGGGCGAGTCTCTCGCAAGATGGCCCCCGTGCTGCGCCGTTTATACGACCAGATGCCCGACCCCAAATGGGTGATCGCTATGGGAGACTGCGCCTCTTGCGGAGGCGTCTTCAACAACTACGCCATCGTGCAAGGGGTGGACGAGGTGGTCCCCGTGGATGTATACGTGGCGGGCTGCCCGCCGCGCCCGGAGGCCCTGATCCACGGCGTGATGACCCTGCATGAGAAAGTGTACCGCGAGACGCTCAAGGATTGGGGGTAAGCGGTTGTTTTTGAATAGAGAAATACTGATTCACCACGAAGACACAAAGACATGAAGAAAAAAATATATCTTGAGGACCTCTGCGATAGCGTTTTGACCTGGAAAATATGATGCCTGACCCATTACAAACAGCCGTTCAAGCCTTAGAAGACCGTTTCGGGGCTGAGAAGAGTGACTCTCACGGTCAGGTGCGCCTGATGGCAGCTCCCGGCCAGATCGCCGAGATATGCCTCGCCTTGCGGGACGAATTCGGCTTTGAGATGCTGGCCGACCTGACCGCGGTGGACTATTGGCCGCAGGAGTCCTCCCGCTTCCACCTGGTCTACCAATTCGCCTCCCTGGAACACAATATCCGATTAACCCTCCGCGTCCCATTGGATGGCGATGAACCCAGCCTGTCCACTGTCGAAGGCGTGTATCCCAACGCCAACTGGTACGAGCGTGAGCTATTCGATATGTTCGGGGTGACTTTTGAAGGCCACTCCGACCTGCGCCGCCTGCTGATGCCCCACGATTGGGAGGGACATCCCCTGCGCAAGGATTACCCCCTGGGCTTCGAAGAAGTCCAGTTCACCTTCAACTACGACGAGATCAACCAGCGCAAACCAAAACCAAAAGACTAATATGTAAATTCAGCCGCGCCCACCCTCACCCAAAGCGTCCGC
>CBDUUP010000223.1:0-7635 GCA_965370435.1 uncultured Anaerolineales bacterium | reverse complement strand
AGTCATAATTTCCAAAAACCTTCGCAAGGTTTCTGAAGTGCGTAAGTCCTAAGACTATCTAACTATCTAACTACTAGACTACCTAACTAACCCCCCATGCGCATTCTCTCCGTCCTCACCTACTACCGCCCGCACACCAGCGGGTTGACCATCTACGCTGAACGTCTGGCCCAGGCCCTGGTTCGCCAGGGACACCAGGTCACCGTGTTGACCTCTCATTTCGATCCCTCCACACCCAGAGAAGAGGTCCAGGAGGGCGTCCGCATTGTTCGGGTTCCGGTGATGTTCCGGGTCAGCAAGGGCGTCATCATGCCCACCTTCGGATTCCTGGCCTGGAAGCTGGCCCTGGAACACGACGTCATCCACCTGCATCTGCCCCAGTTCGACGCCGCCGGGGTGGCCTTCCGGGGGCGCTTGCTGCGCAAACCGACCGTCATCACCTACCACTGCGACCTGGATATGGCCCCCAGCCTGTTCAACCGGATCGTCAATCAAGTCGTGCACCTGATGAACAATCTGGCCGGGATGTTCACCCATCGCATTGCCGCCTACACGGAGGACTTTGCCAGCCACTCGCCCTACCTGACCCGTTTTGCCGACAAAGTGCAGGTCATCACCCCGCCGGTGGACCTGCCCAAAGCCAGCCCAGAGACCGTCGCCAGCTTCGCCGCCGCGCATAACCCCGAGGGACGCCGCCCGGTGATCGGCATGGCGACCCGTTTGGCCTCCGAGAAGGGCGTGGAGATTCTGCTGGAGGCTTTGCCCTCGGTGATCGAGAAATATCCCCAGACCACCGTTCTCTTCGCCGGAACCTATCAAAACGTGATGGGCGAGGAGGCCTATTTCGAGAAGCTCTACCCCACCATTCGGGAATACGAAGACCAGGGACGCTGGAAGTTCCTGGGCAACCTCACCCTGGCGCAAATGGCGGCCTTTTATCCCAACCTGGATATGGTCGTGGTGCCCAGCCTGAACTCCACCGAGACCTTCGGCTTCGTCCAGATCGAAGCCATGATGAACGGCGTCCCCGCGGTGGCCTCCAACCTGCCCGGCGTGCGCCAGCCGGTGACGATGACCGGCATGGGAGAAGTGGTCCCCATCGGCGATTCCTCCGCCCTGGCGGAAGCCATCCTCAAAATCCTGGATAACCCCGCCAACTATCAGGGAGACCCTCCCGGAATCACCCATACCTTCAATCCCAACACTACCGCGGAGGCTTTTGTGGCGTTGTGGGAGGATTTGCAGAAGGAATTGGGTGGGTAGGGGGAAGGGGGAAGGTAAACAGGTAAACACGGAAACAGGTAAATACGGAACAAGTAAACAAGGAAACAGGCTAATCAACGGAGAAATCTACCTCAACACAATGTGGCCCGGTAGGTAATCCGCAATCTGCAACTTGCCACCTGCAACTTGCCACTTGCAACTTGCCACCTGCAACTCATAAACAGCACCATGCAATCCGAAACCCGCAATCCGCAATCCTCCAAAGACCACCTCTGGCTGCACCTGCGCGGCCTGCCATACTTCCGCGCCCTGCTGCGAGCCGTGGAAGCCCGGGTCTACGACGACGTCGAATTGCCCGCGCCCACCCTGGACCTGGGCTGCGGGGATGGACATTTCGCCGCATTAACCTTTGACCGTCCCCTCGAAGTGGGCCTCGACCCCTGGGAAGGGCCGCTCCGGGAGGCGGCGGGGCGGGGCGCTTATGATCTGCTCACCCTGGCCGACGGCGGGAAAATGCCCTTCCCGGATGATCACTTTGCCAGCGCGGTCAGCAATTCGGTGCTGGAGCACATTCCCCAGGTTGACGACGTCTTGGTGGAATTGGCTCGGGTACTGAAACCCGGCGGGCGGTTCGTTTTCTGTGTCCCCAGCCACAATTTCACCCAGAATCTCTCCGTGGCCCGTTTCTTGGATGCGCTGCGGCTGCGCCCATTGGCCCAGGCCTACCGGGATTTCTTCAACCGTATCTCCCGCCACGAGCACACCGACTCGCCGGAGGTGTGGGTGGAACGCCTGGAGAACGCTGGATTTACAGTCCAACGCTGGTGGCATTACTTCTCCCCCGGCGCGCTGCGGGTCTTGGAATGGGGCCACTACTTTGGCCTGCCCTCCTGGGTGAGCCGTGCGCTATTCGGACGCTGGATACTCTCTCCCACCCGCTGGAACCTGGCCCTGACCCGGAAATACGTGCAGCCATATTACGATGAACCGCCCGAATGTGAGGATGGGGCCTATACCTTTTACCTCACCCAACGGACTGAATGATCTCTCTGCTGCGCCCGGCGCGCGCCAACAAACTCACCCTTCCCTAAATCTTCAAAGTTTCAAAGGAGCGCATATGTGTTTCAATTGCGCCAATAAATAATCATAACCTGCCTCCTGCAATTTGCAACTTGCTGCTTGCAACGGGTGTATTTCAGTTTTGGGGGGTATTTAGCGACTGAAGTCGCACAAACATTTACTAAGTCGGCCTTTGCCGACTAAAAGCTATTTTAGTCCGCCGAAGGGCGGACTTCGTAGTTGTTGGCGCGACTTCAGTCGCTGTGTCGCTCCAAACTCACCCCCAAACTGAAATGCACCCTTCCACTTGCCACCTGCCACTTGCCCACCTGAAGCTACGCATGATTTTCATGCGCCATAGACGACTTTGCGATTGTCCTGAATCAATCCCTTTCCAGACTTGCAGGTTAAGGAGGTATACAGTATCATAACCAGGTACCAGGGAATTTAGAAAGGACCTGATTGCGAAGATATGGATGAACAGAAAGAACCCAGTCTCCTGGATTATCTGAGGAACCTGCTGCCCTTCCGGCGCGGCAGCTCGGAGGAGATTCCAGGCGAAGATTTACCGCCAGAACCCGAGGTGGAATCGCCCTCCTCCGGCCAACCTGAAACCCCATCGCTCGATCCCGCCATCCTCAGCCTGGATAGCCCCAGGCGGAATTTCCGCTGGGCTGCGCTGCTGGTCGCCGTTATGCTTACCGGTTACGCCTTGCGGCAGTTGCCCCAAATGCCCCGGGAAGCCAATTACGGCGGAATCTTTTTTGCCTGGGTCGTTGCCATTAGCGCCTACTTTTTAGCCGTGGGGCCCGTTTCACCCGCCCCTGGCCGGGATTGGCGGGCCTGGTGGCAGGCCAACCGGTGGCTGATGGCAGCGGTGATCCTGCTGGCCTTGGTCGCCTGGGGGCTGCGCTTCTGGAATGTGGAATCCATCCCTTATACCTTCAGCGGCGACGAAGCCTCCCAGGGGAAGGAAACCCTGCGGGTGATGAGTGGGGAGATAGGCAATCCTTTCTCGACCGGCTGGTTCGCGGTCCCCACCATGAGTTTCTTTTTCAACAGCATCTTTATCCGCCTGCTGGGGCCGACCGTCCTGGCGATGCGCCTGCCCTGGACCATAGTTGGTGCGCTGACGGTGGTGTTGGCTTATTTGACCGTGGCCCGGCTCAAGGGACCCCGTCTGGGCTTGTTGACCGCCGCGCTCCTGGCGGTTTATCATTTTCATATTCATTATTCGCGGCTGGGTTCCGTCCAGGCCTCCGACCCCTTCTTCGTCACCCTGGCCTTTTTCTTCCTATATCGCGCCCTGGAGCGGAAAAATCCCCGCGATTGGGCGCTAACCGGCGCGGTATGCGCCGGAGGGCTGTATTTCTACACCGGCGGCCGTCTGACCATTATCCTGGTGGCCGCGGTGTTGCTCTATGAAATCATTCGTGCGCCAATCCAGTTTTGGAGGGAGCATAGCCGGGGCGCGCTGATTGCCCTGGGCGCGTTTCTGGTCGTGGCCGCGCCCATGCTTCAGTTCGCTTACCGCCATACCGATGACTTCAACGCCCGCATCAACCAGGTGGGCATCTTCCAGAGCGGCTGGCTGGAGCGGGAAGTGGAGATCCGCGGCGCATCCATGATCGAGATCCTCTGGGACCAGTTCCGCCGGGCTACCCTGGCCTTCAACTTCTATCCCGACCGCACCATCTGGTACGGGCTGCGCCAGCCGCTGCTCGACCCGCTCTTTGGCATCCTGTTCCTGCTGGGCCTGGGATACGCCAGCTTGAGGGCCATCGTGGATAGAGGGCTTCTCCCCATGGTCCTCTGGTGGTGGAGCGGCGTTATCCTGGGCGGCATGTTGACCGAAAGCCCGCCTTCAAGCATGCGCTTGGTGACCCTGACGGTGCCGACCTGCTTCTTCATCGCCCTGGCCCTGGAGAAACTGTTCCAGTTGTTGAAGGAAGCCTTCCCGGCGTTATCGCAGAATACTTTCCTGGGGGTGAGGATGAAGGATATGCTCCTGGGGTTGAGTGTGCTGGTTTTTGGCTTCATCAGTTTGCAAACCTATTTTGTGAAGTTCACCCCCAGGCGCATCTACGGCAGCCCCCGCGGCGAGTTGGCTACGATGATCGTCCCATACCTGAACGAACACAGCCCCGAATACCGCATTGTCTTTGTGGGCGCGCCCTGGATGTATTTTGGTTTCTCCACCATTCCCTTCCTGGTCCAGGACGCCGACGGCGTTGACCTGATGGAGCTTTTGACCGGCCCCATACCCGCCGACACCATCCCCGAGGGGCGGGGGGCGGTCTTCGTCATTATGCCGGAGCGGATCAATGAATTAGAGTACATCCAACAGACCTACCCTAATGGCGAACTCCAGACTCTCACTTCGGATAGCGAGTGGAAGACCTGGGTCACTTTGTACACGGTTGCCCCCTGAGCGCGGGGGTGATACAATCCCTTGTTAGTTATTTGAACAGCCTATGTCTATGACTTCTAACGAAAACGAACACCCTAATCTTCCAGGCGAACCTCAAAAACCTGGCCTGACCCGCCTCTGGGCCATCATCCGTGGGGTCGTGGTGGTGGTTTGTCTGTTCATCGCGGGAGGGATCATCTCGCGAGCACGCAACGAAGCCCCCTTTGAGCCGCCCCCGATGAACTTTTTGATCTACATCGCCATCGCCGGGTTGGCCCTGTTGGCAGACCGTTTGGGCGGGATAGGGAAGTGGTTGGCGTCGCTGCGGGATACTGATCCTTATGATAGGGAGGAGGCAGCCGAATATTCCCCACTGGAACAACCGGCAGTGGTTGAACCTGTGAAAGCGACGAAGAAGAGTAAAGCGCCTCCAGAACCCGAACCGGAGCCTGAACCAGAACCCGAGCCCGAGCCTGAACCTGAATCTGAACCTCCCCCTGAACCTATCATTTACGCCGAGGGCGAAGAACCCAGCCTCCTGGATTACCTCAAAGCCCGGTTGATGTTCTGGCGCGGCCCCGCCCCAGAGATTCCCATCCTGGAGACAGTTGCCGAGGTTGACGAAGAATTACCTGAAGAATTACCCTCTTTTTTAGAACCCGCACCGGAGGCCGACTCTATTGGTCGCCCGGTCACCTGGCCCTGGCGAGCCTTGGCTACCCTGCTGCTGGCCCTGGTGGCCCAGACTGCGTTGGAAGCAGCCATAAAAACACCCGACGGTTCTCCTACCGCCGGTATATTATTATATTTGTGGGCCGCGGGCATGTTGGTCTGGTCGGTTATCAGCGGGGAGTGGAAAGCCGCCCCGGCCCCGGAAACCGAACCCCGCAAAGACCCGCTCACCGTGCGGCTGATTGGCATTCTCATCGGCCTTCCGTTGGTAGGGCTGGCGTATTGGCTCTTCGGTAATAATCGCTTCAATTTTGCCAACCTGACCTTGTGGCTCGTGGGGATAGCCTTCCTGGTGTACGCTTTCTGGCTGCCCGATCCAGAGGCCGAATCCTGGAGGTGGCGGCTGCGTCGCCTCATCCCTCGCCCCAATTGGAAATTCTCGATCTCCCCCTGGGTATTGCTGGTCCTGGCGGCGTTTGGGGCGGCGGCCTTCTTCCGTTTGTACCAACTGGACCAGGTCCCGCCGGATATGTTCAGCGACCACGCTGAAAAACTGCTCGATGTGTCCGACGTGCTCAACGGGCAGTACAGCATTTTCTTCCCCCGCAACACCGGCCGGGAGGCTTTCCAGATGTACCTCACCGCGGCGATGGCGAAGATATTCAACACCGGCCTGTCGTTCCTCACTCTCAAACTGGGCACCGCGCTGGCCGGGTTGTTCACCATCCCGTTCATTTACCTCCTGGGCAAGGAGGTCGCCAACCGGCGGGTGGGATTGCTGGCGATGTTCATGGTCGGGATCGCCTACTGGCCCAACGTGATCTCCCGGGTGGCCCTGCGCTTCACCCTGTATCCATTCTTCGCCGCGCCGGCCTTGTATTTCCTGTTTCGCGGCCTGCGCCGGTCGAACCGCAACGATTTCATCCTCTCCGGCATATTCCTGGGGCTGGGGCTGCACGGTTATAGTTCCTTCCGCTTTGTGCCTATCGCGGTGGTGTTTATTGTAGGGATATATTTGCTGCACCGCCAGACCAACAAAGTTCGCTCCCAGGCGGTTCTGGGATTGATGGTGCTGGCATTGATCTCCTTGCTCGTTTTCTTGCCCTTGGCGCGCTTCTGCCTCGATCCATCTGATAACTGGAGTAACTGGAATTTATGTACCTACCGCACCAGGACCCGCATCGGCACTCTGGAGACCGATTATCCCGGCAATCCCGTCGTCATTTTCTTCGATAACCTCTGGGACGCCTCCACCATGTTCTTTTGGAATAATGGATATATCAATGTGCATTCGGTCCCCACCCGCCCGGCTTTGGACGTGGTCTCGGCGGCCTTGTTCTTCCTGGGTGTGGTGACCCTGCTCTGGCGTTATCTCCGGCGCCGGAATTGGGTGGATATTGCCTTGCTGGCGTCGATTCCGCTGCTGTTAATGTCATCCGTCCTTTCCCTGGCCTTTCCCGATGAGAATCCTTCCCTCAACCGAACTGCTGGGGCTTTGGTGCCGGTTTTCGTCATCGTCGCCATCAGCCTGGATGGATTGCTCGCCGGGATCGAGGCCAAGATCGCCCGCCGCTGGGGCAAATGGCTGGCCGGGGGGCTGGCGGTTCTGCTCCTGGCCTTTTCCTCGGCCCAGAACTACAACCTGGTCTTCGACCAGTATTACAATCAGTTCCGGAAATATGTCTGGAATACCTCCGAGATCGGAGGGGTGATCCGCGGCTTCGCCGACTCGGTGGGCGAGGAGGACAGCGCCTGGGTGATCCCCTTCCCCCATTGGGTGGACACCCGGCTGGTAGGCATCAACGCCGGCGTCCCCATCCGGGATTACGCCATCTGGCCCGACCAGTTGGCCGCCACCCTGGAGGACCCCCGCGCCAAGCTCTTCATCTTCAAGATCGAAGACTTCCAAACCCTGGCTCTCCTGCAGGAGCTTTACCCTGAAGGCGTCCTGAGTTTAATTGATTCAGACGTGGATGGCCGCGACTTTTATTTATACCTGATCCCCGCCCAAGAGAGCGTTGAACCTGAATTCACGCCTTGACGGGATTGCTTTTGTGATTGGTAGCTAAATATATTTACGAATTGGCTCTGAACAGAATGAAGAACCTCGAATCGTGGTCTCCTCTCCTGGGTTTACTGGGCGTCGCTTTGGTTATTGCGACCGCCTTATGGATTGATTCTGCGCAGCCTTTCACCTTTGGGAAATTACCCCCTCCCAATGATCCGGTACCCTCATATTTGAAGATTTACCCAGAACCAGGCGTAACGGT
>CBDUUP010000222.1:0-7645 GCA_965370435.1 uncultured Anaerolineales bacterium | reverse complement strand
CAACACTTTCCAGAATGGTCTGGAGGGTGGCTTCCAGATCGAGGCTGGCGATCATGGCCTGGCTCATCTCGGCCAGGATGTCCATCGTATTCCCGGAGAGCGCGCTGGCGGCGGGCTGGGTAGTTTCTTTTTCTTGGGGCAGCCGCACCGTCACCAGGATGACCTGTCCCTCTTCATGGGGGATGAGGTAGGAGGCGCCTTCTACCTGAACGCCGAAAACGGTGAAGCTGGCCTGGCCGGGCTTGACGCAGAGGCCCAGGAAGGTGTCGGAGGGGCGCGCCCCTCGGGCCAGGCGTTCCAGGTTGGGGTGTTCGTCCTCGGGGGTGCGGAACATTTCGTTGGCCTGGGGGTTGGCGTAGATGACTCGTCCGCCCGGCTGGATGAGCAGGGTGGCGTGCTGGTGGGCGGGGATGGGAAGGTTGGCGAAGGGGGAGCCTGCCAGGGGAGCGTTGAGGGATTTGGAGGGACGCAGCCGGGGCACCACGCGCAAAATGATAAACACCAGGATGATGAATCCTGCGGCTATCAAGATGATGACGGTTCCGGTTGCGATATTTTCCATAGCAGTTGCCGCCGGTTCGGGGGCGGGGAAAGCCCTCCGGCGGGGGTTGGCCGGTTAGGAGGCGAGGTCTTGCCGCCGGGCTTCGGCGGCGACCTCGGTGATCTCCCGTATGTCGGCGAATTGGTGTTCGACCGGGCTGACCAGGCCCACGGAGAAGGTCATGAGGGCGTGCTGTTGCTGCTGGCCGTCGTCCTTGGTGGACGTAATGAAACCCTGATCCCGATCCATGAAGTTGTAGTGGGAGAGGACTTGTTCGGCGAAGCGCTCTTTGATGGCGGCTCGGAGGGCCGGGGCGTTGTCCTGGTAGGTGATGAGGATGAAGTTGTTGCCGCCGGGGTGGCCGATGAAATCATCGTTGGTGCCCAGTTCGTCCAGGACTTCACTCAGCAGCATGGCGGTGAAGCGCACCACGTCGTCTCCGGCGACGAACCCGTACAGGTCTTTGAAGGCGTCATAGCTGTTGATGCGGATGTCCATGAAGGACCAGGTGTCTTCTCTGATAATGCGCCGGAGTTGATCTTCGATGAGCCTTCCCGCCGGAAGGCCGGAGCGCGGGTCGGTCAGGCTTTCGCGCTCGGCGCGGGCGATGGCGTTCTGGACTCGGAACTTAAGCTCTTCGATGTCGAAGGGCTTGGTGATGTAGTCGTCGGCGCCCATTTCCAGCCCTTGCAGCTTGTCGCTGCGCTCATCTTTCTGGGTGAGAAAGATGACCGGGATGTGGCTGGTGCGCGTACTGGTGCGCAGTTGGCGGCAGACTTCATAGCCGTCAATGTCCGGCAACATGATGTCCAGCACGATGAGGTGCGGCAGGCCCTGGCGGGTTTGCTCCAGGGCATCGGAGCCGCGTGCGGCAATGTCTACATCATACCCCTGGCCGCTGAAGTAGATCTTCAGCATGTTGGAGATATCGAAATCGTCTTCTACGACGAGGATGCGGGCTTTTCCCATAACAACCTCCAAAACATAGTTATGAAATCCTTCCTCTCGCTCTGGCCCGCTGCCGAACGGTTTCGATGTGTTCGGCGCTGACGGCCTTTTCAAATGAGCGAAAGCCACTCAACTGAAAGCCATGCTTTTCAGCCAAGGTTGTGATCTCTTCTACTTGTCTCCGGGTGATGTTTTTACCCAGGGTGTAGTTCTCAAAACGGCCTTCCAGGGCCAGAGCCATGGTCTCGGCCATGCAGGCGTATGCTTTCCCGGACGGGAATCCGAAGTCGAAATGGAAGTCTACCGGGCCGGGAACTTCGACCATGCCGCCGTCTATCACCAACACGTCGTCGCGGGTGGCGGCCACCCGGTGGGAAACGTCGCGGGGGCGGGCCACGTCGCAGACCACGCTGCCCGGACGCAGGTGTTCGGGGTGGATGATGGCGTGCAGGTCGCTGGTCACGGTCAAGATCAATTGCGCTTCTCGTAAATCGTCCATGGTATCGCTTACGTGCAAGACGGCCCGGGGGCCGGATGCCTGTATTTTATCGCGTAATTCTTCTACTGCGGACAAACGTTTTCCTATTAAGTATAACTCAGCTACGTCGTCCGCCAGGAATTCGGCGCAGATGCTTCCGATTGCGCCGGTAGCGCCGACCACTGCGGCGGAGGCGCTCTCCAGGGGGATCTCCATCACCTGGGCGGCCTTCCGAAGGGCCTGCACCGCGATGGTGACGGTATAGGAGTCGCCGGTGGTGACGGGTATGTCCAGATTCTGGGCGATGGTGTGGCCTGCATCGCCGACAACGGCGGTGAAGGCGCCCAGACCCAGGATGTCGGCGCCCAGTTTCTGGGCCAGACGCCCGGTCTGTATTATTTTATTGTAAACTTTACTTTCTGGCAACGCCAACATCATAGCAGGTGTGTATGGGCAGGCCACCAACCAGCCCTTGATCTGCTCGCCGGTGGCGGCGGAGGTGATGCCTTCGATCTCAGAAAGGTATACCGGGGGGAAGAATTGGCATCCGAAGTCAATGAACCAGCCCGGCAATCGGCCCAGCAGCGGGTATTTCCGGCTCACGTCCCGCTGGGGATCGATGGGGTGAATGATGAAGGCAAAGGTGTTCACACTATAATATTACCAGGAGTGTGTTGCTATTGGGTGGAAGTTGCGTTACAGTTTGGGGAGGATTATGTGATAGGGAATTTGTAGCTGGGGGGGGGCTTTTTGTTTGGGGTTGTGGAACTAGGGAAAAACTGCAAAGATTTCACCGCAGAGACGCGGAGAACACGGAGAAAACGCAGAGAAAAACAAAAATAATTTAAAAAATCTTTACGCATTTTCCTGAGGGCTTGTCTAAAAATATATTTCCCTTGTCACTCCTCCGGCACACCCCACAAGATAACCAATCCGTCCATGCTGCTGGAGGCCAGCAACAATCCGTCTGGGGAAAAAGCCACACCTAACACCAATTCCGGATGTCCGGAAAGTGTGTGGATTTCCTGCCCGGTTTCCACGTTCCATAGACTGATGATACTGTCAAATCCCCCCGAAACCAGCAACAGCCCGTCTGGGGAAAAAGCTAGACTAATCGCTACCTCCGCCGAATGCCCGGAAAGCGCACGGATTACCTGCCCCGTTGCCACTTCAGAAAGCTTGATTTTGTCACCATCTGTCACCGCTAAGATCTGCCCATCGGGGGAGAAAGCCATATGAACACCATCTAAGGTGCGGAACTTTTCCCCAGTGGCCACATCCCAGAGTATTATGGTATGGTCATGGCTTTCTGATGCCAGCAACTTCCCGTCAGGAGAGAAAGCCACATCGCTCACCAAATCCGAATGTCCGGGAAGCGTGCGGATTTCTTGCCCGCTTGCCACGTCCCAGAGTATTATGGAATTTTCCGGCCCTCCCGAAGCCAACATCTGCCCATCGGGAGAGAAAGCTGCACCCCAAGACGTATATTGCGCATTTATGGTGCGGATTTCTTGCCCGCTTGCCACATCCCAAAGTATGATTTCAGAACCGCTTCTCACTGCTAAGGTCTGTCCATCCGGGGAGAAAGCCACACTCAGAAACGTATCCGCATGTCCGGGAAGGGTGCGAATTTCTTCCCCGGTTGCTGCGTCCCAAAGTATTACGGTAGTGTCAAGGCTTCCGGATGCCAATATTTGCCCATCAGGAGAGAAAGCCAAACCTGATACAGAGTCAGAATGCCCAGTGAGACTATGCAGGGGCATCAATTGGTTGGCTGTAGAAGGCTGGATGACAGCCAGCGGCGGAAGAAAGGTCGGGGTGGGGGTTAGCGTATCCGTGGGCGTGAAGGTCGGGGTTGGGGAGAGTGTGGGTGTTGCCGTGAGCGTGGAAGTCGGTGGCGGCAGGGTGGGCGTGGCGGCAGGGGGCGTCGGCGTGGAAGTGGATTGACAGCCCGCCAACCCGAGAACCAGGGCGATTATGAGGAATGTGATGGTTTTCTTCATGAGACTATCTCCATTATGGACGGACAGGGAAGGGATTGAATGGCTCGCCAGCTTTGAAGGAGAGGGTTGTTGCCCCAGCTTGGCCCCATTAGATTACCAGGATTCGGTGGCGGTTTCGCTGCGGCGGGGGTAGAGGCGTTGGTGCAGGTCGGCGGCTCTCAGGTTGTGGTGGTCGCTCTCTTCAAAGGTGATGTCTTTGTCAATGACCCTGCGCTCGGCGGAGGCCACCAGGACCACGTCCGATTCGATGGTGCGGGCCGGGTATACGACCATGCCGGATCCCAGGCGGCAGTTGTGGCCCACGCAACCGCCCAACACCGGACGGCCAGAGAGAGCCAACTCCCCGTGCCCGTTCAAGGCGCGGATGGGGGAGGGGAGCAAGTTGAAATCGGTGAAGGTGGAACCGGCCCCCACGAAGGTGTCCCGCCCGATCACGCACATTTGCAGGCAGGTGTTCTGGGCCACCATGCTGTTTTCCATCAGGGTGGTCATGAAGAGGGAGGCCCGGAAGGGCAGGAAAGCGCCGTCCCCGATCACCGAGAGCATCAATTCGCAGCCCTGAGAGATGGTGACGTTGTCGCCGATGATGCAGTTGTCGATCACGGTCCCGGCTTCGATGGTGACGTTATTGCCGATGATGGCCGGGCCGCTGATGACGGCGCTGGGCGCGATGGTGCAGTTGCGGCCAATTTGGACCAGTTCGGAGCAGGAGAGCACCTGTTTCCCCTCATACAGCGCCTTGCCCAGCACCTTCATTTTGTAGAAGGGGTTTTCCAGCTTTTCCTCGTAACGGGCCACGCTGGAGAACAACCCAAAAACCATGTCGGCGATGAAGATGTGGACCCAGGAATCGATGGCGGCCAGGACGCGCAGGGGCACCTGGAAGGTCAGGTCGCCCTGCTCGGTCGCCATGTAGGTGGGGATGTGATAGTAGCCGACTTCGCGGGATTGCAGATCAATGATGAGGGGTTCGCATTCGCGCTCGTCCAGGGTGCCGTTGGGGTAGAACCATAGGTCGGCCAGGTAGAGGCCTCCGGCGGGGGTGTAGGAGGTGGAGAGGGGCAGGGCGTGTTGGCTGAAGGCCTTATCGTCGGGGCGGAAGGCGGCCCGGCTGGGGCCGGTGCGCTTCTGGGCGGCCTTCAGGAAGGTTTGGATGTATTCGGCGTCGAAGAATAGATTGTCCCGGTAGATGATGCAGGGTTGGTCGGTCTGGGGCAGGGCGGCGCCATCGGGGAGTTCGACTTCCCGGTCGGTTATTCCGGCCAGGAGGTCGCGCTGGTAGAGCCAGAGCGGCTTATTCAGGATGCGCAGATTGCGGGCCGTCTCGTTGAAGGGGTGGATGTCTCGGTCGTCGTGAAGGATGATTTTGAACATGGCGACTGTTTTCTCAGTCCAACGGTCGTTTATCTATCTGGATGGCGCAGGTCGAGTCTCCGGCAGCGATGCAGAGGGTCTCTTCTACCATAAAGGTCCTGCCGCCGCTGACATTATACAGGGCTTCTTGCAGAATGCCTACGGCCAGGTGGCAGGCGGGGGACTCGGTGCGGCGGCCCCAACAGAAGGGGCAGCGTTCAATGGTCCACAGAAAATGATCGGGTTGTTCCTCCAGGCGCACTTTTTGGTCAGTCAGGCCGTTGAAGGCTTCGGCCAGGGCAGTGAGGCTGCCCCGCAGTTTCTTATGCAGGGGAAGCAGGCGGAAAGCGAGATCGGTGGCGCTGGTGACCGGCTCCAGCGCAAATAGGCCGTGTTTGGCGCTGGCTCGCCCGGCTCGGAGGGCCAGGCCCCGCCCGCACTGAAGCCCGTAATGGCTTTCCAGGGCGAGGTGGATCTGGCTGATCTCTTCAAACGTGAACGCGCATTGGGAAGCGTCCGGCAGGGTATCGCCGGTGTAACCGTCCAGGCGAGCCGCGTTGAGGAGGGCGTTGGTCCCGCTGCGGCCCAGGATCTCTTCCAGGCCTAGTAAGAGTATCCGGCCCATTTGACCGGAGTACTGATAGGCTGTCGTGGCCGGGAGGCTGGCGTTCATAAGACCGGTTTCCTGCCATCCAAAAAGCTGTGCAATCTTTCCATGAACTCGTCGGGGATATCCAGCATGGGAAAGTGCCCGGCATTTTGGAGACGGTCTATGCGGGCGTTGGGCACGCCTTTCAAGAGGGGCTGCCACTGGGTGGATTGGACGATTACGTCTTTGACCCCGTACATGCCCAGCACCGGCACCTTGATCTGGCCCAGGAGGGGGCGCAGGTCGGTTTGGCGCAGGGAGGCGATGCTCATGAGGAAAGAATCTAGCGTGGTGCGGGAGAGGTCTCGGTTTATCATGCTGGCCCAGCGCCGGTCCCGGGTGATGAAGGGCGCCGAGAGGCGCAGGCCCAGTTTGAGCGCCCACATGGCGTTGTGGACGACGAAGGCGACCGGGCGGTATCCGGCCAGGGTGGGCATCAGGGTCAGGGATTTCCCCTCGATGGGGGAGCCGATGACGACGACTTTCTCCACCAGTTTGGGGAGTTCAATGGCGACGGAGAGGGCCACTGTTCCGCCCATGCTGTGGCCCACCAGCGGGGCTTGCCGGATGCCCAACTGCTCCATGAATTGATCTACCAGGCTGACAAAATCGTGAATGGCGTAGGTGTCTCGTTTTTTGGCCGATTCACCGAACCCCCAGAATTCGAGCGCGTAGGTGCGGTAATATTTGCCCAGGTAGGCCATGGTCTCTTGCCAGGTGCCCCAAGACCCAAGCCAGCCGTGCAGCAGGATCACTGGACGGCCTCGACCAAACACCTCGTAATGGACGATACCTTGGTCTGTAGTGATTGAAGACACGTAGACCGCCTAATCAGGGAGAGGGATCACCCCTCGCCTGCTTCCATCTCAGTTAAAATACTGTAGAGCAGTTCCAATAAGACTTCTTTTACCGAGTCCTTGTCTACGGCGACGCAAGGCAAGAACTTGATGTTGGGATCCAGCCGGAGGGCGATGCGCATATCTTCAAGCTCCCAGGCGTCATCGCGGTCTTGTTTGTTGGCCGCTACTACGTAAGGCGTGGGCGCGTAGGCGCGGAAGGTCTCCAGGATGCTGCGCGCTTCCCGGAAGGTCTCTGGGCGGGCGCTGTCCACCATGACGATGAAGCCCAACATGCCTTCGGAGAGGATCTCCCACATGAAATCGAAGCGCTTTTGGCCGGGCGTGCCGAATAGATAGAGCACCAGATCGTCGTCTACGGTGATGCGGCCGAAGTCCATAGCGACGGTGGTGGTGTTCTTGATTCGTTCAGCCTCCGAACTGATCTTTTTCTCGGTCGAGACCACATCGATCTCGCTGACCGTTTGGATGAATTCGGTCTTCCCGGCGCTGAACGGGCCTGTGACTACCATCTTGACTGTTTGCATAAAGCCTTGTCCTTATTAATTTGATAATAATAAAGGATGCTTATAATGATTTAATGCGGCCAATGATCTTGTTGACCAGGGATATTTGCTCTTCTTTGCTGGCGGTGGGCAGGGCGGCAACTTTCGGTTTAGGCCGAGGCGCTCCTTTTGAGCGGACCAATTCGACCAGCCCGGCTTGCAGCAGTCCATAGACGATGCGGCGGATCTCCAGTTCGTTCATCTTGGAGGCTCGGCCGATCTGGGCGATTGAGTTTTTAGGATTAATGAAGGACACCACCCGCCACTCTTC
>CBDUUP010000221.1:0-7664 GCA_965370435.1 uncultured Anaerolineales bacterium | reverse complement strand
CTCTTTGATCGCTCTTGCGGTCTGGATCGGTCAAAGAGTGACCGATGTTAGTAGAAGCCCGCATTTGATAGGCGTTAGCATAATCGGGGTCTATTTTTATGGCTTCAGAAAATTCATTATCCGCCTCTGATTTTAGCTCATCACTTTCCACATCAGTTTCAGCGGAAAAAGATAAATTATAGGCTATCAATCCATCCACGTAATGCTCAATGGCCTCCGGGGGGGTAATGTGGACCGGTTGGAGAGCGATGATTATCACTCCAATAACAGAGGTCAGGCTAATTAAAAGGCTGCTAGATAGAAAGATATATCGGAGCCAATTATTGAGGGTGAGGGAAAGCCCCATCAAGAAAAGAGCCGCCGCTAACATCGAAATGATAGAAACCAAGATGTCCGCCTTATCGCCATACCCATCAGCTTCGGTCAGGTAGGCCTGCTGATATTCATATTCCAGATTTGCCTGGCGGTTAATCTCTTGATAAAATTTGGGGTAAGTATTATCGGGATCTACAAGAACGGGCGACAAGCTGCCGATTTCATCAAACAAATTCCACCAGGTATCTGAAGATTCTGCCAGGGCCTGGGCGCGTTCATAATCATCTTGCTCGAGGGCGATATCTCTTTGATTCTCAGCATTATCCGCTTGCTTATAAGCTCCATACCAGGGGATGAACAAATCCAATTCATTATTATAACGTTGATCAGCCTGGATGAGTTCAGCTAGCGCGGCTATAGCCTGAGTCTGGGCCTTTTGGGAAGCGATATCCTCTTTGACAGAGGCTTGATTCTCCAACAAGGCAACAATCGAAACCCAAAAAGTTACCAGGACCATCAATAATGTGGTTATTTTCTCAATTTTACTCTGCGAAATATTCGCGTTCGCTTCAGTCATGGCGGTCTCCTATAAAAACGGGAAGATTCCTATGGCGATCAAATAGCATAAACTGCTACCCAAGGCAAATATCCCCAAGATAAACCAAATATAACGAATCTTCGATTCGAATATCTCCGCCAGGGTGAAGAAGATGAGGGTGATTGACAAGGCAATGATTGAGCCAATCAAGGTTTGGGTGAGCGCAAAATAGTTTTCCGCAATCTCGAGGTCATCTTCATCTTTCGTATCTAATTCACTTATATTGGAGCTTTCATACATGCTATCAGCAATATAAAGTTCCTCATCAAAGATGCCATCCCGGGCTTGGTATTTGTCGCTATCGGGAGTAATTATTTGGGACGCTTCTGAGGCCGAATAGTAGCCTTTAGCTCGATCCATCAGCGTAACCGCTCTGGCGTAATCTCCGTTTTCCCAGGCGATCTCGGCTTCCCTCGCAGTTTCAAGCGCGAGGGTAATTTGGATTTTGTACTCCGCAAGGCTGCGCAGTTCGAAGAACATATCCGAATAGGCTTGGATGGTGATTTTTTCCCGGTTTATGGAAGCGACGGTGCCCTCTCTTAGTGCATCGGAGGCTTGAGAATAGCTCCAGGAAGCAACCGCGCCCATTATGGCCCCCAGGATGGATATTACGGCAATGCTGACCGAAACAAAGGCTTGAAATCGGTCTGGTTTGCTTTCAGAGGTCATAAGGTTATCTCCCAAATGATATGGATTAGGAAATTCAGGGCAGCCTTGCGGCTGCCCTGAATTTGATCTTCGTTCACTTACTTGTAAAGCGCTACGGGGTTCAATTCAACTTGGTCGGGCCAATCAGGGTCTATGGTGAGGGAGCCTAGGAAGGGATTGTACCCATCGGCTCCAACGGCTACGGGGTATATTTCACCGCGGGTCAGCTCCATGGGGAACACGTAATTCCCATTTGCGTCGGCTTCCACCACAAAGAGAAGGTCATCTTCGGTTGGGTTTTCCAGCCAGGCATCAAGGTCGGTTCCGGGCTTAAGGATGAAGAACACCGCGTTTGGAATTCCGTATCCAGTGTCGCCATCCACGATCTGACCTGAAATCAAGACGCCGCCGCCGGGTGGAGGCTGGCCGCCCCCGCCGCCAACAACTGCCTCAGCGTATCCGACTTGATCTAGATTGGCTCCGGCATAGAGTACGATGGTGAAAGTTCCTTCGGGCAGGGGGGAGCCATCGGTGGTGTACAAACTTCGGGAGTAACAACTGCCGGAGGAGCCTCCATCCCAAGATATTATGGTAGCCTCGGTGATCAGTTCACCGTCAAGGAACCATAAAACTGCAAAGTCTTCGCCAGGGGTCATACCGCTGTAGGTGAAGACGGCTGATATTCCTGAGGTCCCGGAACCAAAAGTATTGCCGGAGATAGCGCCAACCGCACAGCCGTTGGCATCGGCGTCTTCGGCCCAGGTACTAAAGGTGAATGACTCTTGTCCAGTGCCGGCAACAAAGTAGGGACTTTCATAGGCCCGGCCTGCTTTTACGGCGTCAATGAGCGGTTTGGCGAGATTGATGGGCCGCAACCCATTCAGAAAGCCGCCAATAGGGATGCAGGTGTCATTGTTGTTGATGACGCCATCTCCATTGGTGTCTGCTACGGGTCGGCAGTCTACGATACTTCCTTTAGCGCCGGAGGATGCGATGGTGGGTACGCCGATGATCTGGCCGGCATCGTTAGCGCCGAGGCCGCCGGAATTCCCGCCGGCGATGGTGGTGTCGGTTTTTAGCCAGGCTCGGTCGCCTATCTTGTCTTCGCTGACGAAGCCGGAAACGGCGCCGGTGGTGAAGGTTATGGTGTCGCCGCCAATTCCGGGGAATCCGAGGACCTGCAGCCTATCCCCTATGTGAACTTTATCCGAATCGCCAAGTTCGACGAAGGGTAAATTGAGGCTGCCGGGGTTAACGGGGGTTCCGTCTATGGTGGCGACAATTTGAAGGACGGCGAGGTCGAGCATGCCGTCGGCGGCTCTGACTTCGGCGATGTAGGTTTCAATGGGCGGTTGATCTTCGCTGATAACCATGCCAATCACCAGTTGGTCGGGGTCGGGAACATTGCCGCGCATTCCAGGCGCGCCGGGGCTGGCAACGTGGGCGTTGGTCAGGATCAGGCCATCGGCGGAGATGATGGTGCCAGAGCCAGTCCACCAGGTTTGAAGACTGCCTCCGGCGCCGGAGGCCACTTTTGCAAAAATTTGGACGGTGGCTTCTTGGAGGTCGGCAACGGTTACGGGATCATCCACAACTTCTTCAGTAGGCTCATCGGTTGGCACTTCATCGGTGGGGATAATCTCACCAATATTACCGCACATGCAAGCCAGGGTAACCAAGGCCATTACACTTATCGCTATGCGGATCTTGTGACGCTTCAAAGTCATTGGGTACATGATCTATTCTCCTTCACTTACCGAAACCGAATCACGGAAGCGGGCGAACTGCTCAAAAGCATCATCAAAGGCAGTGACGGGAACCTCAAACGAAATGACGACCACGCCACCAGCCTCCTGGAAGTAATATTCCACGCCTTTGATCACGGTGGGCAAACCGCCCTCGCCGGGGTCATCCACGTATGCGTAGGTAACTTTGTATCCATCTACCCCACGAACTGTAACGGGGGTTTCGTCAAGTATTCTAAATGTTTCTGCAAACAGCAAGCGACTTTGGGCACGCTGAGCGGCCAAAAAGGAAAACGAATCGCCGTCGGTTTCTAGGAAATTGATGATGTATCGCTCGCCAGTCATGGGGTCGCGGGCGGTGAAGGCAACGTCGCCAACGCCATCCTGCACCAGCCATCCCATGGGGATGGAGGCAGAGATGCCGTCGTATTCGACCGAGCGGGAGCGATTCTCGGTTGAGGTTTTCACTCCCCAGCCCAGGGCCAGGGCTAAAAAGGTGACGAGGATGACGGCGAACACGGACACCTGATCTTTGGAAAATCTTTTGGTTGAAGCAGCCATCTTACTCCTCCTCCGACGCTAACACAGTCGCTAATTCTTTGTGGATGGTCCGAGACAAGAACCAGGTCACCGCGGTGGCTAAAACCACCGCCATTATCAGTCCATACCATTGGGAACCGATACCACCGGATATGCCGAGGCTGCCCTTTACGACGGCGCCTCGCAGGTAGAAAAACAGCCCATTGAAGAGAGCGGCGATGGAGACGCCCAGGGGCATCCACCAAACCGGGCGTTCTTCAAATTTGTCCCGGCTGAAGAAGTAACCGACAATGCCGGCAAAACTGGCGTGCGCCAGGGCGGTCAGGACGATTCGGATCGAACCGACGCCCAGTTCAACGCCGCCAGAATCAACCACGAAGGCGATATTCAGCACGGTGGCATAGCCCAAGCCTATCGCAGTAGCATAAATGATACCATCGGTGCGTTCATCGAACTCTGCGGAGTTATAGACTGAAAAGCGTAAGGCTGCGTATTTCAGGAATTCCTGGCTAAATCCAATCACCAGAACGGATCCCAAAAGATAAGACCAGGGCAGGTTATCAAAAATCCAATTGGGGACTTGGAAAATGTCTTTCAGCAAAGGGATTCCCACCGCGCCAGCCAGCAGTCCGCCCAGGACAAACATCTGAATGACCAAAGTTTTTGGTTCTGGTTCCAGGCGGTCCCGGCGATAAAAGAAACCCAGCCAAATCACGGCGGGGACAAGGGCGATGGCAAATCCAGTTAATAACAAGGTAGTGGGAGTAAAAACAGGCTGCACCCAATTTTCGATAGCAAACATCGCTAATACGAAAACAATTAACACGAGCACGGAACCAAAGTCAGCCTGCCACACTCCCCCCCGCTCACGTTTGGCTTTTTCATAATGGATGTCGCAAAAGGTGTAGTCGCCTAATTGATGGGTGCCAGGTCGCTCACAAACTTGGCAAGATACATTCATGGTTTCATTCCTCTTTTATTCAATAGTTGGCGAGTTTATGAATACATCATTAATCGTTTATGTTTATTGCTAGTACCTCCTTCGCGGCAAGTTTCTTGATAATGTATTTTTATCTCATTAGAATAATTATACAGCATTACAAAATTATGAAGAAAAAAATTATATATCAATTTTCATTATCAACTTGACTAATAATATGATATTTTATCCAATATGTCAAATTGGGAAGTGGCAGGTGGCAAGTAGGCAAGTGGCAAGTAGGCAAGTGGCAAGTTGCAAGTTGCAAGTAGGCAAGTGGGAAGTGGCAAGTGGCAAGTAGAAAGTGGCAAGTGGGAAGTGGGAAGTGGCAAGGTCTGATATTTTTGGGTGCGCTAGAAACTATGCAGGTTTTTTGGGTGATGGAAAGGATTCGAATATTCAAAATCGGCAGCGCTTAATTGAAGAGATTTGTCAAGATGAATGTTGGTGAAATATTGAAACACTGAATCGCTGAAAAACTGAAACACTGAAAATTTTTTCCCCTGGTCAACTCGGTGTATTAGGATTTCTATAAGGGGAGAGCGATTACAAAAATCAGTTTTTGGGGGGGTAGCGACTAAAGTCGTACCAACAACTACGAAGTCCGCCCTTCGGCGGACTAAAATTGCTTTTAGTCGGCGAAGGGCGATTTTGTAGTTGCTCATGCGAGTTAAGTCGTAAATTAGTTCACCAACCAAACTCGCACCAAAACTGATTTACACTCAAGCCGTGGCGTGCACATAGAGCCGCATCCTTCGACCCTTCGACAGGCTTCCTTCGACAAGCTCAGGACAAGCTCAGGATGCTTCGCACCTACCTATGAGTGGCTCAGGATGCTTCGCACCTTACTATAGAATATCTGAAGATGTGTTCAATAGAACATATTTGTGGCATGCAAACCAATATTGTTACCCTAAACCTCCCGCAGGTTGTATGGCGGTCGAAATGTTCAATCTGCCATGGAATTTCCTTGGAAGTGGTTACTTCCAGACAAACCTGCGGGAGGTTGCGTGTTTCCATGACATGCAAGGTGTGAATCTCTGGGAACTTTTGACTGGAATTTGGCGTCATGTCTCTATCGCCCAAATTCTCGCCAAACGCCATTGGCGGGGATTCCACTATCCCTGATTCTAAAGGAGGATCAGACTATGAAAACGAAAAAGTTTCTCCAAATATTCATTTTTTTGGTGGTTGCAGTTCTTATGACCACCGCCTGCGGCACGGCTGAGACCGAGTCTGATACGGTCATTGAGACGGTCATTGTTGCAATAGAGGGAACACCCGTAATAATGACCGTGATCGAGGGAGAGTCGCAGGATTCTTATTCGGCTCCTCCTTCGATATATCCGACCCCGTCCGCCACACAGGCAGCGCTGCCCGCCGGTATGTTCTTCCAGGACTATGGGGTCAACCCATTCATTGATACGGAGGACGATTACTTATCCACTTTCGGGCTGGACGTGGACACCGGCTCTTATACTCTCGCACGCCGGTATATCAATGATGGATTGCTCCCTCCAGAGGATGCCATCCGCACGGAAGAGTTTATCAACTACTTCAATCAAGGTTACGAAAATCCACCCGAGGGCCAGGCGTTCTCAATCAATATTGACGGCGCGCCCTCACCCTTCACCGAAACTGAACGCTACCGCATGTTGAGGATAGGCGTTCAAGGATATTCCATCCCCCCGGAACTACGCAAGGATGTCGCCCTAACTTTTGTCATTGATGTCTCCGGGTCTATGGACATTGAGAACCGTTTGGAGTTGGTTAAACGTTCGCTGGAACTTCTGGTGGAGCAGCTTCGACCCACCGATTCAGTCGGGATCGTCGTTTACGGCTCCGAGGCCCGAATCGTTCTGGAACCCACCAGCGGCTCAGACCAAGAGGAAATCTTGCGGGCCATCTATTCCCTGCAGCCGGAAGGCTCCACCAATGCGGAAGCGGGGCTTCGCCTGGGCTATGAGCAAGCGCTCAAGGCTTTCAATCCAGGGGGGATCAACCGTATCGTTTTATGCTCGGATGGGGTAGCCAACGTCGGCAGGACGGGGCCGGATAATATCTGGGATCAGGTATCGGCCATGGCCAGCGAGGGGATCATGCTGACGACCATCGGATTTGGCATGGGGAATTACAACGACGTGCTCATGGAGCAGTTAGCCGATAACGGGCAGGGATTTTATGCTTACGTGGACGACATCAAAGAGGCCGAGCGTCTGTTCGTGCATAATCTGGTCAGCACCCTGCAAGTGATCGCCCTGGACGCCAAGATCCAGGTGGAGTTCAACCCGGAGGTGGTTTCACGATACCGGTTGTTGGGATATGAGAACAGGGCAATCGCGGATGATGATTTCCGCAACGACGACGTGGACGCCGGAGAAGTGGGGGCGGGTCACAGCGCCACAGCGCTCTATGAGATCAAGCTGCATCATGAAGCGCAGGGCCGCATCGCCACCGTACATCTGCGTTGGGAAGACCCGGATACTCATGAGGTGATCGAAATCCATCAGGATTTTTATGCCAGCGAGATGGCTGAAACCTTCTCGGAGGCGGATACTAATTTCCAACTTACCGTTCTGGTGGCTGAATTCGCTGAGGTTTTGCGGGGGAGTTATTGGGCGCAGACCAGTTCGCTAGACGACGTTCTGGAAGAGGCGGAGAGAATCTACAGCTACTTCATCGAGAACCCAGAGGTCGAAGAATTTTTGAAACTGGCACGCCGAGCCTGGTCATTGGCCGGCAGCTAGTTCACAAGGAGGAGAAAACTCCTGCGGTAATTCATCCCGCAGGAGTTTTCGGATTTAAGGAATGACAGGATTTGGGTACGGCGGCGATGGGT
>CBDUUP010000220.1:0-7673 GCA_965370435.1 uncultured Anaerolineales bacterium | reverse complement strand
CACCCGCGCCGTCCTCCCCCGCCTCCCCGAAACCGTCAAAATCCTCCACCATATAATCGAAATCTATGATAGAGAATCGTGAATAGAGACTGGAGAATAGAGAGTTACAATACTGACCCATTCCAATCACCACCTGCTGACCACTACCCACTGTTCACTGACCACTTCTTATGCTCACACCCAACGACCTCGACCAAATCCACAACGCCACCCTCCGAATCCTGAGCGAGATCGGCGTGGTTCTGACCCATCCCGCCGCGCGTGAAGTTCTGACCGGCTCAGGAGCCGCCGTTCACGGCGACCGGGTTCTCCTGCCGCCCGATCTGGTGGAGAACGCCATCGCCCAATGCCCGCCCCAGGTGCGCACCCGCGGGCGAAATGAACAAGAAGCCATATTAGGGGACGGCAGCCTGCACTGGCACAACGTTGGCGGCGTGCCCAACCTCTTTGATCCCTCCACCGGTCAACGCCGCCCCGCAGTGGCGCTGGACGTATGCGACAGCGCTCGCCTTCTGGATGCGCTAGAGAACCTCACCACCCTCACCCCCCTCTTCACCCCCACAGACGTTCCCGCGCAGGTGATGTCCCTGGCTGCTTACCGGCATACCCTTTCGAACACCACCAAGCCGGTTCACGGCCCCGGAATTCAGAACGCCGCCGAGGTAGTCGCGCTGGCCCGGATGGCCGCTGTCATCGGCCCGCCCGCCGAGACCCTCACCATCGCCATCTCCCCCGTCAGCCCCTTGTCATTCCCCGATGACACCGCCGCCGCCATCCTGGAGACCGCCCGGCTGGGAATTCCCTTCGGCCCTCTCCCCAGCCCCACCGCCGGGGCCACCGCCCCTATGTCCCTGTCCGGCGCATTGGCCCAGCAGAACGCCGAAGTGCTGGCCTCCATCGTCCTGGCGCAGACAGTTCATCCTGGACTCCCAGTCTTTTACTGCGGCCGCCTGGCGGTGATGGACCCCCGCACCGGAATCCCGGTCTGGGGTGGGGTAGAATCCAGCATGGCTTCCGCCGCCACAGTCCAGATCGGACAGCGGTATTCTATCCCCGTCAATGTTTATGGCTTTTGCACCGACGCCATCACCATAGACGTTCAATCCGGGTACGAACGTGCGTTCAACGCCATCCTCCCCGCCCTGGCCGGGGCCGACGAACTCTCCGGTTTCGGCGAGATGGCCGCCGGGGTGATGGCATCCTACGCCCAACTGGTGATCGATGACGAGATCGCCGCCTCGGTCCGCCGAGCTTGCCGGGGCTTCGCCGTGGACGAGGATGCCCTGGCGGTGGAAGTGATCGCCGCTGTGATGGACGATTCCCGCAACTTCCTGGGCCAGCGCCACACCATCCGCTACCTCCGCGCTGGCGAGACCCTCCAATCCCTCCTCGCCGACCGCCGTACCTTCCCCGAATGGGACCGTGACGGCCGCGACACCCTCACCAACCGCGCCCAGTCCGAAGCTACCCGCCTCCTGGCCGACCACCAAGTCCCCCCGCTCTCCCCAGATCAGGAACAAGAACTCGATGAGATCATAAAGGAATTCACCAGAAATAATGAGACCAATTGAAACCCCGAATCCCCATAGGGGCGCAGCAACGCTGCACCCCGCCCCTCTCCCTTCCAGGAAGAGGGGGGCGACCAAAGGTCGCTGCCCCGAAGGGGCGGGGTGAGGGTAAACGACGGACACCGACCCATGCCATCCTCTAAACCCCTCACCCTCCAAGCCATCGAATCCCCTGAAGCCATGCTCGCCGTGGAGAACTTGTGCCGCCTCGTCTGGCCCGGCGACGATGCCGGAGTCGTCCCCGGCCACTTGCTCCTCGCCTTCGCCCACAACGGCGGGGTGGTGGTCGGCGCTTATGACGGTGAGGCCCTGGCCGGGTTCGTCTTCGGATTTCTAGGCTTCACCTCCCGCCCCGGACGCCCCCGCCTCAAACATCACTCTCACCAACTGGCCGTCCACCCCGACTACCGTTCCCACGGCCTGGGTTTCAAACTCAAGCGCGCCCAATGGCAGTTGGTGCGTGAACGCGGCCTGGAACTCATCACCTGGACCTTCGACCCCCTCATGAGCGCCAACGCCCGTTTGAACGTCGCCAAGCTGGGCGCGGTCTGCGACACCTACTTCCGGGAGGTCTATGGCGAGCTGCAAGACGGCTTGAACGTCGGGCTGCCCACCGACCGCTTCCAGGTGGATTGGTGGGTCAATTCAGAACGAGTGGACCGCCGCCTCAGCAGCCAGCCCCGCCGCCGCCTCGACCTGGCCCATTTCCTGGCCGCAGATGCCCAGGTCATCAACTCCACTCGGCTGGAGGGGGATTGGGCGGTCCCCCCAGACGAAGTCCTCCCCCTGCCGGAGGATGAAGCCGCCCGCCCTCCCTTGCTGTTGGTGGAGATCCCCGCTGATTATCAAGCCATGAAAGCCGCCGACATGGAACTGGCCCTCCAATGGCGTCTGCACACCCGCCAGATATTTGAGGATCTGTTCGCCAATGGCTATCTGGTGACCGACTTTGTCTATTTGCCCGGCACAAACCCGCGCAGCTATTACGTTTTGAGCCGCGGAGACAGCGCCCTAGGAGACTGACCATGTTGATCGAACGAATGAAGATGCACCTCCTGCGTATGACCTTGAAATCGCCCTTCGAGACCTCCTTCGGGCGGAGCGAGACCCGGGATTGTATCTTGATAGAAGTGTTCTCGGAGGGGCTGGTGGGCTACGGGGAATGCGTGGCCGATTATGACCCCGGCTACGCCTACGAGACCGCCGAGACCGCCTGGCACATCCTCCGCGACTTCATCGCCCCGGCGATATTAGGACAAGACCTGGAAGATGCCGACGATTTCCAAAAACGAGTCTCCGCGGTCCGCGGTCATCCTATGGCCAAAGCCGGGCTGGAGATGGCCCTCTGGGATTTGCAGGGGAAACGGGAAGGCCGTTCCCTCCGGGAGCTGCTGGGCGGCGTCCATGACCAGGTGGAGGTCGGCGTCTCGGTGGGCATCCAGGAGTCGCCTGAAGTGCTCGTCGCAGTAGTGACCGATTACGTTGAGAAAGGCTACCGGCGAGTCAAAGCCAAGATCAAACCCGGACGTGACGCAGCCGAAACACAGGCCTTGCGCCAGGCCTTCCCCGACCTGCGCATCATGGTGGACGCCAACTCGGCCTACACCCTGGACTCCGCCGCCGCCCTCCAACCCCTTGACGACCTCAATCTCCTCATGATCGAACAACCCCTGGCCGAGGACGACCTCTGGGATCACCGCGCCCTCCAAGCCCAGTTCAACACCCCCATCTGCCTGGACGAGAGCATCATCTCCCCCCGGCACGCCCGCCAAGCCCTGGAAATGGAAGCCTGCCGCATCATCAACATCAAGGCTGGACGAGTCGGCGGCCTCAGTCAAGCCGTCGCCATCCATGACCTCTGCCGCCAGCAAGAGATACCCGTCTGGTGCGGCGGGATGCTCGAAACCGGCGTAGGCCGGGCCTCCAACCTGGCTCTGGCGAGTCTGCCCGGCTTCACCCTCCCCGGCGACATCTCTGCCTCGGCCCGCTATTACATTGAAGACATCACCGACCAACTCTTCACCCTCAACCCCGACAGTACCATCACCGTCCCCAACGCCCCCGGCCTGGGCGTCACCCTCAACCAAGAAGCCCTAACCCGCGCCACCATAAAGTCCATCACTCTGCCATGAAATGGCATAGATTTAGGAGTCGAGGCTTCAGCCGGGTCTTCTCGTCACCTCCTCCGGCTAAAGCCTCGACTCCTTCGCCATTCTGCTAAAATATACCCACGAATGTCCTGAAAACGATTATAGTTATCAACGCTCAGTCTTTTCAGTGGTTCAGATAATCAGTGATTCAGTGTTTCACCATCTCAGCGATTCAGTGTTCAATATGACCAAACCCTAAACCTACACCATAGATTTCGAACCCGTCGGCCGCCGCGTCTCCATCTCCGCCGACCAAGCCATCCTCGACGCCGACCAGGAGGCTGGCGTCGAATAAGCCAATTATCTTTAGGAGTCGAGACTTTAGCTGGATCTCCTAACCATTTCCTCCAGCTAAAGCCTCGACTCCTTCGCCATTCTGCTAAAATATACCCACGAATGTCCTGAAAACGATTATAGTTATCAACGCTCAGTCTTTTCAGTGGTTCAGATAATCAGTGATTCAGTGTTTCACCATCTCAGCGATTCAGTGTTCAATATGACCAAACCCCAAACCTACACCATCGATTTCGAACCGGTTGGCCGCCGCGTCTCCATCTCCGCCGATCAGACCGTATTAGACGCTGCCCAGCAGGCTGGCGTCGAGTTGGCATCTATCTGCAACGGCGAAGGCACCTGCGGCAAATGCCGGATCCAATTGATGACCGGCCATCTCACCCCTCTCAAAGACGACGAAGAACTCTTCCTGTACGACACCGAAGTGGAAGCCGGATTCCGTCTCGCCTGCCAGTGCTCCCCGCTGTCCGACCTGAAACTGAATATCTCCCCCGAATCCCTCACCGCCTCCCAGCGTTTGCAGATCGAAGGCCAGGAGGTCGAGATTGAACTTGACCCCATCGTCCTCCCTGTAGACATCACCCTCCAGCCCCCTGGCATGGACGATCTGCGCTCCGACACCACCCGCCTCAACGACGCCTTCGCCGAGAGAGGGCTTCCTTCGCCCCAGATCGGGCTGCCCGTGCTGTCAAGTCTGGCCCCTCGCCTGCGCGCCCAGGATTGGCAGGTTCGCTTTGCTCTGCGGATTGGCGAGATCGTCAGTGTCCTCCCGCCGGAGGTTCCCTTGTTGGGCCTGGCCGTAGACATCGGCACCACCAAGATGGCCGCCTATCTGGTGGACCTCTCCACCGGAGAGACCCTCGCCAAAGGGGGGGCCACCAACCCCCAGGTCGCCTATGGCGAGGACGTCATCAGCCGCATCGCCTACGCCAACGCCAACCCGGACGGCCGCGCCAAGCTGCAATCCGAGTTGGTCTCCCGCCTCAATGAATTGGTCGCCGACCTCTGCGCCCAGGCGGAAGCAGACTCACAGCAGATCGTCGAATCGGTGGTGGTGGGCAACACCGCCATGCACCATCTCTTCGCCGGGCTTCCCGTGCGCCAACTGGGAGAGTCGCCCTACGTCCCCTCCGTGGGCGAGGCGGTGGCGCTTCCGGCCCGCCACATCGGGCTGGACGCCGCGCCGGGCAGCTACGTCTACCTGCCTCCCAATATTGCCGGGTACGTCGGCGCAGACCACGTATCCATGCTCTTGGCCAGCGGCGTCGCCAACCGTGATGAAACCATCATCGCCCTCGACATAGGCACCAACACCGAGATCAGCCTGGTGAGCGAGGGCCGCCTGCTAACCTGCTCCTGCGCCTCCGGCCCGGCCTTCGACGGCGCTCACATCCAGGACGGGATGCGAGCCGTCCCCGGCGCGATAGAGCGCATCCGCATCGCCGATGGCGTCGTCCACACCCAGACTGTGGGCGGACGGTCACCGGTGGGAATTTGCGGCTCCGGTATTCTGGACGCGGTGGCCGAGATGGTTCGGGCCGAGATTTTGACCCCCGTCGGGCAGCTGCAAAAGGATCACCCTCTGGTGAGCAAAGTAGATAAAAATCACCTGCTGACCCTGGTCCCCGCCTTCGCCAGCGGGCATGGCCGCCCCGTCGTCGTGACCCGCAAAGACGTGAACGAAATACAACTCGCCAAAGGCGCCATCCGCGCCGGGATGGACGTCCTACTCGATCTGGCTGGAGTCGCCTACGACCAGGTGGACGCCTGTGTCATCGCCGGGGCCTTCGGCACCTACCTGGACGTCGAATCCGCCATCCGCATCGGCATGTTCCCCCCCTTCCCCCTGGACCGCTTCCAACAAATCGGCAACGCCGCCGGGATGGGGGCCAAGCACCTGCTCCTCTCCCAGGCCAAACGCCGCGAAGCCGAAGAAATGCTCTCCCGCATCCAATATATCGAACTGACCACCCATCAGAATTTCACCAGCCTCTTCGCCAAATCAATAATGTTTTAAATGCCTTCATGTAGGGATGCCGCTTGTCCCCGCCCTTAGCGCTGTCATTCCGTGCGCCCCACAGAGCCACAAATCCTGTTCAGGGGAAAAGAAACATCCCCTCTCCCGTAGGGGCGGACCGAGTCCGCCTCGGCGCGCCAACCCACAAAACCTTACCCAGAAACCCTGAAGTTTCTTAGTAGATTTCAGTCCGCCGAAGGGCGGACTTCGTAATTGTTGGTGCGACTTCAGTCGCTGAGTCGCGCCCAAATCTGATTAAGGATCAAAAGTTTTTCATTCGCGTTATTCGCGCAATTCGCGGATAAATAAAGTTTTTACCTCACCACCCCCCATACCTCACCAACGCCTCCAAAGGCTTCCTCTCCTTCACCCTCGGCTCATCATCAGGATACCCCAACGTCACAAATACCACCGGTTCCACTCCCTCCGGCAATCCCAAGACTTCGATAGTAGCCTCCGGGTCAAACGCCCCTATCCAGCAAGTCCCCAGCCCGATCTCCGCCGCCGCCAAGGTCAAATGCGTGACCGCGATAGCCACGTCCACCTGGCGGTAATTCACCTTATCCTGACGCCGCACCCAGCCCTCCTCCGGGACCGCGCAGGCGCAGATGACGATAGGCGCATCACGGAACCACTCCCGGTGGTACATCCGGCTCAACTCTTCGTCCCGCCCCTCGGTGTGGATGACGATGAGTTGGAAGGGCTGCTGGTTGTTGGCCGTGGGCGCCATCCGGGCCGCCTCCAGCACGTAGGCCAGCTTCTCCTCCTCGATTTGCCTGTCCTGATACGCCCGCACCGCCCGCCGTTTGATGACCAATTCCGAAAATTTCATAATTATCTCCTCATGAACTAAAACGATTTACCGCAGAGACGCAGAGAGCGTCGCTGCGCTTAGGGAGTCTCGCAGAGTTTTTGTTTTTCTCTGCGTAACTCTGTGTTTTCCGCGTCTCTGCGGTGAAAAAAATCACCTCAACCTAACCACCTCCCCCGTCCGCGCCGACTCATAAAGCGCCGCCAATGTGCGGACGTGGTTCCGGGTCTCCTCCAGGCTGAGATACTGCGCCGCGCCGTCCAGGATGGCGGCGTGCATATCCTCCACCTCGCCCAGATAGAGTTCCTTCTCCGGCACGGGAATGTCTTCCGGGTCGCCCTTTATGGGATGGAAAGTCATCTTCCCGTTCTGACTCATTCCCAGGAAAGGCCGGTTCAAAGCCAGTCGCCCCTCCGTGCCGACGACCTCCACCGCCGTGTACCAGGGCGTGCGGAAGGCGGATGCGATCTGTGCGAATCGGTCGCCGGCGTATCCCATCTGCCCGGCGAAAGTCTCATCCACACCGGTGTCGCCCACCCATTGGGAGCCAAACACCCACTCCGGCGGCCCGCCCATGATGAATTGGGCGAAGCTGAGCGGATAGACCCCCACGTCCCACAAACAGCCGCCGCCCGATTCCGGCTCCAGGCGGATGTTCTCCCTGGTTTGGAAGGCGAAGTTGAACACCCCCCGCACCAGGCTGATCTCGCCCAGACGCCCGCTGTGCGCCACCTCCCCGGCGATTTTGGTCTGCGGATGGTGGCGGTACATGAAAGCCTCCGCCAACGTCATCCCCGTCTCCTGGCTGGAGGCGATCATCTGGTCCACCTCCT
>CBDUUP010000219.1:0-7690 GCA_965370435.1 uncultured Anaerolineales bacterium | reverse complement strand
CCACCATCACCCCCACGCCGCTCCCCGAAACCGTGAACCTGACGGGAGTCCGCCACCAATTCCAGCGCTGGAACAACTGCGGCCCGGCCACCCTCAGCATGGCGCTCTCCTATTGGGACTGGCAGGGCAACCAGCTCACCACCGCCGACTACCTCAAACCCAACGAACGCGACAAGAACGTGATGCCCTACGAGATGAGCAACTACGTCCTGGATGAGACCGACCTGAAAATGGTTATCCGGGAGGGCGGCGAGATCGAACTGCTGAAACGCCTGATCGCCGGAGGTTTCCCCGTCATTGTCGAGAAGGGGTTCTCCGGGGCTGGATTCGACGACTGGATGGGCCATTACGAACTGCTCTCCGGCTACAACCAATCCCAACAAATGTTCATCGCCCAAGACTCCTACCGCGGCCCAGACTATCACATCTCTTACAAAAACGTGGAATTTGACTGGCGGGCCTTCAATTACATCTTCCTGGTCGCTTACCCGCCCGAAAAGGAGGCCGAGTTGTTTGACCTGCTGGGTCCCTGGGGCGATGAGGATTGGGCGGTGCGCCACGCGCTAGAGATCGCCAGAGAGGAGGGCCAGACCCTAACCGGGCTGTCTCTCTACTTCGCCTGGTTCAACGTGGGGACCAATCACGTCAGCTTGCTCGAATACGCAGACGCCGCCGCGGCCTACGATTTCTCTTTCGTCCTCAACGCCAATCTCCCCGAAGGAGAAAGGGCCTGGCGGATGATGTGGTACCAGACCGGGCCTTACAAGGCCTACTATTACACCCAACGCTATGAAGAAGTCACCATACTTGCCAAGAACACCTTGAAAGTGATGAGCGAACCCATCCTGGAGGAGAGCTACTACTGGCGGGGGCTGGCGCGGGAGGCCCTCGGCGATATGGAGGGCGCGGTCTCTGATTTCAAAGCCTCGGTGCGCTACAATCCTCATTTTTGCCCCGGCTGGGCGCAGCTTGAACGCCTGGGAGAGAACACATCCAACATGCCGGCTATTTGCCAACCCTAGAAAAGCTGACTGGCTGCATGACAGTTTTCAAGCGCAATCTTCAAGTAATCGTTTATTTCAAACATTTCACCACAGAGACACAGAGACACAGAGAACACAGAGAATAACAAAAACAAAAAACTCTGCGCAACTCCCTAAGCGTAGCGACGTACTCTGCGTCTCCGCGGTAAATCTTTTGAGATTTATTGATAATTTCAGGTAGCTATAAAAAGTGTCAGGTAGTTAGAAAAGCTGATACACTTAAATACACTCACCTTTCGCAAGGATACAAGGTAAGAACCCATGCTCACCATCCTCCACTTTGCCGACGCCCACATAGATATGGCCAACTACGGCCGCCACGACCCGGAAACCGGGCTGCCCCTGCGGGTGATGGATTTCCTCAAGTCGCTGGACACCATCGTGGACGCCGCCATCCAGCAAGAGGTGGACCTGGTGCTCTTCGCCGGGGACACTTTCAAAGACCGCAACCCGGCCCCCACCTTCCAGCGGGAGTGGGGGAAGCGCATCATGCGCCTCTCCCGGGCCGGAATTCCCACCCTGCTGCTGGTCGGCAACCACGACATCTCTCCGGCGCTCTTCCGCGCTCATGCCCTGGACGCCTTCAGCACCCTGGACGTGCCCAACGTGTACGTGGCCGACAAGCCCAAATTCTACACCCCTGACGACCTGGGCGGCCTGCCCGTGCAAATCATCGCCCTGCCCTGGATATCCCGCTCCGGGATGATGGCCCAGATGGAGATACGCGGGAACGACCCCCAGGAGGTCTACCAACGGCTGGAGGAAAGCTTGAGCGAACTGGTGAATGGGTGGCTTGAAGAGGCCGACCCCGATTTACCCATCGTCCTCACCGCCCACGCCTCGGTGCAAGGCGCGGCCTATGGCAACGAGCGCACCGTCATGCTGGGAGGAGACCTGGTTCTTTCCCCTGGATTGGTGAAAAACAAGAAATTCTCCTACGTCGCCCTGGGACATATCCACAAGCCTCAGAACCTTAACGAGGGGAATCAGCCTCCCGTCATCTACCCCGGCTCCATTGAGCGCGTGGACTTTGGCGAGGTGGACGACGACAAATTCTATGTCATCGCAGAGATCGAGAAGGGGAAGGACACCAACGTCGAATGGCGTCAATTGACCGAGATCCGCCCCTTCATAGATCGTTATTTGGAACTAAAATCCAAAGAAGATATAACCGCTAAACTTCTCGCCGCGCTCCCGCCCAGCGAAGAACTAGCAGACGCCATCGTCCGCCTGACCCTGGAATACCCTCGCGACTGGGAAGCCCTGATAGATGAGTCGGCTCTCCAGGATCAAGCCGCCTCCGCCTTTGAATTCCGCCTGGTCAAGCGACCCCAGATGGAAAGCCGGGTGCGCCTGCCCGAAGACCAAACTATGGGGGAATTGACTCCCTTGGAATTGCTGGAAGTCTACTGGAAAGCCGCCAAAGTTGAGCCGGAAGAGATGGAAGCCCTCCAAAAACTGGCCGGGGAGATCATTGAGGACGCGGGAGAGTAGGTTGCGATACCCAACCTCCCTCGGATGTATTTCAGTTGAGAGGTACTCAGCGACTGAAGTCGCACCAACAATTACGAAGTCCGCCCTTCGGCGGACTGAAAATTCGTCAAATCGGCGCAGGCCGACTTCGTAAACGTTTGAGTGACTTTAGTCACTGCGACATTGGTCGCCAAACCCCCAAACTGAAATACACCCACCTCCCCAACCCCGGTTGACTCCCCCGCCAGCTTGTGTCATAATTCAATCAGAAGATAAAAGGAGCATGATGATGGCCGAGAAAAAAGAGAAAGCCGAACGGGCCTGGAAGCGCCGCATCCCCGAGGAAGCGCGCCAGCACGCCCAAGCCGCCCATAAGGAAATGCGCCAGAGCATCGCCGCGCTGCTGCCCCCCGAATTCGTCGCCAGCCGCCGCAAGGCCCGCAAAGAAATGTTGCTAGCTATACGCAGTCTGGTGGACGGCGCTATCGAGCGTCTGGAAACGCGCCAGGAATAGCACTACCTAATTCGCAATTCGTATTGGGGGATTCAGCCGCGCCTGCGCCGGGCGAAGATCGTCCTGGCCAGAGCCAGTGCCGCGCCGGCCAACAATATCCCACTGAACACCAACTCATCCGCCAGGTAAAGCTGCACGCCGCTCATCAGCAGGGCGAAGAAGATGACCGCGCTGGTCATCTGCCTGCCGGACCGCTCGATGTAGCGCAAATGGTTCCTGACCTCCGGGATGCGGACCGCGATCTCTCCCCGCTCCATTTGGCTCAAGACCCGGTCCATCCGCTTGGGGAGCGCAATCAGGGATTGAAGGATCGCTAACAGTTCACCCAGCCAGACCTGCCAATTGGAACCGACTTCATCGGTCAACAACTCCTGGGCGAAGGGGGCGATGCCCTGCCAGAAGTTGAACTGGGGATCCAGGCCGGTGCACATCCCCGCCAGGATGGCGACCGCCCGGCCCAGAAAGATCAAATCCTGGGGGACCTGGAACGGCATCGTATACACCAGCTCCCGGAACTCAACCGCGAACTGGTGCATCTCCTCGAAGCTGATCTCTTGCAGCTCGGCCATGCTCTTGCCCCAGAAGCGGTCGAAGGCCATCGCCTCGGCGCGCTCCAGCAGTTTCAAATCAGCGTGGGGCAGCAGGACGCCCAAAAGCTGGTAGGATTTGACCATCCGGGATGCGTCTTGGGTGCCTACAGCGATAGCCAGTTCCCGCAGACCGGCCCGGGCCGTATCGGGCACCTTTCCCGCCATCCCGAAATCCACGAAGGTCAACTCCCAGGAAGGCTCGCCGGGGCCAGCCTCAGGCCGCGGTTCGACGAACAGGTTGCCGGGGTGAGGGTCGGCGTGGAAGAAGCTGTCGTGGAAGATCTGCTGCAAGTAGGCGTCGAACAGCCGCTTGGCGACTTCGGCCCGGTCTATCCCCGCGGCGGTGATGGCGTCGTAATCGGTGATCTTGATGGCGAACACGTCCTCCAGGACGAGGACCCGGCGAGTGGTGCGGCTCCAGGCTACCGCGGGAACCCGCACCCCGGGCCGATCCTTGAAGTTGACCGCAAAGGCTTCGGCGTTGCCCCCTTCGGCCAGGTAATCTATCTCTTCGTAAAGGATGCGGCTGAACTCCGCCAGCAAAGCGGGCAGGTCAACCCGCCGGTTGATGGGACGGTATCGCTTGACCCAGTTGCCCACCGTGCGCAAGGCGGCCAGGTCGGTCTCCAGGATCTGTTCAATGTTGGGTCGCTGAATCTTCACCACCACTTCCACGATTGGCGGCGCAGAGGGGTCGTCCTCAATTTCCAGCGCATCCTGGGGATGAAGCCGGGCGCGGTGCACCTGTCCCAGGGAGGCGGCAGCCAGGGGAGTCTCTTCAAACTTGGCGAACACAGTGGCGAGCGGCGCGCCCAATTCGGCTTCTGCCAAACGGCGGATATCCTCAAACTCCTCCGGGGGCACTTCGTCTTGCAGCCCGGCCAACTCTTGGGTGATCTCCTGGGGCAGCACGTCCACCCGGGCGGAGAGGAACTGGCCGACCTTGATGAGCACCCCGCCCATCTGCACCGCCAGGGCGCGGTAAGCGACGGCGATGCGTTTCAATCGCCGGGGGCGAGTGCGCTGGGAAAGCTTGCGGAATCCGATCCAGCGCAAAATGAGGTCCCAAAAAATAACCGTGAGAATCACACGAGCAAAGAAGAATACGATGCGGCGGTAGCGGGAGCGTATCATATTCTAATTATATCTAGCCTATCGGATTCTGAACAGCAACCGCTCGATGAGAAACGGGGGCAATTCAGTTTAGGGGTGAGCTTGATTGGCGAAACAAATTGCGACTAAAGTCGCACTAACATTTACAAAGTCGGCCTACGCCGACTAGAAAAGGGCTTCAGTCCGCCGAAGGGCGGACTTCGCAGTTGTTGGTGCGACTTATGGTCGCTGAGTACTCCAAAATTGAAATACACCCATGAGGTTTTGGAAAAGACCGGGTTCAAATCTGTCTACCCATTCCTGATGCTATAATATCCTCATGGAAGAGACCTTAGCCCCAACCTCGATTGACCCTGAACGCCAGGAGGAAGCCAAAACCTACGCCCGTATCCGCCGCCGCTTGATGCTGGTGAGCCTGGGCCTGAACGCCGCTTATATTCTGGCATGGCTGCTTTTGGGCTGGTCGGCCAATCTAAAAGCCGCTCTGCTTACGCTGACGGTTAACGACTGGTTGGTGGTGGCCGGGTTTGGAGCCGTCTTCGGCGGGATTTTCTACGCGCTCACTTTGCCATTAGGCTACTATTCAGGTTTTGTATTGCCCCACCGCTTCCAACTCTCCAACCGCACTCTGGGAGGCTGGATCAGCGACCGGGTGAAGGGTTTATTGCTGTCCGTCGTCCTGGGCGGGATCGTGCTGGAGACCGTTTACGCGGTACTGCGGGCCGCGCCGGACACCTGGTGGCTGTGGACGGCTCTGCTCATGCTGTTGTTCAGCGTGGTCATGGCGAACCTGGCCCCCGTGCTGCTGATGCCCATTTTCTACAAGTTCGTCCCCCTGGACGAGGAGCACGCCGAGCTGGCCCAACGTCTGGTGAAACTGGCCGAGAAAGCCAACACCCGCGTACAGGGGGTGTTCAAGTTCGACATGAGCCGCCGCACCAAAGCCGCCAACGCCGGTCTGACCGGACTGGGCAACACCCGCCGCATCATCCTGGGGGACACCATGCTCAACCAATTCTCCCCCGACGAGATCGAAACTGTGCTGGCCCACGAACTCGGCCACCACGTCCACAAAGACATCCCCCTGGGCATGGCTCTGGAGACCCTCATGACTCTGGGCGGGCTGTACTTGGCCTCTTTGGGTCTGGGTTGGGGAGTGGGAGTCTTTGGGTTTGAAAGCGCCGCCGACATCGCCGCCCTGCCTCTTTTTGGGGTCGTGATGGGTGTTTATGGCCTGGTTACGATGCCCTTGGGCAACGCGTTCTCGCGCTGGCGAGAGCGCCGAGCCGATGCATATGCAGTACAGATCACCAACAAGGGCAAGGCCTTCGCTTCCGCGCTGGCCCGCCTGGCCAACCAGAACCTCGCCGATGCCGACCCGGAACCCTGGGTGGAGTTCCTGCTATACTCCCACCCCGCTCTGGGAAAACGCATCGCCGCGGCGCTGGATACTGATCCTAGGCGTGACGACTAGGAATTTATTTTACAAAGGAGGTATAACAATGGACTACACACAATATCCTGTAGAGACTGTCGAAGACATCATCCGTCTGAGGCGGCGCATCAAAGAGTCTAAGCTCCCAGCCAAAAAGACCGACCGCAATCTGCTGGTCGGCACCTGGAACATCAGGAATTTCAGCAGAGTACGATGGATTGGGGAGTAGGGAGGCGGATTTCCGTCCCGAAACTTGCGGGCGATGGCTTGCATCGCCGAAGTCATCCGCTACATGGAGTAGTAGCCATCCAGGAAGTCAAACGCAACACCACCGCGATACGCATGCTGCTCGAATGGCTGGGGCCAAACTGGGATGTGATCATCTCCGACGTAACCGCAGGCTCTCTAGGGAATGCGGAGAGATCAGCATACGTCTTCGACACTCGCCGGGTGCAGCACACCGGCCTGGCAGGAGAGATCGTCCTGCTGATGACCGAGGATGAAGTGGTTGAACAATTCGCCCGTTCTCCCTATCTGGTGGGCTTTGAAAGCGGGCAGGACCGGTTCTCGCTGCTGACCGCGCACATCAAATATGGAAAAAAACCTAAAGACCGCCTGGGAGAGATCACCGCCATCGCCGAATACGTGGCTGATGAAATCCGCGACCGGGCCAAAGAGAAGCACGCTGAAGAGAAAAACCTCATCGTCCTGGGTGATTTCAACATTGACAAACGCGTAGACGATCCTCTATACGATGCCTTTGTCTCACGGGTGTTATGGGTCCCGGACCAACTCGACAACTTGAAAACTACTTATGGTAAGGAAGATAAATATTACGACCAGATCGCCTGGTTCCGGGGAGACGATTTCACGTTGGAGTATACCGACCGAGCTGGCAGAATCGATTTTTCAGGCGCGGTCTTTAAAGAGATTTCCACCCACTCTATGTCCTTCCGCATTTCCGACCACTTTCCTCTATGGGTAGAGTTCAATATTGATCGCAGCGCTAACCAAATGGGACGAACGCTGGGCCTGAGTGAATTAGCGCTGGCTACCCCGAAACCCGATCCTTTCAGTATTGTAGAAGACTAAAATCATCGCAGCGCCCCATTCGGAAAACCAACACACGATATTAGAGGAAAAAAGATGCAAACCCAATGCAAACAAGAGATCGGCGAACTGCATAAGTTCTTTGTGGATTGGTTCCGGGGCGAAATAGAATCTACCGAGGAGAACTTCACCCGCGTGTCTAATGTCCTGGCGGATGAATTCATCCTGATAACCCCGCGGGGAGAACAATATACCAGAGAGCAAATGCTGCCCATGCTGCGGGAGGCGCACGGCTCAAGGCAAGACGAAAAGCCGCCCTTCCGCATCTGGATCGAGAATTTCCAACTGCGTTTCACCACCAGAAAGATCGCCCTGGCAACCTACGAGGAATGGCAAGACGTCGCCGGAGAGACCACTTCCCGTCTAAGCACCGCCCTCTTCCGCCGGAAAGCAGACGCGGACGGCCTGGAAT
>CBDUUP010000218.1:0-7714 GCA_965370435.1 uncultured Anaerolineales bacterium | reverse complement strand
TGTTCTCCTGGAATATCGTCAAACCAGGGACACGTTCTTCGAAAGAGGTTGTCACAAGCGTGACCACAAAAGACTGCCCCCCCTTCTCTAAAACGCCATCTTCATCCGTATCCACCCACCCAGTCTCAGATAGCAAATCTCTGGCACGCTCCGGGGAGAAAAGATAATCCGCCAGCGTTTCGCCAGCGTAGAGATAATGCTGCGCAGGCAAATAGCTTTTGGCGACCAGGAGATCATCTCCAACTACAGCGCGGGCAATAGTGACGCGGTCGGTACCAAAAGCGATGGCTTGCCGCACGCGAGCATCTCCAAAAAAATCAGGTCTCGCGGGAGACGGAGTCAGGTTAAAAAGTATCCCTTCCCAACCCTGCGGCGCAACGTAGCTTTCGACCTCCCCATTGGTTTGCCCTCCCTGGCCCACTTGCTTTAGGATTCCGCTCCCGATAGTATAAGCGCTGGCGATGGCACATTGGCCCCCCAGCACACCCTCTAGCCCTTTTTCTTCCGAGACGTACACCCATTCCATCGCATCCAGAAACGGCAATCCCTCTTGAGCGCGATAATAGTATGGATTGCGCTCCACACGAAGATATTCTTTTTGCACCCAATCTGCTATCCTAAACGGCCCCCAGCCAACCATATTGGAACCGCGCGACCTGGCCGTGAAATCGTTAATTTCATCTAAGTCCAAGCCTTCCAGGAGGTGGCTTGGCATTGGAGAGAAGAAATTTAAAAAATACCCGGGGGTGTGATAACCGGGCAAACCCGTCCAGCGCACGGTCTGTGCATTCACAGCCACGTACTCTGCGGTGCGTTCCGGCGCTTCGGAATCGGCCCCTCTGGGCAGACCGCATTGCCCACACCCAGATCCTTGGAAGTCCGGTTGCTGAGTAACCTCGTAAGCGAATACCGAATCATGAGCGGTGAGCGGATTCCCATCCGACCACTTCAAATCTTCCCGCAGGCGGAACTCCACAACCAGGCGATCCATCTGTACTTCGCCCCCGGTGTAGGTCTCGGCGCAGGCGCTCTCCCGGCAGCCGCTGGGCCGGTATCGGACTCCTTCCTCAAGACTCAGCAACGCGCCCGCATCGTTCACGATCAAGTTGTTCTCTTGAACGGTCACCGGTTCAAGGTAAGCATCGTCGTCGGCTAAACTGGGCAGTTTCTCCAGGATGGTCGGGTAGTATCGGCCATCGCTGCCTGTCATTATGGCGCTGGGTGTGACCGCATTCAAGAACTCTCTTTGCGCCCGAAAAGAGTTGAAATAAACGTATCCTGGATATAGATACAAATCGTCACTGGTGCAGAAAGCCAGCTCCTTGGGGGATTCAAACACAAATGTGGGTTCAGGTGTTGGAGAGGGTGGTTCGGTTGGGTTCGCGGCGGTTGGGGCGGGGGTGGGCGATAACAACGCAGCCGTCACCAGAGGCGGCTCCGGGGAGCTACAACCAACAATTAGTATGGTCTGCAAAAACAACAGCAGCCAAATTCGACATAGCCGTTGCCAGGCGCTTTTCATAATCACAATCTGCACCTCCACCTTAGATGTCACGAAGGGTAATACTAGGCTTGACGTAATTGTAATACGCCAGGCATACTTTCTTGGGCTTAGGCCAATTTACACAAGGAAACGGCCTTTATCCAAGTTTCATAATCAAGCTTATGCTTGGTCAGTCAGGGCAAGTAAAGCACCCCAAACATTTAGTTTTCAACGAACCGTTACAGTTGACGCAAGAATATGACATATTCCAGGACTCGCACCAACCATAAATTGGGTAGCAGGTTCGAGTGCACCAATGCCTACACATTTGATCGTTTGGACAGGGGTTAGATGGGCAATCATCTGATTCCTGTTGAGGGGTATTGCAATCCGTAAACGAATAATGTACTGCTTTTTGTATACAGCATGGCGAGCTGCCACCTGGTATTGAACACCCGATCCCTGCGCATATGCCAGCTTTGGCTGTGTCCCACCCCAAGGCGGCGATTACCGCCGCTCCTCCCGTGGCAAGCAGCAATTTCATAAACTCACGCCGAGAGACCCCTTGCGCCGTCTTCTCGGCGAGCTGTCCAACATACTTATCTATTTTACTCATGGGTCACCTCCTGACCAAATCATGAGGCTTGCATGCTTTGCTGGTAGGATTCAAGCAGGCTTTGCAAGCCATCCCAATTACTAACCGGCATCTTTGCCCGGGCCACGTTATCTCCATCAACCATCACGGCATAGGGCGCTGTCATCACATGGAAGACTCGGGAAACCTCCCAAGAGTGTTTCAAAACAATGGGGGCTTTCACTCCTTGCCGTCTGGCAACCTCAAACTGTTCCTCCACGCCAGGCTCAAAACTGACGAGAATGGTTTGGAAATCGTTGAAATACTCCCCCTCGAAATCTCTTATCGCCGGGATCAGATCGTCACAGCCGAAAAAACCGGTGGGCACAAAGACTAGCATTTTCGCCTTGTGGTTTTCCAATTCTACGGGAGGTTCCACTATGTTGTGAAGGACCTCGTAAAACTCGGTAACTTCAGCCCCCAGGGGAGGGCCATCTTCAGTTGACGCTACATCCCGGATAACGCCCGCCTGCCGCAGCCACAAGCGCAGATTCCCAATGTGCCGAAGTAATGCGAGGACCAGCAACGCCTGCAGCGATACAAACAACCATAACGCGATGTATGAGATCAGCCAGAATCCTTCCATGGGACTTCCTTCTAAACGATAGTTTCCAATTTTTCCTTAAAATGATCTTCCAAATCCACTTTAAGATGACGATGATCAGCGATAACTTGATTGGCTTGAATGAGAAGCCGGTATGCCAGGAGCAGCAACGTAGCTGTGACCAAGACTGGCCAGAAATCTATCCAGGGCGGCCATTGCACGTATTCAAGTCCCCCGGAGGCCAGAACGCCATCTATGGCAAAATGGCCCTCCGCCCAGGTTGCCACTCCAGAGGCCAATGCCAGTAAGACCACAATGCGCCCCAGGGTGGGCCATCCGAGTTTCTCCTTGGCGACGCTCCCGAAGCAGCCGCAGGACATATCCCGGCCCCGAATCAGGTTCGCACTCACCGCAATCGCAAAGCTCATCAACAACAACCCCAGGGCGAGGGCGGCGAGTTGGGTCCACAGGCCCAGAAACAGCAGCGTAGCGAGAGTCAACTCGCCCCAGGGGAGCAGCGTTCCATAAACCCGGGCCAGAGGCCGGGGCAGAATGTCGTAAGCGATCACGTCACTTATGGTTTGCTCGCGCTGGAAGACCTTTCCCAGCCCAGAGACCAGGAAAACTACCCCCAACGCCAAGCGCGCCAGGAGAATCGAATATGGGTGTGCAAGTATAGTTAACATTCCACTTCCTTTACAGACACGCCAAATTTGATGGTATTCTGCTATGAAAGAAGAGGGCTAAGATGTTGGTTGCAATGCGTTGGAAACAAGGGGCCCCTTTAACGTAGACCCATCATATTTAGTATACCTAATTATTCTTCCTTGTCAAGTAGCTTTGAGATTCGGGTGCATTTCAGTTCTGGGGCGAGCATCAACACTGGGGAACGGTTTTGTAAATATATTTACAACCGAAATCTTGCCGAAAAAAATTAAGTCAATATATTTACAAACGTGTTCGTAAGCAATAATACTATTGATTTTTAGAACAAATGTGCTATAGTATGAGGGTATCGGTGTAGTTCGGGAAATTTTGGCAGTTCCCCGGCCAGCGCCGCCAACCCTCTAAGGGTGTCAACCAGTTCAAGGAGAGAAAACGTGAACGATAACCAAATTTACCAAGCCGCGCTATCCTACGCCGCGCAGGGCTGGCGGGTTCTGCCCCTCCACGGCCCGGAGATGAGCGGGAAGGGCAAGCGGCCCCTGCTCAAGAAGTGGCCTTCCCTGGCGACCACCGACCCGGCCCTCATCAAGCGCTGGTGGGAGCAGTGGCCCGAGGCCAACGTCGGCATCCTCACCGGGGGCGGGCTGGTGGTGGTGGACGTGGACGGTCAAACCGGCCGGGAGAGCCTCTCCGCGCTGGAGGGGAGGCTGGGGAAGCTGCCCAAAACCCGGATGGCCCTCACCGGCGGGGGCGGCTTCCACCTGTACTTCCGCTGTGACCGGCCGCTCCCCACCCGGGCGGGGCTGGAGCCGGGGATAGATATCCGGGGGGAGGGGGGCTGCGTGGTGGCCCCGCCCTCCGTGCACGTGAGCGGGGAGGTGTACCGGTGGGCGTAGACCTGGCCGAGATTCCCGAATGGCTGCGGGAGAAAATCGAGAGATCCGGCGGGGTCGCCACGCCCGCCGCCCTGGCGCAGCGGGCTTTGAAACGGGCTGTGAGCCGGGTGGCCTCCGCCCTCGAAGGGGAGCGCAACGCCACCCTCAATACGGTCGCTTTCGGCCTGGGCGGCCTCATCGCCGCCGGGGAGCTGACCCTGGCGCAGGTGGAGCGAGACCTGACCGGGGCCGCAATCTCCGCCGGATTGCCGCATAAAGAAGTGGAGGCCACCCTGCAAAGCGGCCTCACCGCCGGGCGCAAGAAGCTGGCCGCTCGCAAAGAACCCCCGCCCCTGGACCCCCGCTGCACCGAGGCGGCCAACGCCGCAAGGCTGGCCCGGACTCTGGGCGAGCGGATGCGCTACGTCTCGGACTGGGGCTGGATGGTATGGGACGGGATGCGCTGGGAGCGGGATAAGACCCGCAAGGTGATGGTCTGGGCGGAGGCGGCCCTCAAGAAGGTCATCCCCCTGGAGGCGGCCACCCTGGGGGAGGAGGGCGCCGAAGCGCTGATGGAGTTCGGCTACAAGTCCTTCAGCCGCAACCGTTTGAAGGCGGCGGTGGAGCTGGCCGAGGGACGCCTGGCCATGCGGGCCGAGGATTTCAACCAGCATCCCTGGCTGCTCAATGTGCAGAACGGCATCCTGGACCTGAGGACCGGAGACCTTATGCCCCACAACTCCGGCTACCGGATCACCAAGCTGGCCGGAGCGGCCTACCACCCGGAGGCGGAATGTCCCCGCTGGGAGGCCTTCCTGGAGACGGTCTTGAACGGCGACCAAGCGCTGATAGGCTATTTGCAGCAGGCGGTGGGCTACTCCCTGACCGGGGATACCCGCGAGCAGTGCCTCTTCTTCCCCTACGGGGCCGGGGCCAACGGCAAGTCCACCTTCCTGCGGGCCATTCTGGAGATCGTGGGGGACTATGGGGTGCAGGCCCCGCCGGCGCTGCTGGTGGAGGGGGAAAGCAAGCCCTACGCGGTGGCGGCGCTGGAGGGGGCCAGGTTCGTCTCGGTGTCGGAGATAGCCTCCAACAAGCGGCTGGCCCTCCATCTGGTGAAGCAGCTCACCGGGGGGGACAAGATATCGGCTCGGCACCTGTATCAAGACTATTTCGAGTTCGTGGGGACGGGGAAGCTCTGGTTCCCGGTGAACCAGAAGCCGGGCATCAAGGAGAATTCCGAGTCGATCTGGCGGCGCATCCGGCTGCTTCCTTTCACCGTCACCATCCCGGAGGCGGAGCGCGACCGGGACCTGCTGGAGAAGCTGCGGGCCGAGCTGGACGGCATCCTGGCCTGGGCGGTGCGGGGCTGTCTGGACTGGCAGTCCGATGGCAGGCTGATGGCCCCCAAGGCGGTGGAGCAGGCCACCGGCGAGTACCGGGCCGAGATGGACGTGCTGGCGGGCTTCATCCAGGCCTGCTGTGTGGAGGGGGTGGGCGTGGAGGCGGGGGCCACCGACATGTATAAGGCTTACAAGGCCTGGTGCGAGACAGGCGGGGATAGGGTGTGGAGCCAACGATTCTTCAGCCAGCGACTGGGAGAGAGGGGATTCAAGAAGAAACGAGTCACTTCTGGAATGTTCTGGATAGGACTTTCTTTGAGAGATTCCATAAAAGAGTGATTTTTATGTAGCTTATGTACCTTATGTACCTTATTTCCTTTGTTAATCATTAAATTAATAAAGGAGGATTAAATATATAGGTAAGAATAGGGAATAGCTACATAAGGTACATATCATACATAGGGAACGAGAAAACTAACTAAACAAGGAGTTGTCAAAATGAGTTCTCTAGAACGCATATCAAAGGATGAGTTGATGATGATGATCTCTTCCATCCTAAATAGATATTACCCAGGGGAGGGTTCCTATGAGGTGAAATTTCGAAAGTTGACCGCGAAGAAGAAAGTTGACAAGGTGGAGTTCGAGATATGCAATCGAGAATTCCCCAGCCAGGGCATGATGGGCCATTTGACGACTGCCTTGAAAACTGAATTGAAAGATTATCTCGGTTTAGTAGGATCTTTCTATGTCTCCATTGCCGCAATCGTAGACGCAGAAGACCAAAAAAGCTCCGTGGTCGTCTTGGATATTAATTGGCGGATGTAGACGCTATGAGGACCTGAGGGAGGCCCCCTCCGGTCCCTAAAGGAGAGATGATGATGATAAAGTGGTTACGCAAAGAATCTGGATTGTGCCCGGCTATTTTCTGCGATGTGTGCGGGAAGGTGATTGAAAACGTAGACGATGGTGTGGCTATGGGAGATAAGGATGCGGATAAGATCGCGATGGGGGAGGGGAGCGCTCTGTATCACGTGCACCGGGCCCACTGCCACCTAGAAATCCGTGAGCGACTGGGATATGATGAGACCGCCCCATTAAACCTCTTGGTTTCTCACTTATTCCTCCTGATCCACAATATGGAGGCAAATGAGGGCATTTACAAGATACTCAAAATCGAACATGACATAGCAAAGAGGAATTCTAGCGAAGACAGGAGGGGAAGCCCAAGCGGGGGGTGAATTAGAGGGGAGGGGCGTCCGTAGTAGGGGAGCGGCGATCCTGAGCGTCGAGCTTGTCGAGACGCCGAAGGATGCTCCCCTACATTAGGGCTGTTGGACTGCCAGGAAGTCAGGTTTCCCAAACGCATGCAAACCCAGTATTTTCATTGGGAAAAGGAATTCTCATAAGCGACACCAGGCGAAGATATTTCCGCTCGAAACACCTCATCTCCGGGTTCCAAGTTTATCAATATCAAAATCTCGTAGTGGATCTGTATAATGACCTGTCTGAAAGAATAATCTTATTTTGTGGTGGCTTTTTTTGAAATGGTTTATAAAGTCTGGGAACTTACCAGGGTTATATCCTATTGCTGGCAATATTTTTCTTAGGTAGGCATCACTTTCAGCCCTCTTTATGTAGCTCGGGGGAGTCTGCAATAAAATGCAACTGAATGGTCCCCAATAAGCAGCGGCGCCAGACAATTCCTTTTCTGTACTAAGACAGGCAGTTCTCAAGAATAAAAAATAGTCGGCTTCCATAAATTCTCTATGTGTGAGCAGTCCAGACAACGCACTATTCGTAAACCGCTCTTTTAGGATATCACCCGTTACGGACATTCTATTGAGATTAAGCCGTTTATTTCTTTGAATGTTCAGAGTCTCGATATAACCATGAATACTGGTAAAAGGGAGATAGTTTGAATTAGAGTAGCGTTGTCTGTCAATGAAAAAATCTTTAGAGAGGACTTGACCTAGGGCAACCCAATTATCATACTTGATCACCGAAGCAACTAGTGATACAAACATTTCATACACTATGAATTTATAGCCGTCGAAATCTGTTTTCTTATAAATTCCGGAGAAATCTTCACGCACAGAACACAGTTTCACAAAATTGCCAAAAGAGTCATCTAATTTCTCAATAGCAGACGCATCCTGAAACTTACTGGCT
>CBDUUP010000217.1:0-7718 GCA_965370435.1 uncultured Anaerolineales bacterium | reverse complement strand
CCAGATCGGCTTGCTTGCCGGTTTCCAGAGACCCGACCTCATTTTCCATGAAGTTGGCGTAAGCGCCAGTGGAGGTAAAACTGACGATCATGTCCTCCAGGGAGGCCCTCTCCTCCGGCCCCAACACGCCGTGGTCGCCGGGTTGGAGGTCAAGGTTCGGGTCTATGGGGTCTCCAACCGTAGAACGATTCACGCCCATCTGGATGCCGATCAAAGGGTCAAAGGGGATGGTCACGGGGAAATCGCTGGCCGAGGCCAGGATCGCGCCTGCGTCAAGCAAACTCTGCATAGGATATTCCCGGTTCGCCCTTTCCCTCCCCAGATAGGGAACTTCCAAATCCCAAAAATACTCGGCGACGTTGAACCAAAATGGCGAGGGCAGACCCACCACGCCCAGCGAGGCAAATCGGGGGAGGTCCTCTGGGGCGACAAGCTGGATATGGACCATCAGGTGGCGGGAATCCCGCTTCCCATTCTCTTGCTGGGCGTATTCCAACGCATCCAGGGTCATACGAGTGGCCGCGTCGCCGATGACGTGGACGTGGATTTGCAAGCCTTCTTTATCCAGCGCGGCGCACATCTGATTCAAAAGCTCGACCCCCCAGATGGGTTCACTGTAAAAATCGGGCTGATTGGCGTATGGCTCCAGGAGAAAGGCGGTGCCGCCTTCCACCACGCCGTCCACAAATATCTTGCCCGCAGGGATTTGGAAATAGGGGTGGGTATTCTTATCCCGCCCTTCAACCACCACGCCAACTTGTTCCATCCCCCTCTCCGGCTCCAGGGTGATGGAGCCGCGGAAGCGCATCTTGAGCTGTCCTTCGGAGGCCAGTTCGTCATAGGCCTGGATCGAGCGGGCATCCAGCATGGCATCATGCACCCCGGTGATGCCCACCTTAGCAGCCATCTCCTGATAGGCCAGGATGGTGTTTTTGTACTCTTCAACCGCATATTCAGGCAGCACGTTGTTGACCAGGTCCATCGCTTTCTCCCGGAGGGTGCCGCTTGGCTCTCCGGTTTCTGGATCACGCTCGATGACGCCGCCGTGGGGGTCGGGCGTGTCCTTGGTGATTCCGGCCAATGCCAGGGCCGCGGAGTTGACCCACAGCGAGTGGCCGTCATTGGAGGTGAAAGACGCCGGGCGGTCAGGTACGATGGCGTCCAGCGTTCCTTTGTCCGGCCCCTGGATGGGCGCCACGGTATTGTCCCACCCGGAGCCGCGGACAATCTCTGCATCGGGGTGTTTGGCGACGTACTCGACCACAGCCTCTTTATAGGCTTCCAATGAATACAGGTTATACATGCTCACGTTGCCGATCAAATCCATCGCAAGGGAGGGGTGGGCATGGGCATCAATGAACCCCGGCAAAACCATCTTCTCCTCCAAATCCAACACTACCGTATCCGAGTCGATATAGGCCTCGACGCCCTCATCGGGGCCGACGTAGACAAGGTTGCCCCCCTCAATTGCCACGGCCTGCGCCCAACTGCGATCCGCATCTACGGTATAAACTTTTCCGTTTTTAAGAACGAGTTCAGCCATTATTCAGTACTCTCCTTGTTGTTTTCTAGATTGGCAATGACCTGCTTATTATTCGCCAGCAGCGATAGGAACTCAAAAACCAGGTTCGAGGCTGCGATGGCGGTGATGTCGGCGTGGTCGTAGGGCGGGGAGACCTCCACCAGGTCGAAGCCCACCAGGTTCAAGCCGCCCAGCCCCCGCACAAGCTGGAGCATTTGGAAGCTGGTGAAACCGCCCACCTCCGGCGTGCCTGTGCCGGGAGCGTAGGCCGGATCCAGGGCGTCGATGTCCAGAGATACGTACACCAGACGATCCCCAATATGCTGCCGTATCTCCTTGACCACCGCCGGTATGCCCATTTCGAAGGCCTGGTTGATGGTCACCACCTTGGCGCCCAGTTCACGCACCCTCTCTACGTCGTTGGGGAAGCTGGTGGGGCCGCGGATGCCCACCTGGATGTAGGCATCAGTATCAATCAATTTTTCCTCGATGGCCCGGCGGAACGGGGTGCCATGACTGTATTGCTGGTCGTCATATTCGGTCACACAGGTATCGTGATGCGAGTCGAAATGAACGACAGCCAGAGAGCCGAATTTCTCCGCGTGGGCGCGCAATAGGGGCAAGGTGATGGAGTGGTCGCCGCCCAGAGAGATGACGGTGAGGTCATTTTCCAATATCGCCTTCACTTCCCCGGTGATGGCCTGCATGGTGGCTTCGATATCCACCGGGATCACGTTCACGTCCCCGTAATCCACCAATTTCAACTCATCCGTCGGTTTCACTTCCAGCACAGGGTTATAGCCCCACAGGAGCAAGGAGGCCTCCCGAATCTTGCGCGGCCCGAACCGCGCCCCGCCCCGGAAGCTGGTTCCGCTGTCATAGGGGATGCCGACGATGGCGGCGTCAACGCCCTCCAACTCCCGGCTGACCGGAAGCCGCATGAAAGAGGGGATCCCGGAGAAGGGCTGCCGGTCTTCGCCGAAGGCCGGGTTGGGGTTTATTTCGGTCAAGGTGTACTCCTCGTTTGTGTAATTTGACGCGAATCTTTTCCGAAGGATTATAGCATTTTATTGGAAATCGCCATAGTTATCTCTGGAGTCGAGGCTTTAGCCGGATCGCTTACGCCAGTTTTCCCAGCTGAAGCCTTGACTCCTTCGCATACATAGTAAAATACATCCATGAAGCAACCACAGTTGCAGCAATCGCAGATAGAAGAGGCCTTAGCCTCGCTCCCCTTGGGGAAGGTAGTTTATTTTCCGCGGGTCGGCTCGACCAACGACGTAGCCGCCGAGTGGGCCAGCCAGGGCGCGCCGGACCTCTCTCTGGCTGTAGCTGACGAGCAGACCGCGGGCCGGGGCCGGGCCGGGCGCAAGTGGTATACCCCGCCCGGGTCGGCGCTGGCGATGAGCCTGATCCTGCGCCCCGCTTCCCCGGAACCCGCCCTCGCCCTGCCCCGGATGACGGCCCTGGGCGCGCTGGCCGTGAGCGAGGCCTTGACCAAAGATTATGGCCTTCAAACTCAAATCAAATGGCCCAACGACGTGCTGCTCGCAGGGGACAAGGTCGCCGGGGTGCTGGCGGAGGCTCATTGGCTGGGAAACGACCTCCAGGCCATTGTTCTGGGGATTGGCATAAACGTTGCACCTACCTCAGTGCCCCCCGCTGAGATGGCCGGTTTCCCGGCCACCTGCGTGGAGGCCGCCGCCGGGAGGCCGGTTGACCGGCTGGCCCTGCTCAAGGCCACCCTCACCGAGATCATCGCTTGGCGGCCGCGCCTGCACAGCGGCCAATTCCTGGAAGCCTGGGAAGCCCGGCTGGCTTTCCGCCAGGGCTGGGTGCGGGTCTCTGGCGGTGGAATACCGCCCATAGAAGGACGCCTCCTGGGATTGGACGCCCAGGGCCGCCTGAAAATACACACCCAGTCCGGCGAGATCATCCCAATACAAGCCGGAGATGTAAGCCTAAGACCGGTTGACAAGCCGCCAAAATAGGCTAAACTTGGAAACATAACCCATAAAACTGGGCGCAGACCGCGCCTGGGAGGCAGCTATGCTTGACGATCTAAGAGAGGAAGCCAGTTCATCACCATTTTTCGAGGACGAAGCAGAAGACCCTGCTGAATTCGCGGCTCCTCCGCGTCCCCGTGCGTCCCGTTTACTGGGGATGACGGCGAGCCAACGCTTTTTCATTGCCATTATGATCCTGCTAATGGTATGTATCTTAGGCTCTTTCTGCCTGATGGTGTTCAATAAGGTTAACTTGCCATTCTAGTCCACTTGTCCCCTCTGTAGACCATTCAAGGGCGGGCAGGAACCGACGGTTCCTGCCCGCCCTTGCTTCTTTAATAGCGAACGAAAAAAAATTACCACAAAGGCACAAAGACACTAAGAAAAACTAAAAACTTTGTGTCTTTGTGGTAAAAAGAAAGGTAATATATTTAGACGCGTCCCAGTTCAATCTCATATTATTTTTTCCCCTCTTCATCCTTCCCATCTTCATCTTTCACCTTTTTCCCTCCCTCCTTCTCCTCCCCGCCGTTCTCCGGGGAAGCGCCTACCTGGCGCAAGTCCGCCGCGGCGGTGCGCGCCAGAGAGGAGGCGCTGTCGCCTTCGTCCAGGTTCATCACCCGCACGCCGCGGGTCGCTCGCCCGGCCTGGCTGATCTGCTTGACTCCGGTGCGCAAAACCACGCCGTTGGTGGACATCACGGTCAGTTCATCGGCTTCCTGCACCACCCGCGCCCCAACTAAGGTTCCAACGATGTCGAGGGCATGAGTATCTATGGTCTTGACGCCCAGCGTGCCTCGGCCTTTGCGGGCGTACTGATCCAGCGGGGTGCGCTTGCCGTATCCATTGGCCGTGACGACCAGGAGATCGCCGCCCGGTTCGACCACTTCCATGCTGGTCACTCGGTCTTGGCCGCGCATGCGGATGCCGATCACCCCGGCGGCCTGGCGGCCCATAGTGCGCACTTCGGTTTCAGAGAAGCGCAGGGCCTGGCCGTTCTCGGTCACCAGGATGACGTCGTCCTCCCCGGTGGTCAGGCGAGCCCAGCCCAGTGAGTCGTCCTCAGACAGATTGATGGCGATCAAGCCGGAAGGCCGCACAGAAGCGAATTCAGAAAGGGCAACCCGCTTGGCGCGCCCTTTGCGGGTCGCCATAATGCACTGGCTGACGGCCTTGAAATCGGGCACTGTGACTGCGGCGGTGATGGTCTCGCCGGGATTGAGGGCCAACACGTTGACCATAGGGATGCCCCGGGCCGTGCGGGCCGCGTCGGGGATCTGGTAAGCCTTCTCCGAATAGACCTTGCCCCGGTCGGAGAAGAACAAAATGGTGTCCAGGGTGCGGGCCGGGATGATCATCATCACCTCATCCTCGTCGCGCATGGCGTGGCCTTTCACCCCGCGGCCGCCGCGGCCCTGCGACCTATAAGACTTGGCCGCCACCCGCTTGACGTAGCCTCGCTGGGTGATGCTGATAAGGACGGCTTCATCGGCGACCAGGTCTTCCTCGCTCAAGTCGCCGGAGATGCCCACCGCGATCTGGGTGCGGCGTTCGTCGCCGTATTTCTCGACGATCTCGGTCAAGTCTTCTTTAATGAGGGTGAGTATCTTCTTGGGATGGGCCAGCAAGTCTTCCAGATAGGCGATCAATTCCATCAGTTCCTTGTGCTCGTTCTCGATCTTCTGCTGTTCAAGCTGGGCCAGACGGCGAAGCTGCATATCCAGGATGGCCAGGGCCTGGATCTCGGTCAGCTTGAAACGTTTCATCAAGCCCGTCTTGGCGACGTCCGCATTTTCGGACTCGCGAATGGTCTGGATGACGTCGTCCAGGTTCGCCAGGGCGATCAGCAGCCCCTCCAGGACGTGGGCGCGAGCCTGAGCCTTTTCCAGGTCGAATTGGATGCGGCGGGTGATGACTTCCTGGCGGTGCTCGATGTAGATCAGCAGCGCGCGCCGGAGAGTCAGCAAGCGCGGCTCTCCATTCACCAGGGCCAGAAGCTGGACGCTGAAAGTGGTTTGCAGGGGGGTGAACTTGTAAAGCTGGTTGAGGACCTTGAGAGGCTGGGCGGTGCGCTTGAGTTCAATGATGATGCTCATCCCATTGCGGTCGCTCTCGTCGCGCAGGTCGGAGATGTCGCTGATCCTGCCGCTGCGGGCCAGGTCGGCGATGCGTTCAATGAGGTTGGTTTTGTTGAGCAGGTAGGGGATCTCGGTGATCTCAATGCGGTGGCGTCCGCCCTTCCATTCCTGGATGTGGGCCTTGCCCCGTACGGTCAAGCGTCCCCTGCCAGAGCTGTAGGCCTGGCGGATGCCTTCGGTGCCGATGATGATGCCGCCGGTGGGGAAGTCCGGCCCGTGAATGTGCTCCAGCAAGTCCTCCAGGGTGATGTCGTCGACGTTGTCGTAGTTGTCAATCAGATAGGTCAAGGCGGAGACCAGTTCGCCCAGGTTGTGGGGCGGGATGCTGGTCGCCATGCCCACCGCGATACCGGAAGCGCCGTTGAGCAGCAAATTGGGCAATCGAGAGGGCAGCACGCTCGGTTCTTGCAGCGAGCCGTCGAAGTTATCCACGGTGTCTATGGTGTTCTTGGCGATGTCCACCAACATCTCTTCGGCCATGCGGTTGAGGCGGGCCTCAGTGTAGCGCATGGCGGCGGGGGAATCGCCGTCCACAGAGCCGAAGTTGCCCTGCCCGTCCACCAGGGGATAGCGCAAGGAGAAATCTTGCGCCATGCGGGCCATGGATTCATAGACCGCCATGTCGCCGTGAGGATGATACTTACCCAGCACTTCCCCCACAATACGGGCCGATTTCTTATAAGACGCGGAGGAGCGCATGCCCATGTCGTGCATGGCGTAGAGGATGCGCCGGTGAACCGGTTTGAGGCCGTCGCGGGCATCCGGCAAGGCGCGGGCCACGATCACGCTCATGGCGTAGTCGAGATAGGCGGTGCGCATCTCGTCGTTGATGTCTATTTGTTCGATTTTTCCGATTTCCATAGGTTGGTCTGAGTGGTCTAAATGGTCTTAGTGGTCTGACTGGTTGGAGGGGTCAGATTTGGGGGGAGGATTGGGTTATTGGGTAACCAGTTAATTATACCGCGAGACGGGGTTGAATTGCGCCCAATCTTGCCTTGCGGGTGCGCTAAAATAGGAAGATTTTGCTGGGTAATCTGACCATCTTCTCGATGAAACTGTAAAAATGCTCCAATTTCTATTAAGCATTGGTACACCCTGTCTTTGAGGGGGTATTCAAGTTATGTAGATAAAAAGATTTCTATGGCTGTATTACTTGGGAAATGCGAATCATTCACCGCAAAATCTGCATCATCCTCAGTACACGTAATAGAAGAAAAACAACTTATGGGGATTAATATACTTACACGGAAGTATCACTATTCTTGTATGGGTAAATATTCCTATTTATTGAAGATAGTCTGTGTTAGTAGTTTGAATATACTCATCAAGACATTAAAAAACGAGGAATATCATGAGTAAAAGATTCAAGCATCTAAAATTTTTTCTGGTAATCACAGTACTATTATTGACCGGGGTAGCTTGTGGCAGTAATGGCCCGTCTGAAAGAGAGCAATCATTAGAAGCAACCGTTGCCGCATTACAGGATCAACAATCTTCAGGTTCGTCTGGCAATTCGGATAGCCCAACTGCTATTTATGACCCTACACCGATTCCGGATACAAATCCGGCAGGACCTGTGCATGCAGGCCAAACGATCATTATGGACGGCATTGCCTTAACTGTGAAGGATGATTTTAGAATCGAGACCGCCAGTTATGGCACGAGAATCTATGTAAGTTTCTTTGTTCAAAATACGGGAACGAGGACTCGAATGTTGAGTTATCAACGATCCTCCATTGGAATGATGGATAATCTAGGTAACAATTATCCGGCCCATGAGCACTGGGCTGAAGATTTATATGAAATATTGCAAATATCTTTGGACCCTGGAAAAACTTACGAATTCAATTCTGGGCCCACCTTTTCAGTTTCTAATACTATTTTCCAGTTTTTCACTGGCCCAATAGCTCCACAGGCCACCAAAATCATAGTGACCTTTGATGGATTTGGCCCGTTTACTGGTATTGAAGTAGAGATTGATTTATAGCAGATTGAAATGGAGAAATGTTATCAATGAGACTTTCGCTATTCAGGTAAGTTTGCGAATTCAAT
>CBDUUP010000216.1:0-7731 GCA_965370435.1 uncultured Anaerolineales bacterium | reverse complement strand
GGCAGGGATCTTCGCCGCCTCTCAAAACCAGGCTGTGGAGAAGCCCTCCCCTGAACCCTAAAGGAGGCAGCCATGAATATTCGCTGCAATCGTTGCCATATGCCCTTATCCCTCAAAAGAGACACTGTTCTCGCGGCGTTGGATGAGGTGCATGCTGAAAATTTGAGCCACTTCAACTTCAACTGCCCAAGCTGCCGGAGGATGAACCGCATCTCTAAAAAGCAGCTCCGCCGGGCCGCGCCGGGGTGGAAGCCAGGACAGGCAAAGAAGGAAGAGAAAGCTGATAAGAAAGAAAAGGTAGAGAAAGTAGAAAAGAAAGCGAAGGCAAAGAAGGAAGAAAAGGTTGAGAAGGAAGAAGAGGCAGAGGAAAAAAAGGAAGACTAAAGGATCACCGGATCTCTAATCCGCCGGATCTCTGATCCGCCGAATCCATGATCCACTAAAAAATTTATCCACAAAGGCACGAAGAAACTAAGTTATTAGTTTTTCTTGGTGCCTTTGTGTCTTAGTGGTGAATCTTTTTTTGATAGAGAATTCCCCTACCTTTCAAACATATCCAGCATCAAGGTGTTGATGGCGACCCAATCCGGCAGCAGCACCTGAGCGCCGTCTTCAGTGACGTGCGGGGTGACCATGTCTTCCGGCACGGTGCGGTTATCAATACCCTCGGGGCCGGCCCGCAGCAAGGCGAATAACAGCCGGGGCCATTGCCAGAAGGGGATGTTGGTATCCACGGCCTCTCCCAGCGCAGACAGGGCTTCGGGGAAATGAGACCATGATTCAACCTTGAGAGCCTGACTCCAGAGCGACTTGAGGAGCAACTGCCCTTGATCCATACGGGCGAAGTCGGTGCCTTCCCGGTTGCGGACAAAAGCCAAAGATTGCTCGCCATCAAAGTGGTGATCCCCGGCGGAGTATCCGGCCATCGGCTGGGGTAAATAGAGGTCTACGCCGCCCAGAGCGTCAATCACCGCGGGGAAATTTTCCAGAAGAATGGAGACCGTGTAGTCCACCTCCACGCCGAAATTGCGGGTCACCGTCTCGGAGGCGGCTTTGGGTCCGCTGCCTTCTTTTTCTGCCTCGGCGAAGAAATGGGCGCTGTTGATGCGGTTCTCACCCACCTCGGGCACCTCCACCCACAGATCGCGGGGGATGGACAGCATGCCGACGTATGGTTTAAGAGGCTGTACGGTGAGCAAGATCATGGTATCGCTGCGCCCCAGGTCGGTTTCTTCCAGGGTGCGGTCAATGCCCAGCAGGAGGATGTTGGTGCGAAATGGGGCGAACAGGTAAACGGCCACAAGTATCCCCAAAAAGAGGCCAAGCTGTAGGAAAGTCCAGCATCCCGGGCGGATGCGTTTGCGGCGGGGGCGGGTTTCCTCGCTGCGCAGTTCAACTTTTAGATTGTTATAAGTCATGGTATCGGGCTAGGATAAATATTCTAAAAACATCATACCACAGAGACACAGAGAAAAACTTAAAAACTCCGTGTTCTCTGTGTCTCTGTGGTTCAAAAAATAATATTAATTGTCAGGGATTTCGATTTTATCTCCCATTGTCTGGGCCGTGTCGGAGAGCAAATTTGTCGCCGTGTTGCTGGCGATGTTGATGATGTCCAGGAAACTCAGGGCATCGTCCATGTCCTCCTTCTTCGATAGCTCCCTACGAAGCAGGGCCTGAGCGTTAGAGATCAATCCGAGGCTGTGGCGGAGGTCGTGGACCAATAAGCCGACGTATTCCCGGATACGAACTCTCTCCTCTAGAGGCAGTTCGTTGACCATCTCGGCGAGTTCGTTCCAGTGTTGGTTGTTAATAGCCTTGTTGTTTTCGTCGCTCATTGGACTTCAGTCCTCACGGCTGCGCAGGTGGGGGAACAAGATCACTTCCCGGATGTTGGGCGTATCGGTCAACAGCATCACCAGACGATCCACCCCCATGCCGAAGCCGCCGTTGGGAGGCATACCGTAGCGCATGGCCCGCAGGTAGTCTTCATCCATAGGGTGGTGGTCTTCATCGTCGGGGTCGTAGTTCCGGCCCATCTCCAAGAAACGAGCTTCTTGGTCCAGAGGGTCGTTCAATTCGGTGAAGGCGTTGCACAATTCCATCCCGGCGACGAAGCCCTCAAAACGTTCGGTGGTTTGGGTGTCTCCGGGGACGGTCTTCGCCAGAGGGGAAATGTCGCGGGGGTAATTGTACAGGAAAGTGGGCTGGTGGAAATTTGGCTCCAGGTATTCGCTGATGAGGGTGTCTATCAACCTGCCGCGGGTGGCCTCAGGGTTCACATCCATCTTTCTGGCTCTCATGGCTGCTCGCAAGGACTCGACGGTGGGGTGCTGGCGGATGTCAATCCCGGCCAGTTCGACCAACCCATCGGAGAGTTCCATGCGCGGCCAGGGAGCCTCCAGGTTGATCTCAATTCCCTGGTAGATGAAGGTTCGTTTGCCGATCACCTGGTCGGCGACGTGGATGACCATCTCTTCGGTCAGGGACATGACGGTTTCGTAATCGGCGTAGGCCATGTAAAATTCTATCTGGGTGAACTCCGGGTTGTGGGTGCGGTCTACGCCTTCGTTGCGGAAATCCCGCCCGATCTCGTAGACCCGCTCGAACCCGCCCACCAAAAGGCGCTTGAGGTACAACTCAAACGAGACTCGCAGGTAAAGGTCTTGCTTGAGTTGGTTGTGATGGGTGGTGAAGGGGCGCGCCGCGGCCCCGCCGTAAATAGGCTGCAAGATGGGCGTCTCGACCTCCAGGAAGCCGCGGCTGTCCAGGAATTCCCGCAGGGCGCGGATCACCGCAGCCCGAGCTTGGAAGATCTTGCGCACCTCCGGGTTTACCGCCAGGTCGGCGTAGCGTTGGCGGAAGCGCGTCTCTGGATCCGAGAAAGCCGAGTAGCGCACTGTTTCGCCGTCCACTTCTTCTTCTTTGATGACCGGCAAGGGGGAGACCGCCTTGGCCAACATTTTGAATTCCTTGACCCGCAGGGTGACTTCTCCGGTGCGGGTGCGGAACATCTCGCCCTCGGCCTGGATGAAATCGCCCAGGTCGTATTCGCGGTTGAACAGATCAAGCTGCTCTTGACCGGCGTCGTTGGCCCGGAAGAACAACTGGACTCTCCCGGCGCCATCCTCAATGTGTACGAATGTGACCTTCCCCATGGGCCGCATGGACCGGATCCTGCCCACCAGGGTGGCTGGTACTACCGCCTCCTTTTCGGCGGATTCGGCGGCCTCAAAGGCCTGGATGGCTTCCAGGCTGGTGTGGGTGCGGGTGGAGTGGCGGGGGAAAGGCTCAATGCCCTGCTCCCGCAGCCGGTTGAGTTTTTCCAGGCGAATTTTTTCTAGGTCTGAATAAGAACTTGACATGGTCATCCTTCCGTCGTGATTTTAATGAAAAAGCCCCGCGCTTTTTTCTCGTGCGCGGGGCGTGTGGATAGGTTACGCCAGCCTCACTCGATCTTGACAATGCGGACTTTGAAAGAGCCGTTGGGAGCCTCTACTTCAACGCTGTCCTTTTCCTTGTGGCCTAACAAAGCCCTGCCAAGCGGGGATTCGTTGGAAATGAATCCCTTTCGAGGGTTCGCTTCTGCCGCGCCGACAATGGTGTACACTTCGGGCTTGAGCCGGCCTTCTTTGATGGTGACCTTAGCGCCGACTTGCACTTCTTCCATTTTACCCCGTTTTTTGATTACCTGTGCGTTGGCGAGCAGTATTTCCAGCTCTTTGATGCGGCCCTCTACGAAGGCTTGTTCGTTTTTGGCCGCGTCGTAATCGGCATCTTCAACCGCTTCGCCGGTGCGCTCTTCCATCGCTTCGGATAGACGCTCGGCCACTTCCATCCGGCGAACAGTTTTCAAATGGTCTAGTTCTTTGGCGAGTTTTTTTTGACCTTTTCGGGTTAGATATGTAGTAGCCATTTTAATCTCAGATAAGTTGGTCGACTCTCATAAAAGGGTGATGCTCCTGCTGGAGCTTGGGTAGAAATACAAAGTGACGCAACATTTCGCGCGCCACTGTTTCTTACGGGGCGTATTCTAGCATAAATTGTCTCTAAAGGCAAGGTGGGAACGTGTGTTCTAAAGTACTGTTGAATCTGGGGATTTTCACCATTTTCGTGAGGTATTCTGCGTCTGGAAGGCTCAGGAATGTCCCGGATAATGAGGCGTTCCTTCGATCAAAGTTCTGCTCAGGGATTGAAAAAGTTCAGTTAATTCAGAGGATTTGGCTTATAGGGCGGCGGTAACAGAGATTCCTCGTCGGGCGGAAAAACTGCCCTTCTCGGAATGACAGAAGGAAGAAGGCTATCCGGGACGCCACAGACGCGCACCGCCCTCTTTTTGGCAGTAGGCTCGCAGGGCGCGCTGCATGGCGGGGAGATCCTCCCAGAAACTGCTGATCTGGGAAGCGTGAGCGCTGACCGACCGTATCCAAGCCTCGAGCCCGGCTTTGGAGATGGGGAAGGTTTCTTGTCGCCAACCCGCGGGGAGCAGATCATGGAGGCGAACAGCCTCTTCCAGGGCGTAAGGATAATCGGCGTAATACCAGAGCGGGCGTCCGATCCGTTCAGCGGCGGCGCGGGTCAATTGGTGGTCAACGTGGTTTCCCAGCGTAAGCGGACAGACCAGTTGGACTTCCTTTGGCAGGTGGCGGCCAATCTCTTCGGCCAGAGTTTGTACCAGAGCCTCCTCAACCGGGAGCAGCGCGGCGAAGATGGCCTCCTCCGAGGCGTACAGAGGCTGGCCGGTGGCCGGGTCTCGGCGGTAGATGCAGTCGGGCAGGGAGAAATGCCGGTGGGCGGCCCCCATCAGGAGGCAAGATTTCAGGTCCTCCTCCCGGCGAAGGACGGCGGCCTCCAGGCCGGTCTCCCAACGTTCATGCATCGAGGCGGCAAAGGGAGAGAGCGGCCCGGCAGGTGGGTCTCCGGCGCATATCGTCCATACGCTCACTGCGTCTCCGGCCTGGGATTGCTCCCAGAGCAGCCCGCCGCAGGAGAGCGCTGCATCGTCCAGATGTGGGGAGAGGTAGATCCATTGCACCTTGAGTTTATACCACATCAGAGACGACCGTGAGGGCGCCTCTGATAATGTGGTCACTCTTCAGCAGATTTGGCTCTTTTCCGTTTACATGAAGATTTCAAACAGCATCGCGGTCAGCCAGAGAAGGAATAGGCCACCGATGACGGCGGCGGAGACGCCTCCACAGCCCATCGGTCGTTCCAGTCCGATCTCCTCGCCTTCCAAAAATTGTTTGGCAGCCTGCACACACTTCCGGGAGAGATCTTCCTGACTCCAACGTTCTACCCCGGCCCAATTCCATCCCGTTTTCCACATTGGAAGCAGCAGTTTTTCCGCCGGACTCTCGCTCCCTTTTTCTACTATGAGGTCCCACGGCCCTATGATAAGTCCCGCGCCCGCTAAATGTTCCGGGATGGCGTCTGGCTCGATTTCCATATTCATGCTTTGAGCCGCGGCCTCTGTCAACCCAATAGGGACGAGGTCGAGTTCTGGAATTTCTCGGCGCAGGGCCTCCAAAACGGCTTGTCCTACGCTGCCTTCCTCCCCATCAAGCACGACCACACGAAGCCCGGCTATTCTCTTGGCTTGTTCTTGGCTCGCCTGACGGGTATCTCCACGCAGCGCGGCTCCATGGTAAAAGAGCACACCGGCTGCGATTAAGATGAAAGCGATAGCTTGCCCAAGATCAATTAACAAATTTCCTGATGAGCGCTCTCCTAATATGAGCAGCAATATCTGGTAAACGATGTAAACCGCGCTGGTCAATATGGTCATGGTGGCGGCGAAGAGATAGAAATACAAATATATCTTCCGCACCACCGAACGGCGTTCCTCCGCGCTGGAAGGCTCTGTATCAACGGCTTTCAACTGCGCCTCCCGCCAGGGCAAAATCCAGACCGGCAGACCAGCGATCAGCAAGGAGACGAACCAGGCGAACTCTACTTTCATCCCATTTCCGAAAAATGTGCCTCCCAGCGTTCGAAGCAGAACATTTAGAATACCGCTCGTGCCAACCAGAAAAGCCGCCAGACCGATCCCGGCAACCAGATAGAGATATAGACGGCGTATGCCGGCCTGTTGACTCACCTCTTTTGCTTGGGAGGCGTCCGCACGCAGAACGTAAGCATGGTAAGCCCATACCACCAGCATTCCCAGGACGATCGGCAAGGGTTGACGAATATCGTCTCCCCCCCCGCCATAGGAGAATACCTCCATCACTTGTTTAAGATAACCGGCCAGAATTCCGGTGGTATTAGCGACCACGGCCAGGACCCCGGCAAAGACCGCAGCATAAAGGTATACCTTGCGCAATACTGACCGATGTTCCTCCTCGCTTGTACCGGTGAACAACCGCTGCGCCCATATCCAAAAGACTATCCAGATCGCACATCCAAGCAGCAACCTGACAATTTCATATTTCCAGGCCTCTGACACTCTGATCACATCGCCCCCCATGAGAAACATAAGCATGCGTATCATGTGGATGACAGCCAGGGAGGTCATGGTCAAACCTCCCGCGCTGAAACCCAGCACGTACAGCCTGCGGACCGTGCCGTTGTTGCCGGTTTCCGGCGCGGTCTTAACGTCGCTTTTTAGAATTCGCTGGTGATATAACCAGACCACCGTCATTACGACCATAGCCGTCAAGGTGAATGACCCTCTCCCGGAAACCAAGAGTTCATAAGTGTTCGCCAGGAATGGCCCTAGAGAGACAGCCAGTATGCCGTACAGGTAAACCCGGCGGAGGATTGCGCTGCGTTCTTCAATATCATCCTCAGCCAAACGCTGCGCCCACAGCCAGTGAACGATGTAAACCGGTGTGCCGATGATGATGATGGAAATTTGAAGGGCTGCAAAGGCAGCGTCTGTATGGATACTGGGAGATAATAAGTTACGCAGCAGGGCGATCACTGCCCAGGTGACGGCTTGCAAGCTGATAATGCTGCTCAAATATATGTACCAACGTCGAACGGTATTCATGGGTGACTCCTTTGAAAATAGTTAATCGCAGCGATAACTTGTATCATTCCAACATCCCCAGAAATAGGCATCTGCGTCAATGATCTTCCATTCCCCCTCGATCATTTCCAAAGTCATGTCGAAACTTCTGGTATATTGGCCGCTGTTGAAAAGGTCTCTCTGGTAGAATATGGTTTCATTCACCGATATAAAAGCTCTATTCTCCAACAAGAACATGGATGTAGACTCTATGGTTAATGTGGTTGAGCCATCGAGGGAGCGGGAGAACCGGTAATTATTTTTAATTTGTATCTCAAAAAGACTTGCGGAGACGGGGTAACGCGGCAGTCCAGGGGATAAATAGCCATAGGCGCGCGCATAGTCTTCTTGCTGTAAGGCTAACAAGTAATTATACGCCACTCCTTCGGGGGTATCTTCTGGCTGGTAAGTTGCGTCAACCCGTAAGGCGACAATCACAAAAGATACAATCGCCAGCAGCCCTACACCGGCCACGATCCCAATCAGAAACTTATCGGTTTTTTTCATAAGCGTCTCCTTTTCTATTCTTGCAGTTAAAGCATACAATAATAATACATCCAAATCAATACTTTTAAGTGCCAAAAACTGCCAACTTTTTAGGCTGATGCTTTGTTGAGATAAATGTGGGTGGAACACTGAATCACTGAATCGCTAAAAAAATGTTCCCTTTGCAACTTTACTACTTGCAACTTGCCACTTGCAACTTGCCACCTGCCACT
>CBDUUP010000215.1:0-7732 GCA_965370435.1 uncultured Anaerolineales bacterium | reverse complement strand
CTGGGAGGGTAAAAACGGCCGGAGATTTCAGGGCGGGATACAAAGGGAGGGGGAGCTTTAGGAGGGGCTGGTGGCTTGGGGGAAGCGTCAGATAATTCAGCCCCCTTTTGGTTTAATTCTTCTTTTTGTTTTTCTTGTTCTGCTTTTTCCTTTCCACTGATACTGGCCAGGAATTCACTTAGTGTGCTTTGGGCGATAAATTCACTAAGTTCTCTCCAGATCAAAGCCTCGGTTGTCACCGACCACGGCCGGCGGCTGTCACGATTGTAAACCAAATCCTCAATGGCTCTCTCAACAAAGGGATAGGGCTCCTTGGCAGAGGCGGTTTTATCGCCTCGATAGATACTATATACCAGGCGCACGTCCCGCGCGGTGATCTTTATGCCATCCCGGGTGCGAGCCTCAATTTGGGTTTCCATCACCCGATCGCGCAGGTCAAAGTCTTTTCGGAGTCTTTCGAATCCCTCCAAAATAACTTTTCCTGTTTTTTTAGGTTTTTTTTCTATGTTTGTCGGGCCGATTACGTGGGGGGTGCCGTCAATTTTTTCTAATAAGGCGACTGTTTTTTTAGGGTCTTTTTCTGTCCTTGTCGGGCCGATTACGTGAGGGGTGCCGTCAATCTTTTCAAATAAGGCGACTTTCTCCAGGTGTACGATAACCTTTCCCGGTCCGCCGATTTTCAATATGGGGGATTTTTTCTTTTGTTTGCGTTTCACCGAACGCCTTTTTTTCTTCTTTTTCTTGGGAGCTTCTTTTTCCTCTTCCGCTTTGATCGTTATCGTGTCGTATCCACCGCCATAAACAGCTTGTCGTATGAATCGCTCTGAGATTTCGACATCTTTCAATTCAAAGATGTCATCCAGGTAAAGCGAAGCCACCCGGAGAGCGATCCAACCCGCCAAATAAACTGCCATGAAATGGCGCAGCATGTTTAAAAATGGGGTTGCATTTGCAAGCAAGGCGCCTAAAGTGATCTCTTGAAGATCAAACTGCCATTGTTCAGGATAAAGCCGCCAGCTAACCAGAAATACACCGCCGTAGAAGCCCAGGAGCAGCAACCCTCGTATCGTTGACCGGATGCTGGCGTGTTTTGGCGTCATCGCCAGCGGGTCGCTGAGACGTTGAACTAATGACGCCAGGTCACTTTTGAAGGTGTCTATTGTCCCTGTCGGAGCGGGTGCGGTTGGCGAACTCTCTGTCATGCTATGTTTTCCTGATCCATTCAATAAGATTTACCAGCCGCGTGTGGGTGGCGTTTTCCGGGATATGGCGCTTGAAGATTTTTTGGAGGTCTTTATATTCTTGGCTGTCTTTGTCGGTGATTTTATCGAGTTCGGGAATTTCAGGTATTTCACTTACTTTTTTGTGCAGGGATGGATCATTCACGCACAAACGAAGAGTCCCCCGGACCAGGAGTTCAAGACTCAAGGAAGGATCTGGCCCTGGTTTATCGGGCGTGTATCTTGTAGGCGCTTCTTTTGCCAGATACCGGCTGGCCCAAAGCGCAAATTCTTTGAGCGCTTTTTCGTTGCCGGTTCGAGCCGCATAACTGCGTTTTTGCTCCACCATAGTCCGGTCCTGTTTCGCCCGCCCTAGCCAACTGGATTTCCAGTTTTCAATTAGTTTTTCCTCTGCATCTTTGGGGAATCGGGGATTGCTGATCCGCACGTTGGTGACTCGAATACCGCGCCCTTGGAGGATTTTGAACTCCAGGCTATCCTCTTTCTTGTGACTGACAATTGGATTACCCCCGCTGTCGGTTGTGGAGATTTCTATCTTCTGGCCGGTGTAATCCAGGGCTGTGACCTCTGGTTGGGTTAGGCGGGCTTTGACATAGGCGGCGATTTCTTCGTAAGCTGTTGTGGTTTGACCTGAGCCTGGAGAGCCAACCGGCTTGAGTTCAAAGAGATCGCTGAAGGTGAACTTGCTCAAGTACTCTCTCCAGAGATCAACCGCCAGAAACACTGGGATGTCGTGCCACCTCACTCGGTCTTGTTTCATCTCCAGCGCTTTGTCTGGCGCGCTCCCCAGCGTCTCCTGGGCGATGGCTTTCCAGGCTGATTCCGAATCAATCGCCTCCCCAGCTACGGCCTTGAGAACCGCATCCGCGTCAAATCCGAATTGGGTGTTTCCTACGCCCCGCATACTGTTCAGGCGGAAATTTACCGTGATCCTGGGAATGACTTCCACACCGTCCCGAGTTAGACCGCTGGTGAGATATCGTCTCTGTTTATCTTTCGTCTCCTCAGATTCAGCGAAAGGGTCTTCGTGGTCTTTTGGGCCTATTGTGCTGGATTTTGGATATAGATCAACGACGCCTCCCAGGTATTGCTTGGCCTTGGTGAACACCAACCCCGGCCCCATGGCGGGTTCTATAAAGGTTGTTCCGGTTCGCAATATCGCCGCGCTGGCGGTGTCCAGCAATACGACGCCGGGGCCTTTTCTTTCCTCCTCGCCCTTGCGTTGTCGGATTTCTCCGTTCTCTATGAAGATGGCCGGTCCTTTAGATCCGCTGATATAGCCCAACACACGTTCAAAAACTTTCATGCGTTGCTCCCACGTTTGCACCGGCAGCACAAATTGAGAGTACAACGCTAGGGAAAGAAGAAATATGAACCCGAATAAGATAATGTCGAAAAGTGTGGACATCGTATTGCCGTCTAGCCCGCCAGGCAGAAAATAGGTGATGACAAAATAAATTAGCCCTATAACGAAAATTCTAACAAATATCTGTCCGACTGGATCTTGAAACATGGATTTCATACTGATAGTATACTAAAATTATGGAAAACGGCAACCGAAATCTCTGAGCGTATTCAAATGACTAATAGAGGAATTAAACTAAACTTGGACAATGAATCATTGTTTCGTGGTTATAATTTTTCATATGCTTGTGCATACTTTGTTTGATATCTCTATAAGCTATCAACGGTATACTTTTCCAGTGTGTCCGTGTTTCCTTGTTTTTGCTTTTCAGTGATTCAGTGTATCAGCGATTCAGTGTTTCTGTTCTTCAATGTTTCAATATGTCACCAACATGTAGCTTACAATGCCTAAGCCCTCTGAAGACAAGGTTCCCCAACCAGGATAAATTATGCTGAGAGTTGAATTCCACTGCCACACCATATTTTCCCCCGACAGCCTCTCCCGGCCGGAGGATATTCTGACCGTTTGCCGCCGCCGAGGGATTGACCGCCTGGTCATCACCGACCACAACACCATCGCCGGAGCATTGGCCGCCCAAGCACTAGACCCCGATCGGGTGATCGTGGGCGAGGAGATCATGACGACGGAGGGCGAGCTGTTGGCCGCTTTCGTGAAGGAAGAAATTCCGCCCGGCCTCGCCCCCCTGGAGGCCATTGCGCGATTGCGAGAGCAAGACGCATTCATCAGCGTATCTCATCCTTTTGATCATTGGCGTAAAGGCCATTGGAAACTTCCCCATCTTTTGGAGATCATCCCCCTGGTGGACGCCATCGAAACCTTCAACGCCCGCAGCATGTGGCCCACCGCCAACCGCCAGGCCAAAGACTTCGCCCGCCAGGAGAATATCCCCGCCACCGTCGGCTCCGACGCCCACGCCCTTTTCGAGATCGGCAAGGCTACTATGATATTGCCAGATTTCAATGACGCCGAGAGCCTTCGCCAATCCCTCCCCCACGCCCAATACAAAACCTCCCTCTCCGCCTATTGGGTCCACTTCACCTCCCGCTACGCCGTCTGGAAGAAGAAACGTTCCAACGTTCAACGTTGAACCTTCAACCCAAACATCTTGACCTTGCCCAAACTTAGTGTAGAATAGGGAAACTGGGGCGGTGGCGGAATTGGCAGACGCAGAGGACTTAAAATCCTCCGATGGTGACATCGTGTGGGTTCGACCCCCACCCGCCCTACAGGTTTTTCTGACTGGTCTTAGTGGTCTGAGTGGTCACGAGGCTGATGAGGCCAGTTGTTGTTTAATTTCTACGAGACGGTTAAACTACACAGAAAGCGGTAATTATCCCCAAGTTGCGATAAAAAACACAGTGAACAAAACACTCACCAACAACTGTCTCATCCCTATCCTCACCGGCTTGAACCCCACCGCGGGCCGCATTGTTCCCCATATACACTCCACCCACTGAATAGCGAAGGGGACACTTAGCAGCAAAGGCACAACATCCATCAGCCCCAATACAAGGACCGCAACCAGATTGAACGTGCAATACAGCAGAGCACGCCAGGCCATCCGTACCCGCTCCCGAACCTCTGGAACCTCCTTAAGACCCCGCTGCCCCAGACGCAGGAAGGCGTAAACGATAGAAGCCGCCGATTGGAACCACACCAAGAGCCACAACAGCCAACCGTCAATCGGTTCATACTCCCCCAACCCCACCCAATACGCCGCCGGAGCGGCCAGCGCTAATGCGCCGCTTGCGACAATATCCACCCCCATCTGATGGCGTTCCGAGCGCACACTCACCAGGTACAAATTCCATCCGAACACCAACACGCCAGGCACAGCCAAGTAAAGCAAATAGGAATATCCGGTAGAGATCAGCCCTGCCAACGCCATAAGCCCAACGATGCCATAGACAACCATCCAGAAACCCACCGCGGGCATATCTTGCTTCCCCCGTCGGCCGCTGAACATCTTGACCGCCAGGGTTATCGGATGGCGGACCAAAAAAACCGCCAAACAGCCGAGGATCAAATACGCCGAAGCCACCCTCCAACGCCCTCCGGCAAAGAGGCCGATCAACAACGGGCTGAACAGAAACACCCACGACCCGTGGTCGCCGGGCAGCGCTACATGGCGGCGGAGATATTTTCTTCGATTATTATCGTTTGTCATAGATAATCTTAAAGGGTAACCAAACTTGGCAAGTGGACAGATTATACCTGGGATTCCTGACTTATTTTGAGAACGAGATAGCATTGGGGAAATACATTTGGGTTGGGGCTGGAAAATTCCTTTTCAAACCCCTTGACAAGATTCACAAAATCGGATAATATATCGCATAACGATATATCGCAATGCAACATAACGGTGAACAATATATTGAAAGGAGAATGATGAATACTGAGCAAAAATCAAATGACATAGACCAACAATTACCTTTGACCGAGGCGACTTTCCTGATCTTGCTCAGCCTCTCAACGGGAGACAAACACGGCTATGCCGTCATGAAGGATGTGGACGCTTTGAGCGATGGACGCGTTGCCATGAGCGCCGGAACCCTCTACGGCGCCCTGGGCCGCATGCTCGACCAGGGCTGGATCGAGCGTTTGGACGACGACATATCCGATAGCGCCAAGCGCCCAAAAAAGGTCTACACTCTCAGTGATTTGGGCAAACGCATCCTATCCGCCGAAACCAATCGGTTGCAGTCTCTAGTGACCGCGGCCCAGGCGATCCTAACAGGAGGCAAGGCGTGAGCAGGGCAGTCCAAATAGCGACGAGTCTCTATGCACAACTGCTCAGGTTATACCCCCGCCAGTTCCGGGCGACATTTTCTGAGGAAATGCAATACGTCTTCAGCATGTCGCTGCAGGACGCTTTACCGCTGGGCGTGTTTCCCGTCGTAAATAGAATTTTACTGGAAATAGGCGACTTACCGGTCGCCATCTTATTGGCACACCTTTACGAAAGGAGAAAAATCATGATGAATTTGTTATCTTTTAGCATCCGGCAGGATGTACGGCTTATCCGCTGGACGGCGCGAGCCTTCTCGCTGTTGATCTTGGGATTCTACATTACCATTATCGCCCTCTACGATGATTTTCAAGCCCAACTAACCACACCTTTTATTCTGGCTTTAGCCGTGACGATTTGTTTGTTGGTCGCCTGGCGCTGGGAAAAAGTTGGCGGCCGCCTGATAATGGCTGGCGCGGCTGTTTTGCTGGCCTTTCTGCCCATCAACGCCGTAACCCAACTCGACTTCCCCGCCACCCTGGCGCTGCTGGTCAGCGCCGCGCTGGTAGCTCCCTACTTGCTGGTCGGCTGGTTGTTCTACAGCGTCGGCCAGCATACCGAGGCGGGCATGACAACCCAGCCGGTGGACGAGGAACAGCCCTCGGTGCGGAAGCCATTCTTCGTGTACGCCATGATCGTGGTGGTGGGATTGGCCCTCGTTCTGCTGCTAATTATCAGCTTCGTGGCAGTTCCCCCGACGACAAATATTGACCCCACACCTTTCATCAATTTCATGCCTAACCCCTAATCTCTGGACCTTTACAGCTAGATTTCCTGAAAAAGAAAGTGACTCACAAATTGGGCCGGGAGAAATCCCGGCCCATTACTTTAATAGTGTCATTCTGAGGAAAAGAAGCGCCATCTCTTCCGTAGGGGCGCAGCGCCGCTGCGCCCAAGTGCCTTCCTCCCATTATAGCCTTGCCCAGAAACCCCGAAGTTTCTTAGAGGAACCTGACAGGTTTTTAAAACCTGTCAGGTCTGCTCCGTCTGAGACGGTTTCATAGTAGAAGGGCAGCTTCATCGCCTAGCTTGTCCTGAGCTTGTCCTGAGCTTGTCGAAGGAAGGAATCCCTGAGTACAAGGTGAAATTATTACCCTCCTCGGGATCGAATTGATTTGAGAGTATAACCGATCTCTTCCAACTCAAGCTTAGGATTAACCATCAAACACGGCATCGTCGCCCCCGATTCATACCAAACGGATAATTTATCCTTGACCTCGTTGGGAGTTCCATAAAGCGTCAATTGTTCCAATAGAGCCTCTGCTTCAGGAGGCACATCCGAAGTGCCTTTGTTTTTGTTGGCCTCGAGAATGCAATCCACTTCGTCGCCATATCCATATCTCGCCAGCGCGTTTTTATAAATTGGCCCCATCATCTTCATATAAAAATTCACCACCCAGGCCGCGCCCTGCCGCGCCGTCTGGCTGTCTTCCGCTACGATGGTTGGGATGATGGGATAAACTTCAAAATCTCGCTCTGTCCGGCCGCCAAGTTCGGCCCCTTCTTGAAGCAAGGCGATGCCATCCTTGATATTGTCTCTGGGAAAGAGGAAGGGAATCCACCCGTCGCACAGCTCTCCAGCGATCTTGATAGATTTCGGCGAGGATGCCGCCAGGAGGATGGGAAGTTTCGCATATTCGGGGAAATTGAGCCGCAGCGGGCGAGAATCGACCTCCGAGAATTGAGCGATTCTCTCTCCTGCGATCAGCGCTTTCACCTGGGTGATGATTTGGCGCAGCTTTTCATAGGGTTTGCGATAAGGGACATCATGCAGGCCTTCAGCCAATTGCTTGGTGCTTGACCCCAACCCCAGAATGAACCGGCCCCCGGATATGCTGTGCAGGGTAGAGGCGGCCATGGCGATGGTCCCTGCGCTCCTTCCCCAGACACTCAGAATGCCGGTGCCAAGCTGAATGTTCTTTGTCCGAGCCGCAATCTCGCCCAGCAAAACTGTGGTGTCATAGGCCCAAGTTTCAGGGAGAAAAATTGCTTCATAGCTGTGTTGTTCTGCGGTCAACGCCAGGTGCATTATAGCCTCGCGTCGATTTTCAAGCGGCATCATCATGGCCCCAAGGGGCTTATTGTCTATTGGCATAGTATTTGTTTTCTGCAATTTTTTTGGTGGGGCTTTACTAATAATTATTTCCAAAAAGCCCTCAGACGTCGGACTCGCCGACTATTATAATGCAGGTTTTCGTTCCTAAATTGTTGAAACTAATACACGTGTGCACGCAAATGTTGTCAGGAAAACCAAAAAAGAGCCACCAGGTATGATTA
>CBDUUP010000214.1:0-7759 GCA_965370435.1 uncultured Anaerolineales bacterium | reverse complement strand
TCAATGTCGGCGAACTTTTTGAAGAGCACTCCCTTCCCCTCCATCACCGGCTTGGAGGCCAGCGCCCCTCGGTCACCCAGACCCAGGATCGCGGTGCCGTTGGAGATCACCGCCACCAGGTTTCCCCGGGCCGTATATTCGTAAGCCAACTCGGGGTCTCTCTCGATCTCCAGCACCGGCACAGCCACCCCCGGCGAATAGGCCAGTGCCAGGTCGTATTGAGTATCCAGCGGCTTGGTTGGGGTCACCTCGATCTTGCCCGGTTTGCCTCCCATGCGGTGATAAGCTAATGCATCGTCGTGTAGATTGCTCATTCTGAACTCCTTAGATTAATATCGCAACAAATCGTTCTATTCGGTGTTATGGCATATGAGTTTCTGAAAGATGAAATGAATAAAAACGCTCCGATCATCATAAACAAAAAGCGTGGGTGACTCCCACCGCGAAAGGATAACACACAACCGCAAAATTGCAAATATCTTCATGGAATTGACTCGCTGGCAGTTGGAATTTCACCTATAATAGAACAAACGTGTCAATCAAATAATGATGGATGAGACTCTGATTAAAAGACAATTTCGGTCAATAAAGAAGGACGACATCGTTTATAATTAAGCCTGCTCTATAAGGCCAAAAAAGGAAAGTGTAATGAGCAAGGATAAAAAACGGGCTTTAGATCAAGCCCTGAGTGAATTAGAGAAACGCTACGGCGACGGCACCGTTATGCGCCTGGGCGAAGCCACCCACCTGCTGGTCGAGGCCATCCCCACCGGCTCCATCTCCCTCGATCTAGCTCTGGGCATCGGCGGCATCCCCCGCGGCCGGGTCACCGAGATCTACGGCCCCGAATCCTCCGGCAAGACCACCATCGCCCAACACATCGTCGCCGAAGCCCAGAAGATGGGCGGCACCGCCGCTTTCATCGACATGGAACACGCCCTCGACCCCTCCTACGCGGCCTTGTGCGGCGTGGACGTGGACAACTTACTTATTTCTCAACCCGACATGGGTGAACAGGCCCTCGAGATCGCCGAGACCCTGGTCCGCTCCGGCGGGGTGGAAGTGGTCGTCATCGATTCGGTGGCGGCCCTGGTACCTCGCTCCGAGTTGGAGGGCGACATGGGCGACTCGACCATGGGTATGCAGGCCCGCCTGATGTCTCAGGCCCTGCGCAAGCTCTCCGGGGCCATCAAACAGACCAACACCGCCGTCATTTTCACCAACCAGCTTCGCATGAAGATCGGGGTGATGTTCGGCAGCCCGGAGACCACCTCCGGCGGCATGGCGCTCAAGTTCTACGCATCGGTTCGCCTGGACGTGCGCCGCATACAATCTATCAAAGTCGGCCAGGATGTGGTCGGCAACCGCACCCGTGTGCGAGTGGTGAAGAACAAAGTCGCCCCCCCTTTCCGCACCGCAGAATTCGATATCATGTATAATGAAGGTATCTCCAAAGTCGGCGACCTGCTTGATATAGGCGTTGAACTGGAGATCATTACCAAACGAGGCTCGTACTACTCCTACGGCGACCTACGCCTGGGGCAAGGACGGGAGAATTCCAAGGAATTCTTGCGTTCCAATCCCGACCTCTCTGATGAGGTAGAAGGCATCATCCGCCAGCAGACCATGCCCCCGGTCCCCATGTCCGTCGAGGAAGAGGAAGAATAGCTCACTTTACAAAAGAATATTTCTAGCCGCGAAAAGACTGAACCACCCCGCGGCCACGGCTTTGAAAATTAATCTCAGTAATAAAACGTTGTTGTGACGTAAAACCGGCCAAAATTTAGGCTCTACAATTTTTCAACCAGTCACATCTAGCGAGAAGATAGCAACCTAGTACAACAACCAACAGAGAAACCCTGCGGATACCTCCGACCTTACAACGAAGGTATATTCAACGCAGTACCCCGATTACGGTTCAGTAACTTGATTACTGACAGTCACCTGATACTGTAATCATCTGTTATCTGAGATTAACGCTCCTGGAGTATTTTGCCGTGGCCTGCCTGGTTGGCAGCGCCACGGCTGTTTGTTTAATACGATGACACGAAAAGTAACCGCCCTAAAACTGCAAAAGCGCAACCGCAACCGGGTTAACCTATACCTGGATGGCGAATTCGCCTTGGGGCTGGCGCGCATCGTCGCCGGTTGGTTGGAAGTGGGGCAGGAATTATCCGAAGAGAAAATCGCCGAATTACAAAGCCAAGACGAACACGAAGTCGCTTACCAGCGCGCTTTGAACTTTCTCAGCTATCGCATCCGGTCTGAGGCCGAGATCCGGCGCAATCTGCAAAAGCACCAGGTGGCTGAGGAATCTTGCCATGCAGTCATCACCCGATTGCAGCGCGCCAACCTGGTAAACGACGCCGAGTTCGCCCAAACCTGGGTAGAAAACCGGAGCGAATTCCGCCCCCGCGGGCGCAGAGCCTTGCGGATGGAACTTCGAAAAAAGGGTCTGAACCAAGAGATCATTGAACAGGCCCTGGAGAAAATTGACGAGGACACCCTCGCCTATCAAGCCGCACGCAAGAAAGTTCGCAAGTTAGAAAATCTGGAGTGGGCTGAATTCCGAAAGAAGCTAGGGGGATTTCTGGCCCGCCGGGGTTTCAACTACGCCACCATTTCCCCCATAGTTTCACAGGTTTGGGCGGAACTCGATAATGACCAAAGTAATAACGACATTGAAAACGAGGTATAACCATGGACCCAGTATATATCATCATTGCAGTTTCAGTTGCAGTTGGAGGGGTAGTAGGATATGGGATCAGACATTATCTGGTGGTGCGCGCCGGCCAACAGCTAAAAATCGAATCTGAGCGCATCCTCAGCGAAACCCAAGAAAATGCGCGCGACATTGAATTAAAAGCCAAAGACCAGGCCCTAAAAATCCGCCAGAAAGCCGAAAACGACGCAAACCGCCGGCGCAAGGAACTCAATCGCGAAGACGACCGCCTGCAAAAACGGCGCGCCGATGTTGACAAACGAGCTGAACGCCTGGAACAGAGCGAAGTGAAGCTGAACAAGCGCCAAAGCTCAATGGACCGCCGCAAAAACGAATTAGATAAAACCCACACCGAAGCCATGGAGCGTTTGCAGCAGATATCCCAGATGACGACCGATGAGGCCAAGGCCATCTTGATGGAAGAGGTGGAAAAAGAGGGCCGCAACGATATGGCCCGCATCATCCGCCAAATCGAAGCCGAAGCCCGCGAGGAAGGGGATAAGAAAGCCCGCAAGCTGATCGCCGTCGCCATCCAGCGGGTGGCCTCCGAACACGTCTCCGAAATCACTTCTTCGGTTGTCCCTATCCCCTCCGATGAGATGAAAGGGCGCATCATTGGCCGGAACGGGCGAAACATCCGCGCCTTTGAACAAGCCGCCGGGGTGGACGTTATCGTGGACGACACTCCCGAAGCCGTCACTATCTCATCTTTCGACCCGGTGCGCCGCGAGATCGCCAAGCGAACCCTCAGCAAGCTGGTGCTGGATGGGCGCATCCACCCCGCCAACATTGAGAAAATAATCAACAAAGAGCGCAAGGAAATTGAACGCGCCATCATCGAAGCTGGCGAAGAAGCAGTCTACGAAGCTGGGGTACCCACCTTACACCCCGAGATCATCCGCATGCTGGGACGGCTTAAATTCCGCACCTCCTACGGCCAGAACCAACTACACCACGCCGTAGAGTCCGCCAAGATCGCCGCCATGATCGCCGCCGAACTCAACGCCGACGTGGAAGTCGCCAAACTCGCAGGCCTATTGCACGACATCGGCAAAGCGATGGATCACAACGCTGACGGCACCCACGCCAGGCTGGGCGCAGAATTCATCCGCCGCTACAAAGTGCGGGAAGAGGTCGTCAACGCGGTGGCCTCCCACCACCACGAAGAAGAACAGGAAAGCGTAGAAGCCATCATCGTCGAGGCTGCCGACGCCATCTCCGGCGCACGCCCTGGCGCACGCCGGGAAAGCCTGGAGCATTACCTCAAACGGGTCAAAGCCCTGGAAGAGATCGCCAATTCATTCAAAGGCGTCAAGCAATCTTACGCCCTGCAAGCCGGCCGCGAAGTGCGCATCATCGTCCGCCCCGAAGACATTGACGACCTGGCCACCACCCGCCTGGCTCGCGACATCTCCAAACAGATCGAAGAGAACATGCAATACCCCGGCCAGATCAAGGTCACCGTGATCCGGGAGACCCGGGCGACGGATTATGCGAAGTAGGGGGAGGTAGACATGTAAAGAAGTAATCAGGGTAAGAGGTAATTGCTATTGCATTTAACCTCCCACCTGGAATTACTGGCAGGTTCGTTATGTAAAATATGAATAATTCAAAGATAGCAGCCTATCACCCATAACCATTTCATGGATTAGAGAGTAAAGAACAAGCATATGCTATATAATTGGATTAGAATCGATTAAAATATCTACTTGGAATAAGTATTATCAATACGAGAGAGGCTCATGCCTAATAATCCACTCGCTGAAGTCTTTGGCTACCCTACCAACAACCAATCAGATAAAGCAATTCGCAACCGCGATAACCGTCTCTGCCCATACAACAATAAAGTTCCCTCTTGCACGAAAAGTAGAATAAGTGATCCTATCGGAGTTTGCAGTATACATCACAACAACGAGGTTGTTATCACATGTCCTATACGTTTTCGCCAAGACTGGATCTTCACAACCGATGCCTCGAAGTTCTTTTTCCCTCCAGGTGAAAAATGGACTTCTCTAACCGAGGTTCGGATTAAGAATGAAGAAGGTAGAACCGCTGGAAACATTGATATTGTTTTGGTTGCTTATGATAATGATAAGCGCGTCGTTGATTTTGGCTCTGTTGAAATCCAATCTGTTTACATTTCTGGCAATATCAGCCGGCCGCTCAAACATTACATGGAAGACCCACAAAACCGTTTCAATATGGATTGGAAGAACCAAAAGCAATACCCACGCCCCGATTACCTTTCATCCTCACGCAAGCGATTGGCCCCACAACTTATCTACAAAGGTGGCATTTTGAATTCTTGGAACAAGAAGATGGCCGTGGTTCTACAAAAAGGATTCTATCAAACGTTGCCCGAACTTGAAGAAGTCAAACCAGAAGAAGCCGATTTAGTTTGGCTCATTTACGATCTTGAAAAAGACAACACCTCCTCCACGTATACTCTATCCCTCCATCGATCAGTTTTCACCAAATTTGAACCGGCATTGAGGCAAATTACTACCCCAAAACCCGGCGCTTTGGATAACTTTCTTGAAGTACTTCAGAAAAAACTTGATACCCAATCAGAACCTACTGATGCAACTTATAACGAAGGCGAAATAGATAACGCCACGTTAGACGATATTCTTAGCATAAGAGATTGAGAAAAATGGTTCAATACTCTCTGTTTGAAGACGTTGACCATATCGTAAATGTCGCCTCGGTACCGCTCCGCAGTCCTTTTCGTTATCCAGGTGGTAAAACATGGCTAGTTCCTCGAATCAGAGTATGGCTGGCGAATTTAAAAACCAAACCAAAACTGTTCGTGGAGCCTTTCGCTGGCGGAGGTATTGTAGGATTAACTGTCGCCTTCGAAAAACTTGCTGATCACGTTCTGCTGGTTGAACTCGACGACCAGGTAGCCGCGGTGTGGCGTGTCATCCTGAGTGACGACGCGGAATGGCTGACCAATAGAATCATCAACTTTAACTTGACCAAGGAAAATGTTGACGAAATCCTAAGTCAAGATGCAGATACCCTTCCTGAGAAGGCGTTTCAAACCATCATCAATAATCGGGTGAACCATGGAGGCATTATGGCTCCGGGAGCAGGGCGAATCAAATTCGGAGAAAGTGGTAAGGGCATAAAATCTCGCTGGTATCCTGAAACCCTCAAAAAACGAATTTTAGCCATTTCCAAAATCCGTGAGCGCATAACTTTCATTGAAGGCGATGGTATAAAAGCCATGCAACAACATCAAGATAATAATTACTGCGCCTTCTTTGTTGATCCACCTTACACCGCAGGGAACAAAAAGGCTGGAAAAAGACTATACAAACACTCGGAAATTGACCACAATGAACTATTCAGGATCAGCAGCCTCCTCGCGGGTGATTTTCTGATTACTTATGATAACAATGAAAATATTCGTGATTTATCCGCCAAACACAGCCTTGAAACTCAACTTGTTTCCATGAAAAACACCCACCACGCTAGAATGAAAGAACTACTCATTGGCCGCGACCTTTCCTGGGCGAGGCCACCTACACCGTAAAATTGTTTCATTTCAATAAAACATCCTGCCAGGAGGGGCTGGCGGGATGTTTGTTTAAAAGATGTCACTTTGAGATTGTGTACTAACTACGCCAAAAACGGATTCTGCCTCCTCTCCACCCCCACCGTCGTCGCCGGACCGTGGCCGGAGAGCAGGCGGGTCTCGTCGGGCAGGGAGAGTACCTGCGTGCGGATATTCTCCATCAGCATCGCATGGCTACCGCCGGGCAGGTCCGTGCGTCCAATCCCGAAGTTGAAAATCACATCCCCGCAGAACAGTACTTCATCCGAAGAGACGTAGAACATCACATGGCCGGGAGAATGTCCGGGGGCGTGACGCACCTCAATCTCAGACTTACCTAAGTATAAGGTCTGCCCATGCGCCAGTTCAACCGACGGTTCTGGCCCCGGTTCAATCTCTAGCCCAAAAAGCGCCGCGCCGCCCTGAGTATTGTAAAGCGGCAAATCTCCCGGGTGCAGCGCAACCGGAGGCGGTGGGTCGGCCCCATCCACCAGCCCGGCCACCCCGCCCAGATGGTCAAAATGGGCGTGGGTGAGCCAGATATGGCCGATCTCCCAGCCCCGCTTCTCCGCCTCGGCCCGGATAAGATGCCCATCCCAGGCCGGGTCAATGACCGCGCAGACCCCGCTCTCTTCGTCAGCTATCATGTATGTATTGGTCCCTGTCGGACCCAAAACAAGGGTGATAATAGTCAGCATTGGTTTAGCGCCACCTCTAATTTTTAATTCGTTTGCGGCGGAAGAACAGCTTCAGGAACCAGCCGATCACATCCTGAAAACTAAGAACCGATCCGAGAAACGTACCCGCGGTTCCCATCCATCGAGCCGGTGAGCCGGATACTCCGAACAAATTGGAAACTTCCAATTGGATGACCTGGTTGACAAGCGGGATTTGATTTTCCTGGCCATCCTCCAGAGAGATCAGGTTCAGCGTGACCGATACACTGCCGCTGTACCTGCCCACCTCGGATGCGCTGATGCTCCATACGATCTCGGCCGTCTTTCCGGGAAGCAAAGTCTGGCTGACAACCCCAGTCGGGGTCGCCTCTACCCCCAGGATGTCCAGGCGAGCTTCAACGACCAACGTATGGGTTTCAAATAGGTTGGGAATGTAGACCGTCTCGCCTACGATCTGGTTGCCTTCGTCAATCATCACCGTTGGCGTCAGGTTCCCCATCTCGTCCACCGCCAACGCCAGACGCACCACTTCCGAGTCGCCTTGCCGGATGTCTAACGGCCATTCCAGTGTCAATAGGCGTCTTTCCGGGAGGGCCGCTTTATAGACCGCAGGCTCAGACTCCGAAGAATTGGTAGGGACCGGGCTGGGAGGCGGTAGGTTGGGATCATTAGACGGCCTGGTTGCATCCGCGCTCGGACTTCCACCAACGGTAGTAGGGGTTGGAGACAGGCTATTATCTGGCTGGGTAACGTCCACAGCCACATCTTCTGGGGAGATCGGCAGGTCGCTGGATCCGCGCG
>CBDUUP010000213.1:0-7759 GCA_965370435.1 uncultured Anaerolineales bacterium | reverse complement strand
CAGGTTTTATGAACTATGCAAGATTATTATCCCCCGCAACGTTCCAACGTTTTCACGTTCCAACGTTCAAAACCTTCTCTAAGGACGAGGTTTCTTAACCCAAATCCACCCCTCCTTCTTGGCGACATCCATATCCGCAGGCTCAATACAATCTTTCAGGAGAAAATCAGCAGCGGCCAAAACGCAGATCGCAGAGTCCAAGGCATCTGCGTTGCTTATCATTAGATCGAAATTGCATGTAAAATCAATGTGTTTCTCTAATATCTTCACAATATTCAATCGCCGTTCAACTCTGTCTTTTCCCTTGTACCCAGAGGCTTCGACGCCGTATGCGATCAGTGTGGCCGCCGGATAAACCTCGATGGCGTATGTCCCAGGAGCTTCAGGCGGCTCCCAGGCTAACGAGATCGTTTCCCCAATCCTGTCACTCAATTTCCCTAATAATGATAAAGTCGAGTGTGCGGTTCGGGCGATGCGATCAGCCCCGACATCCAGTGATTGTTTTCCAATTTCACGTCTAACTACTCGATCTGTCAACCGTCGGAATAAGGAATTTGCTTCGATATGGATCGGTCTCCCAGCCTTATGGTCTATTAGCGATTCGCCAAGATCTGTCGGCCAACCTAATGGGGCATCTAACGCTAATAAGGAAGTTGTAGATAATGAAATCCATTTAGCGACTGTATCAAGGACTGAACCATCGTATGAACCTACAGTAATTTCTTCAATGCTGAATTTTCCATCGATAAAATACCCCCTGGACAACCCAATTTTATTATCCTTTGTGGCGCAATCAATTCCAATAAGAGTTATAGTCACTTCTCTCTCACCTTGCCTAGTTCCACCACATTCCAACTTCTACAATGTGACCCAAACCAGGAACAATTGTTTTGTGCATCGAAAGACGAACGATACGGTCATCTCTTGGGTTATAGAGATCGGCAGGATTTTCATATCCAAGCGCCGGCCCCATTGCATCTCCGGTCGGCTTCCAAAGATTAACCCAATTACGGTTCAAAGAACACCTCCAAGCAAGATGAACTTCCACCGGTCCAGGTGGCATCAGCGCAACGTTTGCTAATGCTAACTCTTGGCGAATAGCTTCTTTCCATTTAGGTGATGCTGTGCCCGACCCCGGTTTACAATTGAACTCATTCCATCCAGAAAATTGGTCTTCTGAAATTTGTTTCGCCTTACCAATTTCTATAAAGGATCCCCCTCCAACCTTTTTTCGACCAGAAACACAGACGAATTTACTGGGGTCAAGCCACTTCCTACCAAAAAGCGGCGTCAAGTAATTCTCTAAATCATGATGTTTTAATAGATTGGAAGGACTAACTACATCGACTTCCAAATATAAGAACAGATCGGCTTGATGGTCAATTTTAGGGGAGATTTCATTGGTTATCCACTCAAGGTATTCAGTCAAGCGGATTTGAGCGGGATGCGTATTTTTTTCCCACTGAGCAAGCAATGGTTTAAAGCCTTCTACTCGCTTTATTATTTTGTCACGGGCAAATAACCTAAACATTTCATTAATTATAAGTGAAACAATTAGTTTATCGAATGCATACGAACCTTTCTAATTATACAGGATACGAATTCACTATTGATCCATTCTGGTTAACCGCCATATTTAGAATTAGGATGTTATTCAAAGAAACGTTCCAACGTTTTCACGTTCAAACGTTCAACGTTATCCCTTCTCCCCAATAACGATCACCTCAATGTGCTGGTTGAGCAGCTCGGGCTGCCCAGAGGAGTCAGGTCGGGCGATCTGCCCGAAAGTATACCCCCCCGCAATAGGGATGTCCGGCCCCAACGCTTCCCGCACCGCGTTGATCTCGATACCCGGCTGGGCCTCCAACAGCATCTGCCAGGACACATCCGCCAAAACCAACGCCAACACCGGACGAGCGTCCCCCAATTCACTGAGCGCCTTGCGAGTCGCCTCACGGGCTGCCTCCATGCAATTTTCCGCGCTGCCCACCAGCAAATGGCCCACCGCCCCGTCGGGCACGGTGGTATTCATCCGCAAACTGCCGTCCGCTTCCACGCTTATGGGCGTCCGCACCTGGAGAGTCTCACGGCCATCCAGTTCCAGGCCCAGCGGATATAAGCGCACCAACGTATTGAGAGGCGGGAATGCCCACTCCCGCGCCTGGTAGCCAAACAAACGGGCGTAAGTCTCGGAGGCCGGACGGCCATCCAATGCGCCCACCCATGAGTCCCTGGCTCGGGTGATCTGGAAATATGCCCCCACCTCCTGCCAGCCGTGAGCGGCCCCCACCCCCGCCCGAATCTGGCCGGTCAATAACGCCGCCGCCAACCCTCCGGTCCCCGCCTGCGCCCCGCCTATCTGGAAAGTGCGCCCCAGGCGCAGGTCGCCTCCCGCCAGACAGCCCGCCACCGTGTAATCTCCCTCCGGCAGGCCCTGGCACAGCAGCGCGCCGTCCCCGCTCAAGCCGTCGGCCACCAGCAGCAATGTATACTCGTCATCCTGGGGAAGGAAGCTCTCCACCATGCGTTCAGTGACAGCCTGACTGTCTTCCGAAAACCCTTCCCACCAATTCGCTTTCACCTGAGCCTCAGCGCCGGTCAGCAGCGCCACCACCACCGAACGGCGGCTCTGGCCCTTGGAGGTGAATTCACCCGAAGTGCTGAACCCCAGCAAGGGAATGTCGCCCAGAAGCGCCGCCGCCCCGCCCATGATCTCTTGAATATCGTAATCATAGGAGGCGAAAATGAGTCCCATGGCGATAGGCTCACGCTCCACCTCATTCAACGCCTTGTGGATAGCCTGTGCGCTGGCTTCGCGCCCGTTCAAGGCGTGGGCTTGCCCTACAGCCGCCGAAATCGCCATGATCCTAGTCGCCCTCCTCTTCTTCAGCGATGGGTACGGTGAAATGGAAGGTTGACCCCTCCCCTTGCACGCTGTCGAACCAGAGCTGGCCGCCTTGCAGTTCCACCAAAGACTTGGTGATATTCAATCCCAGGCCGGTGCCCGTGGCGAATTCTCGACTCTCGGCGGTGCGGAAATATTGGCGGAATATCTTGGGCTGGTCCTCTTCGCTGATGCCGATCCCCGTGTCCCTCACCCGGATGTGCACCACCTGCGGCGCGCCCTGCGGATCCCACTGATTCTCAGCGGCCTCCGCATAGAAGAAGAGATCGCCCTGCTCAGGCGTATACTTATACGCGTTGTTGACCAGGTTGGTGAGCGCCTGCACCAAACGCACCCGGTCGGTCCAAATGGGTGGAATGTCGTCGGGGATTTCAATAATAAAATTCTGTTCCTTTTCATCGATCCCTGCTTGAGCCGAGCGCAGGACTTCATCAATGACCTCTCTAATGTCGCAAGCGCTGAACTCCAACCGCAGACGCCCGGCCTCAATGCGGGAAAGGTCAGCCAGGTCGGAGACCAGCGTGCTCATCCGCGTGACGTTGGTGCGGATAGTGACCAGGAAATTCTCCTGCGCCTCGTTGATCGGCCCCACCGAACCGGCGGCCAGCAAGTCGGTGAACCCTCGAATAGAAGTCATCGGAGTCTTCAACTCATGGGAAATGAAGGAGATGAAGTCGCTCTTGGCGATATTGGCCTGCTGCACCGCGCCGTATAACTGGGCGTTGGAGATAGCGATGGCGGCATGGTCGCCCAGGCGGATGAGGAATTCCTGAATATCATCCCGGTAACGCCCAGATTCCTTGCTCTCCAACAAGAGTATCCCAATTACCTCTCCTTCCCGGCGGATGGGGATCACGATCTGGGCCTGCGCGTCGCTGAGGAATCCCGTCCCGCTGGCGGTGTCATCCAGATAGAGCTGCTGAGGTTGAACCGTCTCTATCGCTTCCCGAATGGCGGGAAAATCAATAGGCAGGGGTGCGTCCTCATAGGGCGCAAGCTCACTATCCAGTCCTTCCTGCGCCATCACCCGGATGCCCTCTTCTTCCACCACGCCCACCAACCCCGCCGCAGCGCCCGACTGGCGCATGGCCCATTCCAGGGTGATGCGCATGGCCCGGGCCACGTCCAGGCTGGTGTTCAATTCGCGGTCAATGCGCTGCATCACCGATAGCTCTTCGACCCGCACTGACAGTTTTTGGTCGGTGAGAGTGTATAGGCGGGCGTTCTCAATCGCCACCGCAGCCTGTCCGGTGAAAGCGGTCAGCAGCTCGCGGTCGTCATAGCTAAAGGGCAGCCGGTCTTTTTTATTCATAACTTCCAGCACGCCCAGCACCCGGTCCTGGACCAGCATGGGCACCACCAAAATCGACCGGGTTTGAAAACCGGTTTCCTTGTCAGTGTCGTCGTGCCATTCAGAGCTGTCCATGACATCGTTGACAATGACCGGTTCGCGGGTCTCAACCGCTTTTCCCACCAGACCCACTCCAGGTTTCAGCCTCGTCCCCTTCAATTGAACCGCCACCGGACTGACCACCACCTCAAAGATCAACTCGCCGGTCTCATCATCAATCAACAGCAGGCTGCCCGCCTCGCAGTTCAGAATATCTACCGCGCTCTGCATGATGCGGTTGAGCAGGGGGTCGGAGTCGAGGGTGGAGGTCAGGCTGCGAGCCACCTCGTTCAGGGTCGCCAATTGGCGCGCTCTGCGCTCCGTCTCTTGCAGCAGACGGGCCTTCACAATCGCCCCGGCAGCCTGATCGGCGATAGCTTGCAGCAGGCCGCGCTGGCCATCCGTGTAGACAATGGCCCCGTCCCGGTTCCCCAGGCTGAGCACCCCGATGGTCTCCGCCCCCGCGTTGAGCGGCACGCTCATCCAGGCAAATAGATCATCCGCGTCCACCAACACCCCTCTGCGGCGGCACTCGCTCACGTAATCGTCAGTCACAATAGCCCGGCGGCTGCGGATCACTTCCTGCTCCAGACCGCGTCCGGTGGGCAGAGGCATATCCTCCTTCTCTCCGATGCGGTCGTCATCTTCCACGAAGAAAGCGTGATGGAGCGTTTGAGTCATTTCGTTGAAAAGGGTGATCCTGAAATCCCGGGTGGGGATGATCTGGATGGTCTGGGCGAAGATCAACTCCAAAATGTCGTCGAATGCCAGGGTCACGTTGACGCCCTGGGCCACCCGGGTGAGCACGTTCATCTCATGCACCCGGCGGTCTTTGTCAGCCAATACTTGCGCACGCTCCACCGCCAGGGCGGCTTGGTCGCTCAGCGCGGCCAGGAAATTGATGTCCCTGCTGGTGTAAGGTTCGCCGGAGCGGCGCGGCCCCAAAGCCAGCCATCCCGTCAGCCGGGCCTGTCCGGGCAGGGCGGTGAAAAGCTGCGCGCCCAGCAGCGCCAGGCGGGTTCGCTCAGTCAGCAAGGCCAGCGGCAAGGTGTCCGCCTCCGCCAGGAAGAGGGTTTTCTGGTGGCGGGACAGGGTCTGCGGCAGAGGGCTGTTGGCCCCAAAGCGGATGTCTGTGGTCGGACGCTTTTTCTCATCCAGCGTGGCGACGTAATAGTCGCTCAAGGGGTCGTGCACGTAGACGTGGAAGTGAACCGGCTGCAAGACTTCCGTGACGTACTTGCGCACCAACGCCACAATGGTCGGAAGCTCTACGATCTGGGTGAGTTCACCGGCGAAGTTCTCCAGCAGTTCACGGTGGGCTGCCTGCCCTCGGAAGAAGAGCCTATCAATCACCCGCTGCATGCGCTCCCGCAGCGGGTTGAGCGCTAAGGCCAGCACAAAGACCAGCATCCCGATCAAGAAAGGATTGTTGGCATTCACCACCGTCCCAAAGATCATGCTTATCCCGCTGACCAGCAAGGCATAGCCCGAAGCCGCCAGCACCGACAGCGAGGCATATAACACCGCCCGGCTGACCACGTAATCGGTGTTAAGCAACCGGTAGCGCAAGACCGCATAGGCAATCGCCACCTGAAATAATCCCCTGGGGACCATCAAATAAGGCAGCGGGACATTATGCAGAACGTCGGGGATAAAAGCTACTGCGTCGCCCAAAGCCCACAGGCTCAGAGGCAGGAAAGATAACGAACTCCACAAGACAATCCGGGTCTGCTCGTGCACGATCGGCGAGGGGGAGGTGAAGCGTTGCAGTAAAGTGACGATCATAAAAATCGCCACCGCCAGCGCCGCGTACAGGTACTCGGCGTTCCAGGCCGAGGCGTAGGCGGTCGGCCGGTTGAAGTTGAACAAGGTTGGCAGCGCGTTCAGGAACAGCGCCAACGCAGGCACATACCCCGCCCAGCGCAGGAAAGGCCAGCGCGTCAATATCTTGGCCTGGCGCGGGAATACAAATACCAGGTTGAGCAAAGCCCCCGCCATAACCGCAACTGCCAGCGTCCACAGAGGGGTGAGATAATGAGTGGTGTTCACCTCAAACAAACTGGCCAGCATCAATGCGACCGAGGCGGTGAACAGCGCAAACGCCCGCCCGGCGGCATCCGCCCGCCGCAGCCGGAACACCCACAAGCCGCAGCCCAGGTACACCAGGCCTACCATGTACAAAGTGTAATGGTATGCTATCCGGTCCGCGGTGGGGAAGGCATGCAATAAAATATCCAACTCTCGCAATTTCCCGCTCTCGCTCAACACTGTGATGGGAATGGTCTCGCCCGGATGAAAGCCATCCAAAACATCCTGCATCTGGCGGGTGTTCCTGACCTCCTGCCCGGCGATAGCCAATAATTGATCCCCAAAACCTAGCCCCTGATTGTATGCCTCCCAGGCCGCGTTACCAGGCTGGGTTGGGCCTATGTCGTTGAAGATCAACGTATGCTCCACAAACCCGCCCAGGAACGGCGTCCCCATCCAAGTATAAGCCAACACCGGGATAGCGACAAAGGCCAACAAAATGACGCCCAAATATGCGGCGGTGACAGTTGGCGACACCCGGTCCAACCAACCGGCCAGGTTTGGCAGCGCAGCGAGCGTTTTGGCTTCTTGTACTTCTTCCATAAGCTTTATGATTGAGGGATATAGCCTGGATTATTATGTACAAAGTCCAGGCCGTCAATCACCAAAATAATTGTATGCCAGACTGCCCGGTAACGCAAGACGCACACGATGACGGATGGATTGCAGTTTCGTATTGAAATATAAACCAATTGAAGCAATTTTCATGCCATCGAGAACGCGTAATAGCGGCCCCTGAAGAACGAACCATAAGAATTCAGGGATTCACTGTCTAAAAACCCATTGGATCAATTTGTAATTTTCAAGTGACCTCGGAACCCAACGATATTCAATATCTCTCCATAATTGTCATTCCGAGCTCCCCACAACGCCAAAAACCCCGTTCAGTGGAAAAGAAACATCCCCTCTTCCGTAGGGGCGACCCGGTGGGTCGCCCGGCGCGCCAACATACATAACCTTGCTCCGAAACCCTGAAGTTTCTTAGTAGTGCCTTCACAACGTCAAAAGCCATGTTCTGTGGAAAAGAAACACCCCCTCTTCTGTAGGGGCGAAGCGCTGCTTCGCCCAGTCACGCGCCTCCTATCCAAAACATGTCCTAAATTCTTAAGTTTCTTAGTAGGAGGGCAGCTTCATCGCCCAAGCTTGTCCTGAGCCAGCCCTGAGCCAGCCGAAGGGAAGGAATCCCTGTGAACAAGGGATGTTTTTCACCTTCCTCGGCTATAAAAAGCCACGGTATCAGGGATTCCTTGGCCTCCGCCTCGGAATGACAGAAGTCAAGATGGTCAGGCTTTTTTACCAACATTTAGCTTAACTTAGCGCTAAGAAAAATAAAAAACTTGGCTCATGTTCAGAACTAGTGCACTAAGGCTTCTTCA
>CBDUUP010000212.1:0-7803 GCA_965370435.1 uncultured Anaerolineales bacterium | reverse complement strand
TGCTGCGCCCCTACGAAGCAAGAGAAAGAATAGCGAATTACTCCGGCAGCTTGGGGATTTTCAGCACCATCCCTGGGGCTACGTGGTTGGGATTGTCGCCGATGACGTCCTTGTTGGCCTCGTAGATAATCATCCACTTATCCTTGATCGCGGAGCCATAATACTTCAGCGAAAGGTGGCTGAGGGTTTCCTCGGCGGTCAGGGTATGTTCGGCCATGTATTCTTGCTTTACTGCTTTCTTGATCTTGTCCATATTATCTGGACGGTCTTTACCGGGTCTGCGCCTTTGCATGTTTTTTCTCCTCAGAGATGGTTGCGGCCCCGCAGGGCCAGGTTCGGATACGAAGTTTTACGTTATCATTATAACATCCCACTGAGTGTAAACTTACAATAATACAAGGTCGCTAGGCAGACTCTCGCAGATTCGCAAAAAAACAAGCCCATTTCAGGCTAACTACAGCAGTCTCGGTCAGTTGTCATTAAAATAGCAACCTGCGGGAGATTTATACCTGTCGAGTCAAGCTGGTTGACGTTAACCCCGAAACCAAGTAAGATAGGCCGGTTTTTGAAAACCAACCCTCAAAAACCAAAAACTACCTAAATAAGGAGAATCATCGTGTACATCACAGCTACATTGAAACCCAAATTCCATTTTCTCTTCAGAGTGGCGCTTCTCACCGCGCTGCTGGCAGGCCTGCTGATAACCGGGCCGGTAACGCCTGTAAAGGCCATAATACCAGACCCATATACCGGCTGCGTCAATCCCGGCGACCAGACCGACATGCCCGAGGCAGAGTGCCTCGCTCTGGTGGCGCTGTACAACGGCACAACCGGCGCCAGTTGGACCACCAACACCGACTGGCTGCAAACCAACACCCCTTGCAGTTGGTTTGGCGTAAGCTGCTCTGGGACCAATGTCAATCAAATTCTTTTGACCGACAACAACCTGAATGGCACACTGCCGACTGAACTAGGCGATTTTTCCAATATGCAATTCATGTATATCACCGCCAACCCTTTATTGACCGGCGGCATTCCAACAGAGTTGGGTAATTTATCCACCCTCATATATCTCCAATTGTACAGCAACGCCTTGAGCGGCAGCATCCCAGCCTCCTTGGGAGGCTTGTCCAATTTGACCGATCTCCATCTGGGCAACAACCAACTTACCGGGAACATTCCCCCGGAGTTGGGGAATTTGTCCAGTTTGCAGTACCTCGCCCTGTATGGCAACTCGTTGAACGGCAGCATCCCCCCTGAATTAGGCGACCTGACCAACCTCACCTATTTCCAAGCAGCCGGCAATGACCTGACCGGCAGCATCCCCAATGAGTTGGGCAATATGTCCAATCTATATTTCCTCAATCTGGGGGATAACCAACTCAGCGGAAACATTCCTCCTGAGTTAGGGAACTTATCCGCATTACAATACCTCCGGCTTCACCTCAATCAACTCACCGGCGGCATTCCATCTGCGTTGGGGAGCCTATCGAATTTGACCCTGCTTTTCCTGAACGAAAATGAGATTAGCGGCAGTGTTCCGGCCGAACTGGGGAACCTGACCCTTTTGGAGTATTTTTACATCGGGACAACCAACCTGAGCGGGCCGCTTCCTCTGTCCCTTACCAACCTCACCGTCCTGGATAATTTTAATTACCTCAACACCAACCTATGCGCCCCCGGGGATTCAGCCTTCCAAGACTGGCTGACGGTCATCGCTTCCGTGTCCACCAGCGGCGACCTATGCGACCTGATCTTCGCTGACGGCTTTGAGAGCGGCGACACCACCGCCTGGTCCGCCATGGTGGAGAGTCCCGTCCAGATTGGCGGCGGTCTGTTCAGCGAACAGTACCTCCCCCCCGGATTGGGCCTGATCGTCCATCCCAAAGCTGCCGCGCAGGGCAGCTACGGCCTGGGCGCAATCGTCGAGGACAACCACCCCATGTTCGTGCAGGATGATTCTCCCACCGCCGAGACCCAGTACCGGGCCAGGTTCGACCTGCTGGTCAAATCCATCACCGCCGACCCCTACAAGGGGATGGGCATTCTGCTGGGGGCCGGAACTGGGAAAACCTTCCAGGTGTTTGCGGGCTGGGATGGCGCCCAACACATCGTCGTCGCCCGGGTCGGACAGGATGATGGCTCCTGGACCTGGACCGGCTTTTACGCGGTCCCCACCAACGATTGGACCCTGGTGGAGATAGATTGGGCCGCGGCCACCGGGGATGGCAATAACGATGGCTACTTCAGCCTGTATCTGGACGGCGTTCTCCAAGAGACCGTCTCTTCGCTGGACAATGACACCGTATCCCTGGATACCGTGCGTTTAGGCCCCTTCTACGTGTCTAAATCCGCCACCGGCATCATCGGCTTCGACGCTTTCTCCTCCGAAACCGTCTACCCCGAACCGTAGTCTTTTTTCCTCACGTCAAAATCACACCCCGCATCCAACTAGAGGATGCGGGGTGTTTTGCGACTAAAGTCACTAAACAATTACAAAGTCGGCCTTCGCCGACTAAATAAGGGTTTCAGTCCGCCGAAGGGCGGACTTTGTAGTTGTTGGTGCGACTTCAGTCGCTGCGTCACGCCAATACACCGCTGCGGTTATATATCAATTGACTTTCACCGCGAAAACATGTAAGATAAGTCTGAATTTACCCGAATTCACATTGAAAGCTTATCAACCACCCATCAGGAGGCGCATCGTGCACACCCCATCTACATTAAAATCCATCGCTCACTATCTATTCAGGGCCGTTATACTGGCCGCGCTGCTTGCAGGCCTGCTGATAACCGGGCCGGTAACGCCTGCAAAGGCCATATTCCTACCAGACCCATATGCCGGCTGCGCCTATCCCGCCGAACAAAGCCAGATACCCGAAGCGGAGTGCCTCGCCCTGGTAGCTCTGTACGACAGCACCACCGGCGCCAGTTGGACCACCAACACCGGCTGGAAAACAACCGCTACCCCTTGCAGTTGGTACGGCGTAACCTGCGGTGGGGGGGATACATATGTCTACGACCTTCTATTGACCAATAACAATCTGAACGGCACCCTGCCGACCGAATTGGGCGATTTCCCCAATATGCAGTACATGTATATCACCATGAACTCGTCACTGACCGGCGCCATTCCAACAGAGTTGAGCGCATTATCGAACCTGAATACCCTTCAACTGTACGGCAACAACCTGAGCGGCGGCATCCCGGCCTCATTGGGAGGCCTGTCCAATCTGACCGATCTCCATCTGGGCGTCAACCAGCTTACCGGAAGCATCCCTCCAGAGTTGGGGAATTTGTCCAATTTGCAGTACCTCGCCCTGTATAACAACCTGCTGAGCGGCAGCATCCCCGTCGAATTGGGCGCCCTGACCAATGTGACCTATTTCCACGCAGATGACAATGACTTGACCGGCAGCATCCCCAAAGAACTGGGCAGTATGTCTAGTTTAGAGAACCTCAATCTGAAGGGCAACCAACTCAGCGGAAACATTCCTCCTGAGTTGGGGAACTTATCCTCCTTGCTGTATCTCAGTCTTTACAGTAATCCCCTGACCGGCGGCATTCCATCTGCCTTAGGGAGCCTGTCGAGTTTGACTCAACTTTTCCTCCACAACACCCAACTTAGCGGCAGTATCCCGTCCGAACTGGGGAATCTGTCCCTTTTGGAAAATCTGCACGTGGATTATAATAGCAACCTGAGTGGACACCTCCCCTTGTCATTCACCAACCTCACTGCCCTGACCAATCTCAACTACTACAGCACCAACATTTGCACCCCCAGTGATTCAGCCCTCCAAACCTGGCTGGGGGGCGTCACTTCTGTGACCACCGATGGCACGCAATGCGACCTGATCTTCACCGACGGCTTCGAGAGCGGGGACACCTCCGCCTGGTCCTCCACCGTCGAGGGCCCCGTCCAACTTGGCGGCCTGTTCAGCGAACCGTACCTCCCCCCCGGCCTGGGTCTGATCGTCCATCCCAAGGCCGCTGTCCAGGGGACCAAAGGCCTGGGCGCCATCGTCGAAGACAGCCACCCCATGTTCGTCCAGGACGACACCCCCGCCGCCGAGACCGTTTACCGGGCGCGGTTCTACCTGCTGGTCAAGTCCCTCACCGCCGGAAATAACAAGGGGATGAGCATCCTGATGGCGGGCGGCACGGGGAAATCCTTCCAGGTGTTCACCGGATGGGACGGCGCCCAGCACGTGGTCGTCGCCCGGGTCGGAAAGGACGATCGCTCCTGGAACTGGACCGGCTTTTACGCGGTCCCCACCAATACCTGGACCTTCGTGGAGATAGAATGGGCCGCCGCCACCGGAGACGGCAATGACGACGGCTACTTCAGTCTCTATCTGGACGGCGTCCTCCTAGAGACCGTCCCCACCCTGGACAACGACACCGTCAGCATAGACAATGTGCGGATGGGACCGGCCTACGTATCTCCCGGGGCCACTGGGATCATCGGCTTCGACGCCTTCTCCTCCGACAGCGGTACCTACGATGAGTAGCAGCCGCTGATCTACTTTGCAATACAACTCCCCGCATCCTCTAGCGATGCGGGGAATTATTTTTTATTCATCCTATCATAAAGTAAAAAAATAGGCTCATGTTCAGAACTAGCGCTTCAGCGTATTCTTCGAGGCCGGAGTCTGACGAATCTCCCAAATAGCGCTGGAGTCGAGGCTTTAGCCGGGAAAAACCAGCACACATGACCCGGCTAAAGCCTCGATTCCTAAAAACGCCACTTTTTAATTCAAGAGTAAAAATAGTTCGATTTAGCTAATAACCCCCTGGGATTACCCGTTTAATTTGTCAAAGACCATAAGTCGCCCAACCTCTACGCCCCGTGTTCCCTCCCCCAGACCTCCATCAACTCCTCAATTGTATCCAAATAATGGTCCAAGCCTGCCACCCGCCGCTCGAAATGCGCGCCCAGCAGGTCCAGTTGGTCGCAGGCGTCTTGCCAGGCGGCCAGGGAATCTGGGTTGGCGGGCAGATGGGATACCGCTTCCGTCCAGGTGACCAGCAGCGGCCAAAGAGCGTCCTGGGGCCGTTCGCCGTCCAGCAAAGCGGTGATCGCCATTTCGTAATAGGTTTGGCGGTGAGAGTGCAAACCGTCCGGGCAGTAGGGCGATTCTCCCGCTGCCTGGTAAGCGGCTCCCCAACTCGGCAGCCAGCCTTGCAGGGTTCTCGCCTCCAGGTTGGAGGTCCCCAGCAGGCCCAGCAGACCGGCGTACAGCCCCGGCTGCCCGACGGCCTGGGCTCGGCCAGGGAAATCGAGCAGCAAACGCCGGGTGACCAGCGGCGGCCCGCTCAGGCTGGCGATGGCGTTGGCCGCCTCCCCCAATGCATTCAAATAGCGGAGAACCTCGGCGGGGCCGGGGTCGGCGGAGGGAGCATTATAGAAATCCTGCCAGGTCTGCCGGGCTGAATCGAACAAAGTTTGCGCCCGAATCAGGACGTGGTCTATCCGCCCGTATTGGCCCCGCACGCTGGCCTGAGCCAAGTCCATGAAATGCTGCGGGTCGTGCAGGAGCTTGGCCCCATACACGGTCGGCCCCAACCAGGGGTGCTGGCGCAGTTCCCGCCGCTGGTGATAGATGATCTGGTTGTGATGGGTGATGTCCAGGGTGACCTCTTCCGAAAGGCGGACGATCTCTCGTTCCTTATCCACCTCAGCCAAGTGGATGAAGGTCAGGTCTATGTCAGCCGCGCCGCCCAGCAGGGCTTCGCCATCCGTGAGTGAGCCATGCAGGAATACAGCCAGGATGTCGAGGTCTTTGCGGGCGCGCTCGGCTGCGGTGTCTTCGGCGATCTTGAGCAAATTTTTACGGGTAATACGCATAAAAGCCCCTGTAAGTTTTCCTTTCTCTAGTTAGTCCCCTCTCGAAGCGTCAAAGGGGAGTTCGGATTGGTAAGGGTGCAGCCCCATAGCCTGGCGAATGCGGTCTTCCACTTGTTGGAGATCTTCTTCGTGGGCGACGTAATCCAGGTCGTCGGTGTCAATGACCAACACCGGGGGATAGGCTCTGTTGTTCTGATGGTCGGCGAAGAAAGCCTCGTAAGCCTGGTTGAGCTGGTCAATGTAGTCGCTTTCCATATTGCGTTCGTAGTGCCGGTCGCGCAGTTCAATGCGCTGCATGAGGGTGGCGGTGCTGGATCGCAGATAAACCACCAGGTCCGGCAAGGGGATCTTCTCGGCCAGCGCCTCGTGCACCTGGTTGTAAGTCTCCAGTTCGTCGCCCTCCAGGTTGATGCGGGCGAAGAGGCTGTCCTTGGCGAAAGTGTAGTCGGCGATCAGGTTGCGATCTTTTGCCAAAATGGCGGGCACGGCTCGTCGCTGTTGGTGGTAACGGCTGAGCAGGAAGAATATCTGGGTTTGAAAAGCGTAACGCGCCCGGTCTCCGTAGAAATCGGAGAGAAAGGGATTCTCCTCAAACACCTCCAGCAGCAGCTCGGCCTCAAAAGCCGGTTTCAGCAGCCGCGCCAGGGTGGTTTTGCCAACGCCGATAACGCCTTCAATGACTAGGTACATGGTGGTCTAAGTGGCCTCAATGGTCTTAGCGGCCGGAGTGGTCGGATTACTTCGACCATTTGGACTACTTGGATTCATCGGCCCTATAAAGGATACCAGTGAATGGCGGGGGGCGCAAGTTTTAGCAAAGTGAGTGGAGCATGCAAAAGATGTCACCTTCCTGCAGATTTGGTCTAAATAGGCGCATTTCAGAGTCACGGCTGGCAAAGTTCAAGATATTAAGGCCCCCCAGCCTAGAATCTTCCAAAATCACAACCTCCCACAGGCTCCAGGAACAAAGTTCCCAACCTGCGGGAGGTATTCGATCATGCAATCCCTAATCCACAATTACTACCCCGCAACCCCCAACAACACCTCCGCCAGCCTGGCCGGGTCGTAATCCACCACAACCGTGCCATCAAGGTCGAAGGTGGGGGTGACCAGGTTGCCGTCCGCCCAGGCTCTGACCTGATCGGCGGCTTTTTGGTTCAAGGTGACGTCCACCTCGGCGTAGTCAATGTTGTTGGCGCTGAACCAGTTCCTGGCCTTGCGGCAGTCGGGGCACCAACGGTTGCAGTACATCACCACCCCGCCGCTGGGAAGCTCTTCATCCACCTCAACGGACGCAGAGAGGTCGATCTCCGGATCTATGCGGGCCAGCTCGGCGAAGAGGACCTCGTTGCTGGGCTGGTCGTCAATGTCGTGGATGTCGATGTACTGGATGACGCCCTCCTTATCCACGATGAAGATGGCTCGCTCGGTTTTGCCGTCGTCCCGCAGGACGCCGTAGGTCTGCGCCATGCCGCCGTGGGGCCAGAAGTCGCTCAGCAAGGGGAAGGATATTTCTCCCAGGCTTTTGGCCCAGGCCTTCAAACAAGGGATGTGGTCAATACTGATGCCCAGAACCTGGACATTCCATTCCGCAAACTTGGCGTACTCAGCCTCGTAAGACGGAATCTGGTTGGTTCATATGGGCGTCCAGGCCAGGGGAAAGAAAGCTAACACCGTCGTACTCCCCCGCATGTCGCTGAGGGTCACTTTCTTATCCAGATGGCTGGGCAGGGTGAAGTCTGGGGCTTTATCGCCAACTTTTAATGTCATAGGAAACCTCCATATAGTTATGATAGAGTAATATACTCTGAATTAGCAGAATTGGCAAGGCGGTTGTGCAACTTTCACCCTTTAAAAAACATTAACCACGAAGGCGCGAAGACACGAAGAAAAATAAAAAACTTGGCTCATGTTCAGAACTAGTGCACTAAGGCTTCTTCAAGAGTGGAGTCTGG
>CBDUUP010000211.1:0-7810 GCA_965370435.1 uncultured Anaerolineales bacterium | reverse complement strand
ACCGCGGTCTCCCAATCTTCGGAGGCAAAGAGCAGGCCGGAAAGCGCGGGGAGATCCTGGAGGTATTTTTTGGCGGATGGATGGGTTGGGTCTCCGCCGAGAATGTGAAGTTTGACTTTGGGGAATACTAAGGCTGCGACTTTAGGGTCGTCGGGGTCGTCGGTGTAGGCGCGGCCGAGGTGGCCTTCTAGAATAGCGTCTGGAATGTAGTTCCATTGAAATCCGGTGAACAGGCTTGCGAGGGTGTTTCTCTTATCGGCGGGAATTTCTATCATTTGTATCCTCTTGGTTATCGAAGTTTTCCAATTATATCCCTTGATGGATAGTATATCGCCTGGAAATCATAGCGCTAAAAAAGAGGTGTACTTCTGTTTGGGGACAACACAGCGACTAAAGTCGCACAAACACTTACAAAGTCGGCTTTCGCCGACTAAAAGAGGGTTTCAGTCCGCCGAAGGGCGGACTTCGTAGTTGTTGGGGCGACTTTAGTCGTTAACAGAAGGCTGTTGAAAAAGATGGTCTTTTCGAGTATGATTGAGGGCACATATGGACAAGATCAGGCTTATTGCAATTGAGACTTTTGGGTTGGAGGCGGTTGTTAAACGTGAGGTCCAGGCTTTGGGGTTTGAAGATATAAAAGTATCTCCGGGGAAAGTTGAATTTGAGGCGGGACTGGAAGAAATTCCCCGAGCGAATTTGTGGCTGCGGTGTGCGGATAGGGTTTTGCTCAAGATGGGAGAATTTCAAGCTGTCACCTTTGATGAGCTATTTGAGCAGACGAAAGCCTTGCCGTGGGAAAACTGGATCACCCAAGACGGAAAATTCACGGTAAATGGGAAATCGGTGAAGTCCACCTTGGGGAGTGTTAGAGCCTGTCAATCTATCGTCAAAAAAGCGGTGGTTGAAAGACTTCAAGAAAAATACGCCACCGAGTGGTTTGAAGAGACCGGGCCGGAATTCCCGATTCAAGTCTCGATGCTCAATGATGTGGGGACGTTGACGATAGATACCTCTGGGTGGGGACTGAATAAGCGAGGCTATCGAAAGATAGCCGGGCAGGCGGCGTTGAAGGAAACGCTGGCGGCGGGACTGGTCCTGTTGAGCTTTTGGAATAAGGATAGATCGTTGATTGATCCGATGTGCGGGTCGGGGACGATTTTGATCGAAGCGGCCATGAGGGCGAGGAATATTGCCCCAGGCCTCAAGAGAAAGTTCGCCTCTGAGAAGTGGCCGGCGATTCCGCCAGAAGCTTGGCCTGAGGCCAGGCAATCGGCGCGGGAAGCTATCAATTCGGAAGGCTCACTTCAGATATACGGATACGATATTGATGAGGAAAGTATCCTGGCGAGCAGGGCCAACGCTAAGGCCGCGGGGGTGGGAGAGGATATTGTTTTTGAGCAAAAGGATATCAAGGACTTATGGATCGATTCGCAGTATGGGATCCTTATTTCAAATCCGCCCTATGGGAAAAAACTGGGCGAGTACAAGGAACTGAACCAAATTTACATTTCTATCCACAAAACGTTCAAAAAGAAGGACGGGTGGTCGGTATACATTTTGACGGCGGACAAAAATTTCCCCGATTATTTCAAACGGGCGAAACCGGATAGGACTCGGAAATTATTCAACGGGTCTATTGAGGTGAATTATTATCAGTATTACGGGGAAAGACCGCCGAGGAGATAGGGCTGAAGTATCAGCCCGCGGGCGGAGGTGGAGCGGCTTCGGTGCGAATCCGAGGTTGTTTGATGGGTTGGTTGAGGTGTTGGAGGGGAGGGTTACAATAAAGATGGTTGCAGAGTCTTTGGAGGATAGAATACACCAATTATCGAGAATGGGTTAGGCGCTCTAAGGTGATTTCTGTAAGTTGTACCCAAAAAAAAGTATAAATCCTTCGTTGAAACAAACTCATCAAAATATTTCTGCCTAACAAGTTGATTTGCAGCAATTTCGTCACCTTCCGTTTGCTTCAGACAATTCCAATACAGAGCGCCTATCTCCCAATCCTGAATCATTAATTCGTGTGGTTTAGAATCTCCATCGGTTAAAAAGTGATAATAATATCTATAAGGTAGTTTTCGGACGACTTGGCGTGTTTTAGTATGAGGCTCAAAGAGGCGCATTTGCAAAAGATGGTTCAATAGACTGGGGTTCCAATCCCTCTCTTCCTCTTCTTTAATCTCAAAATCAATTATCTTGTGCGGCTTAAGTGTAGCGAGAGATTTTCTTGAATTTTTATCTTTGGCAAGTATGATCAAGTCATTCAGCGAGGTAAACACTTCCTTTAACACCTGTGATTTGCGTTCAGCCCAATCCCTACCCGGAGGAATGTCGCCAATCTTTTGAATAGTTTCATCAATACCTAATCGAGGACGATAACTTTCTGGGCGAAAGTCACTGGTGTTTTTAACCAGATCCAATTGGATCCAGTTGAATTTACTATATTGCTCTTGATAGGGTATATCTTTGAACAATACCGGATAAATACGCACCCATTCCCCATCGGATAGAAGACCAGCCGTGCAAACCACCTCTTCGTAAGTAGGTGTTGGACGCGGATAGGTCTTGACGGTGATTAGCAAGCGAGCCTGGGGTAATTGGTTAGGAAGAGCCATCGGGCACCCCCTCCAAGGGGATTTATATCATAAATGCACAATTAGCGGTTTGAATTTCACGTCATTTTCTAGGCGCTCAGTGATTTTATGCCGGTGACAAGATAGATGACTAGCTTCAAAGCAAGTTAAAGCAATTCGTTTGTTTTGAGCTAAGCAATCTCGAATAGCTTTCAGAGCTTTTTCTTGATGAGGCAATATCTCTGTGGTGTAGAGTTCAAATAACTGGCGATATGACTCAGGCCCATCTAAATTCTTGCGTAGATGAGAGGCAATGCCAAGTTCAGGCAAATGAAAATAATGGATGCCGAGTCTCTCAACATAACTTTGAAGCTTTGATTTTGAAAATCCGTACTTGCGGGAGAGGGGATTTTTTCTTACGTCAATCAGGGCATGGATATTATTCAGGATCAATTTGTTCAGGTAGGCGTCAACCGAGATGCCTTCGTACCCAACGGTGAACAAACATGGTGTGTCCTCTTTGGGGGCAGCGTTGGCTATACGGGCAAGTTCTGTGGGGTTCAACGTCTCTTCAGCGATCTCACTTCTGGATGCGTAATAAGGAAATTCAAGATATACCTTACGAACCAGTCTTCGGCTTCGTGTTGTTCCTACTTCCTGAGTAAGCGCTTTCAGTACACGTTGATCTTCTGGTTTTAGTTCATCAATCCAAGACTTTTGGGTAATTATTTCAAATTTGTCATCTTCACGCAAAAGCCCTCGTTGGGTCAAATGCCGTTTATCGTCATATAATACGTGACTGAAGCCACCATACAGATAGGGGAAAAAATCGTAGTAGTCATTTCCTGAACGTTGGCAGAACAGGAATAGCAGCTTTTGGCAGTCTGTGTTCGACAAAACACCGCCAAAAGCGCTAATCAAAGCCAACAATACCTTTCTACGATAATACATTACTCCATGCTCCAAGATTAGTTATACACCCACTTTGAGAGAACTGTCAAACTTCTAAGACCTAGAACATTTATTCTTTAAATATTGTAGCATCTTGTTCTAAGAATGTCAATAAATTTTTAAAAGTGGTTTCGGGCGACTGAAAACCAGTCATTTGCCTCCGATTACGCGCAAAACCCTCCACCGATTCCGATGGAGGGTTTAATTTGTGTTGGTTGCTAACTTGGTTGGAAGGGTTTAGCCTGCGAATCTCTTGGCCACCTCGTCCCAGTTGACGAGGTTCCACCAGGCGGCGAGGTAGTCGGCGCGGCGGTTTTGGTAGTGGAGGTAGTAGGCGTGTTCCCATACGTCAACGCCCAGGATGGGAGTCAGGCCTGCGGAGAGGGGGGAGTCCTGGATGGGGGAGGAGGTGACCGTCAGACCGCCGTCGCTTTTGACGCTCAGCCAGCCCCAGCCGCTGCCGAAGCGGGTGGCGGCGGCTTTGGAGAAGGTGTCCTTAAAGGAAGCGAAGTCGCCGAAAGCGGCGTTGATGGCCTCGCCCAGCGGGCCGGAGGGCGCTCCGCCACCATCGGGGGACATCACCAACCAGAACAGGTTGTGATTGAAGAAGCCGCCGCCGTTGTTGCGCACGGCGGTGCGGGCGCTTTCAGGGACTTTGCCCAAGTCTTTGAGCAAAGCTCCGATGGATTTATCGGCAATCTCGGGGGTCTTTTCGATCACTGCGTTCAGGTTGTTGGTGTAACCGGCGTGGTGTTTGCCATAATGGATCTCCATAGTGCGGGCGTCAATATGGGGTTCAAGGGCGTCGTAGGCGTAGGGGAGGTCAACTCGTTGGAAGGTCATTTTTTATACTCCGATTTAGTTATTAGTTGGGTAGTTATAAGTCCGTTATGGGGTGGGATAATTGTTTTTATTATTATGATATATATTATCTGTATTGTCAAGTATTTGGGGTGGATTCTAACATATTTCTAAGAGAATGGGTTAATTTTGAGGGGATTTTGCTCAGGGCGATGGGATGTGATAAAGCTCTAAGGCGTTGGAACACTGAATCACTGATTCACTGAAACACTGAAACGCTTTACCGTAAAATGCACTTTGTTCGTGGTGGTGAAGGGGGCGATCAAATTATGTGGATTCAGGCGGGGTAATTGAGCCAATCTTGGCAATGCACTGGGAACAGGAAAAAGCCGCCCTAGCCAATTTGGCTAGGGCGGTGGTATTTCTATGGATTTCAGGTGAGGGGTAGGCAGTGGGAGACGCCCCACCGGGGCGTCTCTACGGTTAGTCTTCCGGCGGCGCGGTCAAGAAGGATTGAAGATCCAGTTCCGAGGCCAGGGCGATGGCCCGAAACTCATCATAAAGGGTCTCGTTGAAGGGTAGATAATCGAGATTCGGGTACGGGCCGGGGTTTGCCAGGATGGCCTGGGCAAGCTGCTCGCGAACATCCTCCGGCAGCGTGGGAGAAAACCCAAAGAACATAAATGGGTTGATCGGTTCGGTGGTGTAAAGAATCTGCATATTCTCTTTCCATGCATCTAGATTTATATATGAGGCGGGAGCACGGTTAAGGAAATCTTCGGGGGATAGCGCCTCGATGGCGGCGAAATCACACAGGCCACGAAATACTTCTGCGTCCACTTTGGGACGATAGTTCTCATATTCGGGGCCTTCAATCAGAACCGGAAAATAATCTTCAACACCGTTCTGCCGCAGCAGGCCAAGCGGAAGTATGTAACTGGAGAGGGCAATCTGGTGTAATAGATTGGGGCCCAGGTTTTTTGTCTCCGGCCAGCAAACTCGCCAACCCTCGAGTTGTTGGAACACTTCGGGCGGTTCGCCGGGCAGGAAACCGGTGTCGGTGCGCGAGATGAACATGATGGCCCCGGCTTCCTGTCCATCGAGTGGCATGATCGGCCCCGGTTCTACCCACCCCTGCTCGTTTCCCACCAGGTAAGCTAGAGGGGAAATTACCGTCATGTGAATCCTGCCGTCCCTCAGAGCCTCCAAGACCTCCATATCGGTCTCGGGAACGGGAAGGACAATGACGTTCAATCCTGTCGTCTCGCTCAGTTTCCGTGCCCAGGTTTCGAACATTGCGAGGCTCTCGGGGTCGAATCCAGAAAGAGCGAGGGATATGGCGCCTTCCGGGAACGGAGTTAGGGTCGGGATTTGTGGGGTTGTGGTTGGCGTCGGGCTGGGCGGCGGCGGGGAGGTGTCCGTGGGGGTGATGATGACGACCTGACTTACGGGTGGTTCGGGGGTGGTACATGCGCCCAGGAGCAGCATGATCCACAGAACGAGGAATACGACCCTGGCGGGTTTCAGAAGGTGGTGACTTTTTGGATTATTTGGATAGAGGATCATTTCGTTATCTCCTTTGTGTTGGGTGTAATTAACCAGAATGGCAGTGGAGGACTTGCTGTTTTGCTGGTATGTTTGTTTATTCGGCAGGCAGGGTTTGGGCGAATGCGAGGAGGTCAGCAATATCCTCCATAGACCAGCTACCGGCATAACCTGAAGGCAGGCCTGTAAAACTCGAAGGCATGTCCGTGCCGGGCTGGCCAAAGGAAACTTTGTGGATGAATTCCCAGGGGTTTTCTGTGGCGATAGCGCCGATATAAACTGGGTTATCCTCATCGCCGAAGTTGATGTTGGTCCCATCCATGCCGTGGCATTCCGCGCAGGTGACTCTGTAAAGATCCTGTCCCCGGTAGGCGATCCCGGTTGAAGATTTGTCAGGGTTGATGTAAGGTGTGGGGTCGGTCATGCCATTTTGGAAGAAGCCGACCAGCGCAGCGATGCCCTCTTCACCCATCACGGAGAAATCGTGATCGGGGTTCATGCCGCCTGTCAGCCAGGCGGTAATTTCTTCCTCCGACATGGAAGCGGCGGCCAGGACGCCGGTGAAGCCGGTCCTGTGCGAGCCGGAGCTGTAGGCCCCGTCCACACCTTTGTAATCCCAACCGTGGCATTCTTTGCAGCGCCAGGTGTCCTTGCCGCTGCGGGTATTGGTGTCCTGGGCAGCCCACAGGGGGTTGTCTTCGGTTGGCTCTTCAAGTTCCAGAGCCGCCCACCACTTGTCGTACACCTGTCCGCCGAGGCTGACTACGCGATCCGGTATGGTGGGGAGGGTTTGGATAAAGGCCAATAAGTGAGCGACTTCATGCATTCGAAACACTGATGACCATCCGTGGCGAAGGCGAAAGTTATGGACGAACAACAAGGGATCCTCGGTAGCCAAATGGGCCAGGTATTTGGGGTTATCCTCGTCGCCGAGGTTTATGCTGGTTCCATCCGGGCCGTGGCATTCTACGCAGTCAAAAAAATACATATACATTCCGTCCCAAACCTGACCCGTGGAGGATCCATCGCTGTTGATGATTAGATCGTAATTCCAGATCTCTCTCGAAATGTACAAAGCCAGGTCGATCAGGGATTGCTCATCCAACACGGTGGAGAAGTCGTGGTCGGGGTTGGCGCCGCCTTTCAGCGCGTCCAGGATAATATAGGGATCGGCTCCGGACAAATGGTTCACGCCTATGAATCCGGTGTAGTGCGGACCTTCGCTGTAGGCGCCGTAGGCGCCCTTGTAATCCCAGCCGTGGCATTCCACGCAGCGCCAGGTATCCTTGCCGATGCGTTGGTTGGTGGATTGGGTCGCCCACAGGGGATGATCTTCAGTAGGCGCGTTCACTCCCGCGGCCAACCACCACTTGTCATACAGTCTCGCTCCCCGGGTGGGATCGCCTATCAATACATCCCTCTCCGGGGGGGAGGTGGGGGAGGAGGAGGGAGTTGCTGGAGTGTCCGTTGGCGGGGCTTCAGTTGGCGGGGGATCAGTTTGAGAGGCGCAGCTAGCCAGCGCCACACTGAGCAGCACCAGCAAAACGCCGATGGTGGTGATTATTTTGGCTGTGCGTCTTTCGTTCATCGGGTGTCTCCTTCCTATGGTAAAAAGAGGTCTACTATTAGATGTTGATTTTGAATGTTATGGTCCAAGCAGCCTAGTTTTTGCACGGCTGCTAGCTATCCGGCGCGGTCAAGTAGGATTGAAGGTCCACTTCTGAGGCCAGGGCGATGCGCCGGAACTCATCGTGGAGGGTCTGGTTGAAGGGAGCATATTCGCTCTTCTCATTAGGGCCGGGGTTTGCCAGGATGGCCTGGGAAAGCTGTTCACGAACGTTTTCCGGCAGCGTAGGAGAAAACACGTACAACCCAAACGGGTTGATCGGCGCGGTGGTGTAAAGGATCTGCATCTTCTCCTCCCATTCACTCTGCTCTTC
>CBDUUP010000210.1:0-7812 GCA_965370435.1 uncultured Anaerolineales bacterium | reverse complement strand
ACGGAAAAATAGAGATCCAAGTAGACCCAGACCTCATCCGCGAAAGCGCCGACGACTACCCCCCCGGAACCATCGCCGTCCTCCGCAAAGGCCAATCCTTCGGCGAAGTCGCCCTCGTAGACCAAGGCCTCCGCTCCGCCTCCGCCAAATGCAGCTCAGACACCTGCGACCTCCTCGTCATAAACCGCGCCCAATTCATGGCCCTTCTTAGCGAAGACCTGAACATAGGATTCACCGTCATGCGCAACATCGCCAGCGACCTCTGCTTCAAGATCCGCCAAACCAACCTCATGGTCCGCGAAGCCCTGCTCTACGGCGCATCCCAAGACTCCTGAACCCAAACCCCAGTGCGCTTCGCCTATTACACCCCAAACCATAAAGACCCAACCCACCATGAACCCCCATCTAAAATTCGCCCAAACCCTCGCCCTAGACATCGGCAAATTCCTGCTCGAACGCTTCAAAAGCCAAGACAATAAACCCAGGCAAAAAGCAGACCACAGCCTCGTCACCGAAGCAGACCTGGAAGCCGACCGCAGGATATGCAAAGCCATCCAAAACCAATTTCCCGACGACGACATCCTGAGTGAAGAAGGCAACACTACCTTCACCGGAGAAAACCCAATCACCTGGGTCATAGACCCCCTGGACGGCACCGCCAACTTCAGCCTGGGGCTGCACCACTGGGGCGTCTCCATCGCCCGCCTCGTAGACGGCCACCCCGACCTCGCCGCCCTCTACTTCCCCATCCTCGACGAACTCTACGCGGCCCAACGCGGAGACCAAGCCTACCTCAACCAACAACCGCTCCACATCCCCCCTCCAGACAAAAACCAACCCGCCTCATTTTTCACCTCCTGCTCCCGCACCCACCGCCGCTACCACGTCAACCTCCCCTACAAAACCCGCATCCTCGGCTCCGCAGCCTACGCTTTCTGCGCCGTCGCCCGCGGCGCCGCCATCCTGGGCCTAGAAACCACCCCCAAGATCTGGGACCTCGCCGGAGGCTGGCTCATCCTAGAAGAAGCCGGAGGCCTCGCCCAAACCCTCCACGGCCCCGCCCCCTTCCCCCTCACCCCCGCCGCCGACTACCAAACCATCAGCATCCCCACCCTCATCGCCGCCTCCCCAGAAATCCTCGCCCTAGGCCAAGAAAACATCCAGCTCAAACCGCCTGCAAAAAATCAAATTTGAAAAATAATTAAGAAAATTCAGTGATTCAGCGATTCAGCCTCTCAGTGTTTCCTTGTTTTTCTCTAAGCTCGGTCGAGCCGAACTCTGTGTCTCTGTGGTGAAAAGTTTAAAATATCCCCTCAAGCAACAGTCCAGAAGCATTTAAGACAACAAAATAGCACTGAAATTGTAACGTTTTATATACCCCCCAAAAGGGCGGTAATTAGATAGTTTAGATTATAATAACCCTAACAAAAAAAGGCACAATTACATCGTTACGAAATACGTTTGCATTTCCAGCCAATGCTGGCTATAATATTCACATAAGTTTAGGTAAGTTTCAGGCGTTCCATAAGGAAGCAAACACTGGAAACCCATAGTATCACCCAAGGCCTTGATCCCCAAGGCGATGGAGATTCAGAACAGCTTGCCCAGCTCCAGCCTGGCGAAGTCTTGATCGATCGCTACGAGATCCAAGAAATCGTCGGTGTGGGCGGGATGGGCTACGTTTACCGCGCCCGTGACCTGAACTTCACCGCCATCCGCCTGGTCGCCGTCAAAGAAATGATCAGCCAGGTCCCCGACCAATTAGTGCGTGAAACCATCTTCAAAAGCTTTGAGCGGGAAGCCAACATCCTCGCCACCCTCCGCCACCCCTCCGTCCCCCGCATTTACGACTACTTCACCAAAGATAACCGCGCCTACCTAATCCTAGAATTCATCAACGGCAGCGACCTGGGCGACATCCTGGATGACCAAACCGTTATCTTCCCCGAAGATCAAGTCATCACCTGGGCCATCGAACTCTGTGACGTGCTGGAATACCTCCATTCCCACGAACCCGAACCCATCACTTTTCGAGACATGAAGCCCTCCAACATCATGGTCACCCCCCAGAACCACATCGTCCTCATAGACTACAACATCGCCAAAGTCTTTCAGGCCAACGTAGCCAAACATACCATGGTGGGCACCGAAGGCTATTCACCCCCCGAACAATACCGCGGCGAAGCCAACCCCCTGGTCGACATCTACGCCCTGGGCGCCACCCTCCACCACATCCTCACCCTCCAAGACCCCCGCCTCGAAACCCCCTTCACCTTCCCCGAACGCCCCATCCGCCAATTCAACGATAATATATCCCCCGAACTGGACGCCGTCGTCTTCACCGCCGTCCAATACGACCCCGAAGACCGCTTCCAGAGCGCCGGAGAGATGAAAGACGCCCTCGTTAACGTAGCCCGTAAAACCGGCGTCCTCGGTTCGGTCAGCATGCCCACCGCCGCCTTCGCCACCCCCGGCGGAGTCAAACCCCTCTGGACCTTCAAATGCGAAGACGAAATCCGAGGCACACCCAACATCCATGAAGGCGTCCTCTTCATCGGCTCCTACGACAACAACCTCTACGCCCTGGACGCCTCCAACGGAGAATTCTCCTGGAAATACGCCACCGACGGCGGCATTCCCGGACGACCGGCCATCTACGACGGCAACATCTTCTTCGGCTCCGAAGACAACCGCCTCCACGTCATCTCCGCCCGGTCCGGCAGCGTAGTATGGACCTACTACACCGAAGCCCCGGTGCGCTCCTCCCCCCGCATCGCCCAGGGACACGTATTCGTAGGCTCCGACGACGCATACCTGCACGCCATCAACCTGAATACCGGGCGGGCCGTCTGGCAAGTCGAGATCGGCTCCCCTGTCCGCTCCACCCCCTTCGTCACCAACGAATTCGCCTACGTCGGCTCCGAATCCGGAGAAGTCTTCTGTGTGGATTTCCGCGGCGAAGTAAAATGGCGCTTCAAAGCCAAACGCGCCGTCACCTCCTCCCCCGTCGTAGTTGACGGCACCGTCTACTTCAGCTCCCTCGACTCCACCGTCTACTCCGTGGACGCCATGGGCGGCTGGGCCAACTGGCGTTTCCGGCTGGGCCGAGGCTCCATATCCACCCCCTACATCGTAGACAATCTCCTCTTCGTCGGCTCCATAGATAATAACGTTTACGGCGTTGACATCCGCAGTTCCAAAGAAGCCTGGCGCTTCAGCACCGACCACCAGGTCACCGGATCCCCGGTAGTATACAAAGACTCCGTCTACATCGGCTCGGTCGACGGCTTCCTCTACTGCCTGGAACACAACAATGGACGCCTGCGCTGGAAATTCCAAACCGAAGGCCCTATCACCGGAACCCCCGTAGTCTACGACGACATCGTCTACGTAGGCTCAACCGATAACCACATATATGCGCTGCTCGCTTGAGCGCGCATAAATATAAAATACGAGGTTTCATTCGTGCTAGATTTCATTAAAAAAATATTCGGCGGCAAACAACAAACTGGTTCCCCTAGCCCAGTCATCCTCAGCGATGCCAGCACCGCCCCCCTCACCGAGGATCAACTCCAATCCATCACCCAGGGTTCTCATAGACTTGAGCCTGCCCAAATGATTGTGGGCTGCGGGCGTTCGGTGGGACGCCAGCGCGAGAACAACGAAGACGCCCTCTTCGCCTTCACCGCCATCCTGGATGGCGAAGGCGAAAGCCGTCCCTTCGGCATTTACATCGTCGCCGATGGCATGGGCGGCCACGAATACGGCCAGGAAGCCAGCGATGTCGCCGTCCGGGCCATGTCCAGCCACATGATGGAAAAAATCTACACCCCCCTCTTCAGCGTAAAACCAGAAATGCCCTTTGAACCCCTCCAAGAGATCATGGAAGAAGGCGTTATGGAAGCCAACCAGGCCGTCCTGCGGGGAGCCCCCGGAGGCGGAACCACCCTGACCGCCATCCTCATCATCGGAAAACAAATGACCATCGCCCACGTTGGCGACAGCCGCGCCTACGGCATCTACCTCGACGGCCGCATACAGACCCTCACCCGCGACCACTCCCTGGTCAAACGCCTGGAAGAGTTGGGCCAAATCACCTCCGAAGAAGCTGAACTACACCCCCAAAAACACGTCCTCTACCGCGCCCTGGGCCAGGGCGAACCCTTCAAACCCGACATCCACACCTCCCCCATCCCCCACCCCGGCTACCTGCTCATTTGTTCCGACGGGCTTTGGGGCGTCATCGAAGAAGATGAACTATTCCGATTGGTCACCTCCGCGCCCAGCCCCCAACGGGCCTGCGCGCATATGATCGAGGCAGCCAATGCCGCTGGCGGGCCAGACAACATCACCGCAATTCTGATCCGTATGCCAGAATAAGCCCGTTCAAGGCTGGCGATAACTTGATGAAAACTTCCTCCGATAATTACTACGCTCGACTGGGGCTGCCTCAAAACGCATCCCCCGAAGAAGTCAAACGCGCCTACCACCAAGCCGCCCGCCGCCTCCACCCCGACACCAACGCCGAACCTGGGGCCACCGAACTCTTCCTCAGAGTCCAACAAGCTTACGACACCCTTTCCGACGGAGCCAAACGCGCCATCTACGACAGCAACCTCCCCCCCGGCCTCGACACCCCGCCCAACGTCATGGTCAACACCATCTTCAGCCGCTCCACCCTCCCCAAAATCGCCGAACCCCAATTGGTCTACATCCTCCTCGACCTCACCGCCCTCCCCGAAGGCGACGACGCCGACGCCGACTCCCTCGAAAAACAACAATCCCCCCTCAACATCAGCCTCATCCTGGACCGCTCCACCTCCATGAAAGGTCCCCGGATGGACAGCGTCAAAAACACCGCCATCCAACTCGTCCGCCAGCTAAAACCGCGCGACATCCTCTCCATCGTCAGCTTCAGCGACCGGGCCGAAGTCATCGTTCCCGCCACCCGCAACATGGACATCAAAAAGATCGAATCGCGCATCAGCCAGCTTCAAGTCGGCGGAGCCACCGAAATCTACAGCGGCCTCAAAGCCGGTTACGACGAAGTCACCGAATACCTGGGCCCTTCCTACATAAACCACCTCATCGTCCTCACCGACGGCCGCACCTACGGAGACGAAGAAGCCTGCCTCGAATTAGCCGACAAAGCCAACAGCCGGGGAATCACCATCAGCGGCCTGGGAATCGGCCACGAATGGAACGACATCTTCCTCGACCAACTGGCCCTCCGAACCGGCGGCAGCAGCATGTACGTCGCCCATCCCAGCGACATCCAATCTTTCCTCGAAAACAAATTCAAAAGCCTCAAACAAACCTACGCCGAAAACGTCACCCTCCAATTCAATTCCCCCCCTAACGTGGAGCTGCGCTACGCTTTCCGCTTGCAGCCCGATGCCATGCAGCTCAACGACAGCGCTCCCCTCAATCTCGGCAACGTACCCCTGGGGGCCAGCCTCACCGTCCTGCTTGAATTCATGGTCAACGGAGTTCCCATGGATCAGGAACGTCTCATGATGGTCGAAGGCGCCCTCACCCTCGACATCCCCACCCGGGAGATCCCCAACCACACCATGAGCTTCTATCTAGACCGCCCCCTGGGCCTCACCGCCGACCTCCACCCCCCTCCCCAATCCATCATCAAAGCCCTCTCCCGCCTCACCATGTACCGCATGCAAGAACAAGCCCGCCAAGAACTAGCCGACGGAGACGTCCAACAAGCCACCCGCCGCCTCCAATACCTGGCCACCAACCTGCTCGCCGAAGGCGAACACGCTCTGGCAAACGACGTCCTCACCGAACTAAAACGCGTCGAAGGCGGCGGATCCATCAGCGAAGAAGGCGAAAAACGCATCAAATACGGCACCCGCGCCCTTCTCCTGCCCCCCGGCACGAAATAACCTCGCCATGAATATCATCTGCCCCGAGTGCAAGGCCAAAAACGTCCCCGGCACCCTCTTCTGTGTGGAGTGCGGCGGCAAGATGTTCACCGAAACATCCGGCATCCCCACCCAAACCATCCGAGACCGTTCCGTCCCCCAAGAATCCCAAAAAGGAACCCTCCCCTTCGAAGAGCCGGTCAGCGCCATAGACGCCGTCGTCTCCTTGCACATCGTCCGCACCGGCCAGATCTTGCCCCTCTCCGGCCGCGACGACTTCACCCTCGGCCGGGTCAGCGAAGGCCAATCCATCATCCCCGACATAGACCTCTCCCAATTTGACGCCTACACCCAGGGCGTTTCCCGCCTCCACGCCACCGTCAAGATCCGCCAAAACGCCATCACCATCACCGACCTGGGCTCCTCCAACGGAACCCGCATCAACAACGTCAAAATCGCCCCCCATACTCCCCATCAAGTGAAACACGGAGACATCCTCGCCATAGGAAAACTCAAGATCCAAACCCTCATCCGTGAAGAAGATTAATCAGAGGAAAACATGACCATCACACTCTTAGTCCATATCCAAAACGAAGAACCCATCGTCGGCGAAGTTGAAGAACTGCCCAACCCAGAGGACAACTGCATTACGGTGGTAAATCCCCGCCTACGCAATGGAAAAGACTTGGATTACCTCGCGGACAACGTGACCACCGTCGTTTGGCCCTGGCGCGTCATCAACTTCATCGAAGTCCTCCCCGGCGACGATGAAGAAGAAGTCATCGGCTTCGTTCGCGAATAGAATGTCCGACAACCTACTCCTCAACCGCCGCATCTTGGTGGTGGACGACGAAGAACGTATCGTCCGATTCATCCGCCTCAACCTGGAACACGACGGCTTCCAGGTCAGCGAAGCCTTTAACGGCAACCAGGCCCTCCAACGCCTCCGAGATTCCCTTCCCGACCTCATCCTCCTCGACGTCATGATGCCCGACATTGACGGCTTCGAAGTCCTCCGCACCGTCCGGGAGATCAGCGACGTCCCCGTCATCATGCTCACCGCCAAAGGTGAAGAAGAAGACCGCGTCAAAGGACTGGAACTGGGCGCCGACGACTACGTCACCAAACCCTTCAGCCCCCGCGAACTCGTCAGCCGCGTTCGCGCCGTCCTCCGCCGCACCCACTCCGCCCGCGGCGAAACCGCCGGCCCCATCGAAGTGGATGAACGCCTGAAAGTCGATTTCGCCCGCCGGGAAATATGGGTAGAAGGAGAACTCGTCAAACTTCGCCCCACCGAATACCGCCTCCTCTACCATCTGGTCCATAACGCCGGTTGGGTCGTCACCCATGACCAAATCCTCACCAAAGTCTGGGGCTATGAATACCGCGACGAACCCCACTACGTCCGCCTCTACGTCAACTACCTCCGCCAAAAACTAGAAAAAGACCCCTCCAACCCCAAATACATCCTCACCGAACGCGGCGTCGGCTACCGCTTCATAGACTACAAACGAGAGCAAGCCAAAGACCAAGAAGAATAGCTTCATCCCATTTAAATAACCTAAACCCCAAGGGTTTTAAAAACCCTTGGGGTTTTTCTCATACAAAACATTAACCTCCCCCTTGCGCCATTCTAACGCCATCCCCTTACACTATAAACTGGAATCATAATACCAATCACCACCCGGAGACCACAATGCCCACCTACCAATACCGCTGCCCCGACTGCGGCCACACCTTCGACAAACACCTCAACTACACCGACAACCACAACCGCCTCCCCTGCCCCCAATGCCGCGCCCGCGCCCAACGAATCTGCTCCCCGCCCCCCCACCACATAAAAGGCCCCCGCGTCAAAACCACCCACAAACGCCCCCCCACCCCAAAAAACACCCCCCAGGAAGGGGCGGGGCTACCCCCCCCAAAAACCCCC
>CBDUUP010000209.1:0-7888 GCA_965370435.1 uncultured Anaerolineales bacterium | reverse complement strand
ATTGTTTGCCCATGAAACGATCGTTTTTGAGAACGTATGGAACTTAGAAAGTATTTGACTCTGTTGCGGAAATGGATGTGGCTCTTGATTTTGGGAGTTCTCATCGGAGGGGTGAGCGCCTATATTGCTAGTTATTATCAAACCCCGATCTACCAGTCCACCGCCAAGATTTTTATCTCCCAGCCTCCCCGAGATGAACTGTCCAACCTGGGATATTTGAGCGGGCAGCAGTTGATCCAGACCTACACCGAACTCCTGGTCGCCGATAAGGTGTTGGAAGCAGCATATGATGAATTGGGCTACCGGATTTGGCCCGACCAAATTTCTGTTCAACAGATCCGCGATACCCAGGTATTGTCCGTGACGGTTGAAGATAGCGATCCCGACCGGGCCGCTGAGTTTGCCAATACCTTGGTTGTGGTGTTTGGCGAACTTCAATACGCCTCCCAAACATCGCGTTATGCAGCCTCCAAAGCGAGTCTGGAAACCAATCTAGAAGAGCAGCGCCAACTCATTGATGAACATGTGGCATTGCTGACTGGCCTGGCGGACACCGATGCGAACCGGCTTGAACGCGACCGCATCGAATCGATCCTGAGCCAATATCGGGAGATCTACGCCAGTCTCTTGCAGAGCTACGAACTCATCCGCATCGCCGAAGCGCAGTCCTTTTCGGTGGTTGAACTGGTAACCCCCGCCAAACCAGGCAGGAATCCTATCCGACCCAAGACCTTCGCCAATGCCGTCCTGGGGGCTGTTGCTGGCCTGATGATCGCCGGGAGCTTCGTGTTCCTGGTCGAATATTTGGATGACACTATCAAATCGCCTGACGAGGTGATTGAAACTCTGAAACTGCCCATTGTGGGATATATTGCCGAAATGAAAGGGGAGGCCCAGGCTTACGTGGCCGATAACCCTCGCTCGCCCATCACCGAAGCCTTCCGCACTTTGCGTACCAACCTTGAGTTCACCGAAGTGACTTCGCCATTAAAAACCATCCTAGTGACCAGCGCGGGACCGGGGGAGGGGAAGACCACCGTGGCCGCCAACCTGGCCCTCGTCATGGCCCAGAGCGGCAAAGAAGTGGTATTGGTTGACGGCGACATGCGCCGCCCCCGCATGCACAATTACCTGGGCATACAAAACCGCATCGGTTTGAGCGAATACTTCATTGATCGTCTCAGCGTCCACGACGTAGCCCGAGAATGGAAACTGGGCGAGGCTAGCTTGAAGGTCATCACCAGCGGAAAGTTGCCTCCCAACCCCGCCGAACTGCTCGGTTCCAGCATGATGGATCAGTTCTTGACCGAATTAAAGGCCCTGGCCAACGTCATCATCATTGACAGCCCGCCATTCCTGGTGGCCGACTCCCTGGTTTTATCGGCTCGGGCTGACGGCATCTTATTGATCGTCCAACCGGGGCGCACAAAAATGGGCGCAGTGCGAACCGCCCTGGATCAATTGGAGCGGTCGAACATCAAGATATTAGGCGTTGTCTTCAACCGCATCGCCCGCAGCCATGCCTACCAATACGGATATTATTACAATCCTTACTACTATGGCAGCGATTATTATTCAGCCGACACAGCCAACGGCGATAGCATAGACTCGGTGAACGGTGGGAAACAAAAGCGGAGCTTTTTGTCTCGTATCAAAAGGAAATGACCCAGAAGGCGAATGGATCTACATGCCCGATGTGGGGACTTATCCGAGAGTATGGCGCCGCTTTCCTGGCAGGTGAGTGACTCATCACCCCCGTAATGGACCAGAAAACTAACCTCAAAAATTTGATAATCCCGATGCCCAACCTTCTCTTCGTTTGCACCGCCAACATTTGCAGGTCGCCGATGGCCGCCGGATTATTCGACGCCATGCTCACCTCGCGTGGACTGAAACCAGCGTGGCAGATTCAATCTGCGGGGACCTGGGGGGAAAATGACTTCGCCGCTGCCCAGGGGACAATTCAAGTTTTGGATCAACGCGGAATAGACTACCGCCGCCATCGTTCACGGATCGTTACCCGCGCCATCATAGACACCGCAGACTTGATCTTGACCATGGAGCGAGGCCATAAAGAAGCCCTCCAAGTCGAATTCCCGGATAAGAAAGAGCAGATATTTCTCCTATCCGAGATGACGGGAAAGAAATTCGATGTCGCTGACCCAATCGCCAGCCCGCTCGAGGCCTTTGAAGCCACCGCCCTCGAACTGGAAGAAATACTCGAGCATGGATTTCGGCGAATAATCGAACTGGGAGAGAGCTTTGCCAATAGGAAACCCACCCAACCGTGACAAAGAAATTAATATTTCTTAGTTGTTAGTTTAAGTTCAGACAAAATCAGGGCCTGAATCAGCCTATTTTACGCCTAGATTTCACTCTAAAAGCGACCTTTAGCGAGTTTGACCGGCAGTGTGTCTGGCTAAACCCTCCAAAAGTCTTGAAAAAGAATACCTGCCTGCTGGAATAAGCACCATTTACCTTCACATTTTGTCTACAGTCGGTTTTTACCAAATATTTGATCTACAGCCACTGTAAATAAAAGACCGGTATTTTCTTGCTCTAGATCCCCCACAACAGATTGTGTAGCTTTAACAAGAGCGTCTATTTTCTCCTGACCGTTTACAATGGAAAACAATGTCCGATGGCGAGTCTCTGAATTCTTAAATAGATCGCTAAGACTTGGCATTAGGGGCAAATCATCTTTTATGCCAGCTTGCCTTGCCCGCCCCAGTCCTGAACTTTCTAATATTGTGATACCTCTTATGCCGGCGTTTTCCCAAGCATCAAGAAGATGGCTGCACTTATCTGGATCATTGAGCACAAAAACGACTAAATAGAACATAGTGATCTCCTTGCTTTACATTTCTTGTAATAAATTTGTTTTCTGATTAGAAAACAAATTTCGTAAAATAGGCGGAGTTATTATTGTGGTGATAATGACCAATACGACTATTGTAGAAAAAGCGCTTGAATTGATCAATCCTTCCGTAATACCAACAGCAGCAATGATTAAAACAACCTCTCCTCGAGGAACCATGCCAAAACCAAGCTGTAGAGATTCTCGATTCGTCATTCCTCCCCAACGTCCACTTAGCCCAGCGCCAATTAATTTAGACAAAATGACTACCAATAGCATTCCAGCCAGCAACCATAATCCACTGACTGAAATTTGGCGCACATTTGCAGACAAACCCACATTGATAAAAAAGATGGGCACAAATACACCATAGGCTATGGACGCTAAACCTCTTTCAATTTTGTCTTTTAGAGGGCTGCGGGCAAGAAAAAGCCCGGCCATAAATGCGCCAATAATCGCGGCCATTTGCCCCAGCGCTTCGGCTGACCAGGCGTAAAAAAGCGCCGTAGTAAAGGCAAAAGCGACCAAGCCTTGGCTGATTGGAAGTTTATCAATATATTGAGCTAGCTTGGGTAATAGCCACAAACCTATCGCTGAGGCGACAACCATAAATAAAATCATTTTAAGCAATATCAGCAATATGCTTGAAGCGCCGCTTGTGGCTCCCCCCAAGAAAAAGGCAAGATACAAAGACACTCCTAATACGCCCATTGTGTCGTCTACAACAGCCGCTCCTAATAAAGTAGTGCCCACTTTTGTTCGCAGCACCTTTAATTCCATCAAGGTTTGAGCCGATATGCCAATACTGGTTGGCGCTAGAATTAGACCAATAAACAGCGCTTCTGGAGTATCAAATGAGAAGAGCCGGGCTAGCATAAACCCCATACCTAAAGTCAAGAAAAAACCCAATGCCCCGGCCATTGCAGCAGTTTTACCAGACTTTACCAGATCAGACAGGTGCAGATCTAGCCCCGCTATAAAGAGCAATAATAATACCCCCAGTTCCGCGAAATGCGTGATGGTTTCTCCTAGATGAGCATCTGTAAAAAACGACCAATTTAAGAAATTCAATACCGACGGTCCTAAAATTAAACCGGCCAATACTTCACCAACAACAGCGGGCTGTCCCAATTTATAGCTCAAGTAGCCGCCAGCTTTTGCCAGTGTAATGATGAGAGCTAATACTAGGATTACTTGTAAAAATGGTAGCATTATTCTAATAAATCTCCTGTTCTGATTTCTTTATAGGGTTGCTGCCTGCCACTTGAACCATTTTTCAATCTCAACGACCAAATGTATCATATCATCTTATTGACTTTAAATTTTATACCTGCTCTTTTTGTAACACCTCCACGACCATATCCCCGATCTGTGTGGTGCTCAGACCGCTGCGCGCATCTGCGGATGGGATCGCCCCGCTGGAAAGCAAATGGGCGACCGCGCCCTCGATCCGCTGCCCGGCAGATTTCTCTCCCAGGTAATCCAACATCATGCTGGCAGCCATGATCGCGCCTAACGGACAGGCGACGTTCTTCCCGGCGTACTTGGGCGCTGAACCGTGAATGGGTTCGAACATGGAGGTCTTGCCGGGGTGCAGATTTCCAGATGCGGCGATGCCCATCCCGCCTTGCAGCATGGCTCCCAGGTCGGTGATAATGTCTCCGAACAAATTGGTGGTCACGATCACCTCGAACCATTCCGGGTTTTTAATCATCCACATCGTGCAGGCGTCCACGTAGGCGTGGTCTTGCTCTACGTCGGGGAACTCTTCGCCCACTTCGGCGAAGGTCCGTGTCCAGATGTCGTGGGGACGGATCGCATTGGCCTTATCCACCAGGGTGACGCGGGGGGGCCTGCCACGCGCCGCGGACCGCGCCTGGGCGGTCTCAAAAGCGTAGCGGATGGCCCGCTCAACCCCTTTACGGGTATATACGCCTTGCACGGTTGAAACTTCATCCGGCGTCCCCTTTTTTAGGATACCCCCGATCTGGGCGTACAGCCCCTCCGTGTTCTCGCGTATAACGGTGAAATCTATGTCCTCCGGGCCTTTGTCTTTTATAGGGCACAGATGGGCGGCATAGAGCTTGATGGGGCGCAGGTTGATGTAAAGATCCAGCCCGAATCGCAAACCCAGGATAACTGAACGCTCCACCAGTCCAGGTTCTACGTCTGGGTGGCCGATAGCGCCCAGGAAGACCGCGTCCAACCCGCGCCATTCTTCGATCACGCTTTCTGGAACTAACTCTTTGGTGCGCAGGTAATATTCGCCCGAATACGGGTAATCAACAAAATTGCAGTCAAAATCACCATCCTTCATCACCGAACGCAGCGCCTTCATCCCTTCAGCGACAACTTCAGGGCCGATACCGTCTCCTGGGAGAAGGCCAATGTTATAAGTTTTCATTCATGCTCCTAGATATTTTTACCGCAGAGAACGTCAAGCTTTACAGTTATTCTCCGCGCACTCTGCGGTTGATTTGTTCTTCGAATCAATTCCTCGCCAACTCACGGGCGATGATGAGCCGTTGGATCTGGGCCGTCCCCTCGTAGATCTGCATGATCTTGGCGTCCCGCATCCATTTTTCCACCGGATACTCCCGGCTATAGCCGTACCCGCCCAGGATTTGAACCGCGTCGGTGGTCACCTTCATGGCCGTATCCCCGGCGAAGACCTTGGCCATGCTGGCCTCCTTTCTGCTGGGTTTTCCCTGGATTACCAGGTGGGCGGCATGCCAGCATAACCATCGGGCAGCGTTGATCTGGGTTGCCATATCAGCCAACATGAAGGCCACCGCCTGGTGGCGGATGATGGGTTTGCCAAACTGGACTCTCTCCTGAGCGTATTCCAGGGCATATTCGTAAGCCGCCCGGGCCACCCCCAGCGCAGAGGATGCTACGCGGGGACGAGTGTGTTCAAAGGTCTTCATGGCGATTTGGAAGCCCTCGCCCTCTTCCCCAAGCCGGTTCTCCACCGGCACGCGCATATCTTCAAAGGAAATCGATGCCGTGTGGGAGGCGCGTATTCCCATCTTTTTCTCTTTCTTGCCGGGGATCAGGCCGGGCGTATCTTTATCGGCGATGAAAGCGGTGATGCCCCGGTGGCCTTTGCTGGCGTCCACCGTGGCGAAGATCACATAAACATCGGCGATTCCGCCATTGGTGATGAAGGTTTTACCGCCGTTGATGACGTAATCCTTCCCATCCAACCGCGCCTCGGTCGCCATACTGGCAACGTCAGACCCTGAGCCGGGTTCGGTGAGAGCAAATGCCCCCAACGCCATTTTTCCAGGCTCGCAGATGCGAGAGAGGAATCTGGTTTTCTGGTCCTCGTTCCCGGATAGGAGGATGGGCGTCGCGCATAGGCTGGTGCCGCCAATGACGCTGCCGATCCCCGCGCAGCCCCAGGAGAGTTCCTCCCTTACCAGCAAGTGGACGATCTCGTCAGTGACCCCGCCCCCGCCATATTCCTCCGGGATGTAATAGGACAACAGCCCGGTTTGAGCCGCTTTTCGGATGACGTCCCAGGGAACTTCTTCTTTCTCGTCATACTCCGCCGCAATAGGCCGGATCTCTTTTTCGGTGAAGCGATGCACCATATCCCGCATGCTTTTTTGTTCTTCGGTCAGTTCAAAGTCAATCATGCTGTTTCTCCTTGGGCTTCAATTTCCAATCTCTCTTCAACGTAGGCCAACAGTCCGCCCTGGTCAATGATGCGCTGCAAGAATTCGGGGAACGGTTCGGCCTGGTAAGTTTCCTCACGGGTGAGGTTGTGGATAACTCCGGCAGACGGATCTACCTTTACCTCATCGCCTTCCTGGATGCCGTCCACAGCCGCGAGGCATTCCAGGATGGGGAGGCCGATGTTGATGGCGTTGCGGAAGAATATCCGGGCGAACGACTTGGCGATCACCGCGGAGATTCCGGCGGCCTTGATGGTCAATGGCGCCACCTCCCGCGAGGAGCCGCATCCGAAATTGGTGTCCGCGACGATCAAGTCGCCGCGCTGCATCTTGTTCACAAAATCCGGGTCGGCGTCCTCCATGCAGTAAAGAGCCAATTCTGCCGGGTCGGATGTATTGCATCGCCGCGCCGGGATAATGGCATCCGTATCAATATTCTTCCCAAATTTCCAAGCCTTCCCCCGAATCCCCGCCCCATCCGGTTGGTCATTTGTAATTTTCTTATCTTCAGCAGTCATAGCAATCCTTTGAGTATATCCGAAAAATAATCACAAATCCATGGAACATGTCATTCCCAAAAAACACCCAATCTTCCGTAGGGGCGCAGCACTGCTGCGCCCCTACGGAAGGGAAATTTATAATCCAATCTCCTCCGGCGATGCAATCCGCCCCGCCACCGCCGAAGCCGCCGCCACGTAAGGATTTGTCAAGTACACCTCGCTGTCGATATGCCCCATCCGTCCGCGGAAATTGCGGTTGCTGGTGGAGACACACCGCTCTCCGTCCGCCAAGACACCCATGTGACCGCCCAAGCAAGGGCCGCAGGTGGGTGTGCTCACCGAGCAGTTGGCCTCCACGAAAATCTCGACCAACCCCTCCCGCATCGCCTCCAGGTACACCTTCTGGGTGCCGGGCACGATCACCGCCCGCACCCGGGGGTGGATCTTGCGTCCCTTCAAAATCTCCGCCGCGGCCCGCAGGTCTTCCAGATTGCCGTTGGTGCACATGCCGATAACCACCTGGTCAATTTCCAGGTCGGCCACCTCGGATACCGGCTTGACGTTCTCTGGCAGGAAAGGCAGGGCGACGAATGGCTCCATTTTGGAGACATCGAATTCATAAACCTCGACGTACTCGGCGTCCGGGTCGCTTTGCCAATACTGTCCCTCCCGGTCGCATCGTTTTTCAGCGAACTGACGGGCCTTGTCGTCTGCGGCGAAGAGGCCGGTCTTGGCCCCGGCTTCGATGGCCAGATTGGCCATCGAAAAACGGTCGGCCATGCTGGGTGCGGCCACCGCCTCGCCGGGGCATTCCATGGGCTGGTCACGCGCCCCCTCCCCCCCGATGTGCC
>CBDUUP010000208.1:0-7889 GCA_965370435.1 uncultured Anaerolineales bacterium | reverse complement strand
TGTTTTAGTCCGCCGAAGGGCGGACTTCGCAGTTGTTGGTGCGACTTTAGTCGCTTTGTCGCGCTAATTTTCCCCAAATTGAAATGCACCCCTATCAAGATATAAAAACACGAAGACACTTTTTTCTTCGTGTCTTCGTGCCTGTGTGGTTAAGAAACACTATTCTAGATAATTAACACCCGCCTAATTCAAACTACCTCACTCCTCAACCTGGAAATACCTCAAGCTGCTGCCGTCTGAGTTGGTGTGATACTCGTACCTTTGCCCGTCTACCTCCAGGATGACGATGTAGCCGGGCGTGATGATCTCGGCGCAGGCCTCGTCTTCCTCGGCCAGCCCCAGACAGGCGTTCGGCCAATCGGTATCCAAAGAGTCAACCACGGTGATGTCCTCGGGCGCGACGCCAAGCTGTTCGGCCAGGTCGGCGATAGCGGCCTCTACAGCGGGGTGCCGGGGAAGGGCGTCGTCCTGAAGGATGTTATCCTGGGTGAATTCGAATTTCACGGTGAATTGATTGCTGCTAAATGCGACAACTGTGTACACGCCAGCCGGAAGGCCGTACACATCCAGGGGGACGTTCTCTTCCAGGGGAACGGTGGCTTCGGTGCAGGCTACCCCGGTCTGCCGCTCGGTCTTGATAGTGATGGTGAATTCATTGCCGTTTCGATCGGTGGTGATCTTGTCAACGCTCACACAACCGTCCGGCAGGTAGCCGGTGATGCTGACGTGTACTTGCAGAGGGAAGGATTCCAGGAAAACGACTTCCATGTATTCAATTACGGCTTCCTTTTTGCCGCGGGGAGGGGGGGTATCGTCATCGGTCGCCGTTCCGCATCCCCCCAGAGCCAACCCCAGACCGAAGACGAGAATTATTAGCCATATTTTTTTCATATTAATTTCTCCTTCTCATATTGTGGCAAAATACAGCCAGTGCATTTCACCAAAATTTCCCATGAAAATCCAAATAGTAATTTAACCACAAAACATAGCAGTGTTTCAGTGATCTAATTTATTCCTCATGATCCCAGCCAAAACTGACCTCACCCTTGATCTCGTCCTCCGCCAGAGTGAGGCTGATGAAGCCAACCCCCACGCCGGGAGCGGAGAATTTTCCGGGAACCAGAATGGGGAGATTTTGGTCGTCCAATGGGTCGATCACCACACAGTAATCCCCCGCCTCCAGATTGGTGAAGGTGTACTCGCCGTTGGCGTCGGTGGACGTCGTCGCCAGGGGATCGCCGCTGGCAGGGCAGGGTCCGGCATAGAGTTCGACCTTCACCCCGCTGATGCCGGTTTCGCCCTCGTCCTGGACGCCGTTGGCGATGTAGCCGCCGCTGCCGTCGTCCACACAGCCCGCTGAGGGTGCGTCGTCCACCACTTCGCATTGGTCGTCCCACACGACCCCGCTCAGATTGCCCGCGGGGATCAAGCCCGAGTCTACGATGATCTTCACAAAGAAGGTCTCGTCGTAGTTCTCGCCCACTCCGAAGAGATCTCCCTCCACATTCTGAAGCTGCCAGTCGCTGCGGTATTCGCCGTCCTCCGCCGGGGCGATCATTTCAATGGAGAGGTCAACGTTGTTGTTGGGGTAGACCACCGGCAGAGAGATGGGCAGGCCGTCCATTTGCTCTCCGCTGATGAAGACCAGCGAATAGCCCGGCCCCCAGGTGCAGGTGCCCGTGTTGCGCAGCCGCCAGGTCTTGGTGAAGGGCGTCCCGGGGGCGAAGAGGGTGTCATCAGGTACGGTGATATCGGAGATGAACTCGACCTGATCGGTGCAGTCTTCCGTGTTGATGGCGGGCAGCAATCCAAAATCCCATCCGAAATTCACATTTTCTTCCGCCTCGCCAGCTTGCACCGTGATCTCGGAGTAGCCCACATCGGTGGCGGGGAAAGTCCACAGGCCGGGGATCAGGAGGGAGGTGTTCTGGGCGGTGAACGGATCTATGGAGACACAGTAAGTTCCGACAGAGAGACCGGTGAAAGTGAATGCGCCGTCGGTTCCCGTCGTCGCAGTCGCCAGGCCGTCGGAGGGGCAGGCCCCCATCCCCAGATATACCCGCACGCCCTCCAGGCCGGGTTCGTCAGTTTCCAGGATGCCGTTGGCCCGGTAGCCGCCTTCCGAAAGTTCGATGCACCCTGGGGAGACCAGTTCGGTGCCCGCCTCCGGGTCTCCGCCCACGCCGCAAACGTCGTGCCAGACGGTTCCGCTGATGGAGCCGTTGGCCGGGTCGGTGGGTGTGGGAGTGGTCAAGACGTTGTCGGTGGAGAATACGAAAGAGCCGCTGGCTTCGTTGACGATCACGGTGTAAGTCCCCGCGGGCAAACCGTACACGTCCAGCGAGATGATCTTCTCGTAAGGGACCGGCTCATCCGGGCAGACTGATTCCACCGGCCGGGTGGTGGTGATGACGACGGTGAAGGTGCTGTCCTGCCGCCCCACGGTTACTGTGTCAATGATGGTGCAGCTATTGGGCAGGTTGCCCCGGATCACTACCTGGGCTTCCAGGGGGGCGGTGTTCAAGATCAAGACTTCGATGCTGTCTACCGCGGCGATGCCTGCCTGCGCTTCGGGGGGAGGGGTCTCCTCTTTGCCGCAGCCGCTGAGCGCGATGATGAGTAGGAAATACAGGATAAATTTTCGGATTTTCATGATTTTGCTCCTCATGTGCCAATTAATAGAAGCGGTGCAACTACTATTCCTGACTTCTTGCCAGGAGGTACCCTCATTTTAACGCCTTTTAGGTGGGTTTGGTTAAATTGAGATAAGAATATTTCTCTACTTTGTGGATGCAAAAGATGGCATGGCAGCGCGCAACCTCCCGCAGGTTTCTCTAAAGCAGCCATTTTTAAGGAACAAACCGGGCTAGATTGGACAATTCGGGCTGCAAAACAACCTGCGGGAGGTTTAAAGTGGCAATGTTTACGTCCACACCTCGGGTGTATTTCGGTTTTTGAGCGCTTAGCGACTAAAGTCGCACCAACAACTGCGAAGTCCGCCCTTCGGCGGACTAAAACATTTTCAAGTCGGCGCAGGCCGACTTCGTAAACGTTTTAGTGACTTTAGTCACTAAAAACCCCCAACTTCACACCCTCGCGGTGAAGGTTTTTAGCGCTGGGGGCGTTAATATGAATAGTGATTGAAATTTATTGGTTACTATAAGGAGTCAAACGTGAAAAAATGGAAACTTTTATTACTGGGATTGCTGTTCCTGGCCGGATGCGGTCAGGCGGCTGAAACGCCGGCTCTGCCGGATTCAACCGAGACAGTCGCCTACGTCTGGCCGACGCTGACCGCTCCCTCATCATCTACCTTACCTACCTCGCCCCCGGCCGCTCCCATTGCAACCGATTGGCCCACCAACGGCTGGCGCACTTCCACCCCCGAAGAGCAGGGGATGGACTCGGAGATACTGGCCGACATGCTGGCCCGTATCGAGGCCCGGAATTACGACCTGGACAGCGTGATGGTGGTCCGTAATGGGTACGTGGTGACGGACGCTTACATTCAACCTTTTAGCACAGGGGAGAAGCACATCATCTTCTCTTGCACCAAGAGCGTGGTCTCCATCTTGATCGGCATCGCCATTGACCAGGGCTATATCGAGAGCGTGGATCAACCGATTCTGGATTTCTTCCCTGACCGTACCTTTGCCAACATGGACGCGGCCAAGGAGGCGATGACCCTGGAGGATGTCTTGACCATGTCCAACGGGTTGGATTGCCGGGATTCGTATTTATATGATTGGGAGCAGTTGCGCGCCTTGTTCGATAGCAGCGAAGACTGGGTGCAGGACATACTCGACCTGCCTATGGCCCACCATCCAGGGACTTATTTCGAATACTGCAACAGCGGCTCCTTCCTGCTCTCCGCCATCCTCCAGGAATTGACCGGAGTCAACGCCCTCGCCTTCGGCAGGGAAAACCTGTTCTCCCCTCTGGGGATCACCGACATAGCCTGGGAAGCCAACGACCAGGGTATCTCGCTGGGCTACAGCGACATCTACTTGACCCCCCACGATATGGCCAAGATCGGCTACCTCTACCTGAACGAAGGCATCTGGGACGGCGAGCAGATCGTGTCTTCCGCCTGGGTGGAGGCCTCCACCCAGTCCTACATCCCGGCCACCCTGCAAGATGGCTACGGCTACCAATGGTGGATTGACGCGGATGGATTCTACATGGCCTTGGGCTATGCCGGACAGTTCATTTTTGTCTACCCGGAGTATGACCTGGTGGTGGTTTTCACCAGCGATCCAGACGGCGCCGCCTTTACAACGCCTGAAAAAATGCTGCGGGAGTTCATCCTCCCCGCCATTGTGTCCACTGAACCCCTGCCCGAAAATCCAGACGGCGTTGCCCTCCTGGAAGCTAATACCGACGCCCTCGCCAATCCCTGACCCCGGAGATTTGAGATGAAGAGGTTGTTACCCTTGATGATAGTTGGCCTGGGGCTGGCGGTCCTGTCTGCCTGCGCCACTGCCCCACCGGAACCAACCCCAACCCCGACCTATGTTAGGCCCACCCGCATCCCGCCGACCCCGACCAACACCCCCGAGCCGCTGCCGGTTCTTCAGCCGATAACGCTTGAAAACGTGGATGAGGTGGTCCAACTGCGGGCGCTTGACGGTCCCGCGCTCAATAACTTGGTCCTGGCGCAGTGTACCGTCGCCTTCAGCCCCGACCAGAAGACCCTGGCAGCCGCCTGTTTGAACGAAGCTATCTTTGTTTGGGACCTGGACACCGGCCAACAGACCCATACCCTCCCCGGAGAGTCGGGCTTCGCGGTGGGGGTTGATTTCAGTCCCGATGGGACCATTCTGGCCTCGGGAGGCGTTGATGGCGTGGTCAAGTTCTGGGACCTCAATCTGGGCCTTCCCCAGGACACCTTCCAACCCGGTGAAGGGGGGATCTGGGACGTGGAATTCAGTCCCGATGGGCAGAAGCTGGTTTCGGCCAGTTGGGGCAGCGGCGTCCAGGTCTGGGATGTCGCCACCGGCCAATTGATTTGGGAGTATGGAGAAGGGATTTTGTCGACTCTGTCCGCCACATTCAGCCCCGATGGCCGGACCATCGCCACCGGCAGCCCGGACAGTACGGTTAGGTTATGGGACGCTGAGAACGGTGAGGAGTTATGGGTCCTCCGGGAACCTGGCGATATTGTCAGCCACCTCGCCTTCAGCCCCGACGGAAGCCTTCTCGCCGCGGCCTGTGACGACGATCTGGTCTGGTTGATTGACCCGGCCACTGGACAGACCGTCAGAACCTTTGAAGGCCATAACCAACTGGTGAATGGCGTGGACTTCAGCCCGGATGGGCGCTTGTTGGTCTCCGCCGGTAACGACCTTATGGTCAGGCTTTGGGATGTAAGCGCCGGCGAGAATGTTGCCACCCTCAGGGGCCATTTCTTCATGGTGTTGCGGGTGGCCTTCAGCCCCCAGGGCAACCTCATCGCCAGCGTCAGCGCCGACAGCACGGTCCGCCTCTGGGGAATCGCCCCTGAGGAGTGAACGGTGATTCTTCAATCCATAGAGGCATTCTGAATAAGAAGTCATCATGTATACGACTAGGAAAAGATAAATGGAGATTGGTGAATAGAGAATAGAAACATAGTTGCTCAGCGATTGATTTCTCAAGTATCCCTTCTCTAATCTCTATTCACTATTCTCTACTCCTCGGTTTTTTCAAGTTCAAGTCAATTAGGAGAAAGAAAATGAAAACCTACCCAAATAAACTCAAACTCATCCTGCTCTTGCTGCTCGCAGTGATCGTCGCCGGAGGATGCTCCACCACCGCCCCCGCCCCCTCTGTAGGGAACCCCTCCCCCACTTTCCTCCCCACCTTCACCGACAGCCCCCCGAAACAACCTACCAGCACCCCCGCGCCTATCAACGTGGATTGGCTGATTGCCAGGTTGGAAGGGTTGGATATTGATGCTTTCTTTGAAACCTCCTTCAACGAAATGTCCATGCGAGACCCTGAATCCATGGTTGGCGCAGGCTTTGGAGAATTTTTGCCGGAAGTCACCCTCACCGACATCTCCGATGACTACCTCCGCGAGACCCAGCAGGTGGAGATCACTATTCTGGCGATGCTGCAAGACTATGACCGGGACTCCCTGACCCCCGAACAGCAGGTCTCCTATGACGTTTACGAGTGGTACTTGGAGGATCTGGTGGCGGGGCATGAATTCATGTACTACAACTACCCGGCCACCTACTTCCCTATCACCAGCGTTCCCTCTCAGATCATGGATTTCTTCGCTGAGATCCATCCTCTGAACACGCTGCAAGATGCCGAGGATTACCTCACCCGCCTGGCTTTGGTGGAGAACAAGATGGACCAACTTATGGATGGCCTCCTCCGTAGGGAGGAGATCGGCGTGATCCCGCCTCTAATTATCTTTGATTGGACCTTGTACGGACTGCGAGAACTGACCAGCGCCAGCGCGACGGCGATGCCCTTTTACACTGCTTTTGCCGAGAAGTTGAACGGATTGGAAGGCCTCAGCGACACCGACATGGTGGCTTTGTTGGTTAGGGCCGAAATGATTATCACCACCTCTGTACTCCCATCCTATCAGGAATTGGTGTCTTATTTAGAAAACTTGAGAGACTCCGCCTCCCCCGGCGACGGTTTTGGTCAGTTCGAGAACGGGGAGGAGTTTTACGCCTACATCTTGCGGAGCCACAATTCCACCGACATGAGCGCGGACGAGATCCACCAACTGGGCCTCCAGGAGTTGGACCGCATCCACGCCGAGATGGAGGTTCTCTTCGCCGAGTTGGGCATCTCCGAAGACCTCGATTTGCATACCGCCTTCAATCAGGTGATTTCGATGGGCGGGGTGGTTCCGATGAACCAGGTGGTGTCGGCCTATGAAGAAATCATCGAGACCGCCAACCAGAGGCTGGTCGAAGCCTTTGACGTCTTCCCCCGGTTTGACGTGGTCGTCATCGGGGCCGCTTTTGGGGGGTATTACCAGCGCGGCACCGTGGATGGGTCCCGCCCCGGCGCGTTTTACGCCACCCTCGACAGCAGGGGGGAGCCGATCTACCAGATGAAATCTCTGGCTTACCATGAGGCGGTTCCCGGACATCACCTCCAGATATCCCTGGCCCAAGAGATGAATCTGCCCACGTTCAGGAATTACGTCGGCTTCAATGGCTACACCGAGGGCTGGGCGCTGTACGCCGAAAAGCTGGCCTGGGAATTGGGCTGGTACGAAGATGATCCCTACGGCAATCTGGGCCGTTTGCAGTACGAGGCTTTCCGCGCGGCTCGTCTGGTGGTGGACACCGGCATCCACGCCCAAGGATGGTCTTTCGACCAGGCGGTGGATTTCTGGGTGGATAACGTCGGCCACGACGAAGGCTACGCCGAAGGCCAGATCGCCCGGTACGTCGTCTGGCCGGGGCAGTCCACCTCCTACATGGTCGGCATGTTGAATATCCTGGAACTGCGCCAACTGGCGATGGACCAGTTGGGGGATGATTTCGACCTCATCGAGTTCCATCGCATCGTGTTGAGCAACGGCTCCATGCCCTTGGCCGTCCTGGAGCGGGTGGTGGAGAACTACGTCGCCGAGAAGTTGGCCGGCGCCTCCAGCCCAGCCGTCTCGGAATTGAGCGCCTCCGCGCTGCTTTTCGGGATAGCTTTGACGCTCTTACCCGCCTTGAAAGGCCGCAAGAAAACCCTAAGGATCTGACGACCTACGGTCGTTTGAGACCCTTAGGGTTTTAACGGCGAAAGGAAAATTATGCTGAGAACCTCGTTTGTGAACCTCAAAATTGTATTGGTATTTTTCTTATTGGTGATCCTGTTCACCGGCTGCAACTCCGCCCCCGAAGAGGCAGCCCCAACCGAAACCCTCGCCCCTCCCCCAACCG
>CBDUUP010000207.1:0-7985 GCA_965370435.1 uncultured Anaerolineales bacterium | reverse complement strand
GCCTGCGCCGGTCCCATCTTCTATTTCCTTATGAACTTAAAGATTCTACGGAGGATTATCTGTCCCGATTTCTGCCCCTGATGTATAATCTAAGAATATTATTCAGACTCAATTCAAAGGATTTATACCATGTATGCAGACCAAGACGAATCCCAAGAGAAACCTTCCGGGGAGGAAGCCCCATTTGAAGGTTTAGAAGATGTTCCCACCCAGCCGCTGCGCTCATACGATAAGCCGCCCAAGGCAGATTCGCAAATTCCGAAGGGGCCTGAACCCGAAAGCAAGGCAAGTGTATTTTTCAAGCGCGCTTTGCGTTGGGCCGTGGCGGTGGCCGGTTTATTCACCCTGGGTGTGCTGACCGCTTTCTTTCTGCTCTACCTGCCCGCGGCGAGAAAGTCGCGGCGGTTGCAAGACCAGATTGACACGCAGGCCTGGCTCTTTTTTGTGGTGGCCTTGGTTAATGACGCCGGTTGGGCCTTGCGCGACGCCCCCCGGGGGGGCGCCCGCCTGCACTTGAAGGATACGGAGGATACGTTGGAGTCCCTGGCCGATATTTTGGAAGGCGACGAGGCCGAAATAGTAGATTTAATGCTGACTCGCCTGGACGACGCCCTGGATAATATGGAAGAAGATCCGGCCGGCGCGCTGGCCGATCTGAACGTGCTGATGACCAATTTGATCTTGTTGTTGGAGGGTAGGTAGGGGTGAATACGCGTTGGGGGGATTCGTTATTGGACTGATAACCGGAGACGACTCGCGTAGCGAAGCGACGTCGTCTCTACGTTTATCTCAATGAATTCCAACGTGGCTCTATAATTAGGACTTACGCAGTTGAAAGACTTAATGGCAACCTTGCGAAGGTTCCTCTGTTTATAAAGGAATTTTATACTTTACAATCGTTTGCATACTGTCGTAATTTCTCAAAACACCTTCGCAAGGTTTCTGAAGTGCGTAAGTCCTAATTCGTGCTAAAATATAATCCTGATGAGCGACCAATTCCCCCGCCGGACCCCCAAACCGAATCCCATCACCCGGGACAAGCACCGCCGGGAGGTGTTCTTGCAGATCACCCTGCCAATCATCTTATTTCTACTGGTAATTATGACAGTGGCGGTGTTGGCAGCCTGGACGGGGTTGAGCGGGGAGGGCGATGCCAGCCGCTGGGCCGACATCTCCTTGATCTTCCTCATCATCCCCCTCATGGGCATCACCCTGCTGTTCACCCTTTTCCTGGTAGGGCTGGTCTTCGTCGTCATGCAGATGATCGGCATCATCCCGCCCTACGCCCGCCAGCTTCAGGATACCATCTCCCGCCTGGGCGACTACGTCGAACGAGCAGCCGACCTGTCCATAGAGCCGATCCTCCGCATCGAGGAGGCATTGGCGATGTTGAAGAAACTGGTGGGGAGGGGATAGGGTTGCAGGTAGCAAGTAGGCAAGTAGGCAAGTTGCAAGTTGCAGGTTTGTGGGATAGAATTGGGAAATGAGATTAGCCTAATCACCTGATTACCTAATCACCTAATCACTAAAAACTATAAGCCGGAGAGACACCAATGGCCTCAAACGAAATTATCGAAACAACCGAATCAAACGGAGATTGGAAATCCAAAACCCTGTTGGCGGGCGCAGTGGTTGGCGCGCTGACCGGGCTGGGCGCAGCCTACCTTTTGGTGCGCCAGGCCGAAAAAGAAGAAGGCCAGGTTGAGCTTTCCTCCGGCCAGGGCCTCCGCCTGGGGATGCTGGTGCTGACCCTCTTGCGCCAGATCGGACAATTAGGCGGCGGGGGTTGAACGGTTGAACGTTAAAACGTTTAAACGTTCAACCTACACCGAAGGATTAAATGACGACGATAAAGCGCTTTGAGGATATTGAAGCCTGGAAGACAGCCCGAGAGTTGGTAAATGATGTTTACCGTTTGACCCGGAAAAACGATTTTTCGAGAGATTATGGATTAAAAGACCAGATCCGCAGGGCCGCGGTTTCTGTTGTGAGTAATATTGCAGAGGGATTCGAGAGTCGAACGCAAGCGTTGTTCATTGACTACCTGGGCCGTGCCAAAGGCTCCGCTGGGGAGGTCAGAGCGCAGCTATACCTCTCATTGGATTTTGGCTATATCACCCAGGAAGAATTCGAAATTACACAAGACCTCGCCGACAAAGCCTCTCGCCAGCTTTATCGTTTCATCGCCTATCTCAAATCAAAGCCTAACACCTATCGCGTCAAAGAAGACCACACAGAGTATGATGTGAACGTGTAACGTTTGAACGTTATAACGTTTAAACGTTGGAACGTTAACTTTCAGCCTCCTAAAAGAATCCCCCAGACAAAATTAACCAGCGCGTGGGTGATCGCCGAGGCGGTCACCTTCTTCGTCCGCATCCAGACCCAGCCGTAGGCCAGCCCGGCTATGGAGGCCATGAGGAAGTATCCCCAGTTGGGTTCCGGGAAGCGGGGGGTGCTGTTGTTGAGGTGGGCCATCCCGAAGATGAGGGCGGCGATGGGCAAGGCTAATTTTTCTCGGCCCAGGCGGGCCAGCAGCAAGTTCTGGATGACGCCCCGGAAAAGAATCTCCTCCGCCAGGGCGGTGAGCAAGTACCCGGCGATCAGGGCGAGGATGGCGTCCACCGGTCCGGGCCAATCGAGTTTATAACGCAGAAACCCCATCAACAATCCCAGGGGGATGCCGATGACGGTATAGATCAGCAGTCCGGTGTTGACCTTCTTCAAGTCGTCCAGATTCAGCCGGAAGTTGAAGCCGGTCCCTTCCAGGGGATGGCGCAAGAGGAAAAGATACAAGACCAGCAGAACCGCGGTGAGCATGTCAATGGGCAAATCTACGCCTGAAACCAGAGTCGCCTCAACCCCCGGCAGGGCCAACCAGACCGCAGGAACCTGGACCGCCAGGTCAAACCCCGGCGTGATCAGATTGAAGATCATAATGAAGAGGTCTGGTTCGATGGGCAGCCAGAGGCTCAAGATCGTCAGGATGTGGAAAATATCCAGGGGCCGGGCGTTTTTGGGCCTCAAACGAAGCAAGAGCGTCGGAATCGCCAGATAAATGCCGAAACGGATCAAAGTCTCCCAGGTGGGTTGGAAGCTGGTCGCCAGCAGCAAAGGAATCAGGAACAACGCCACAGTCCAATCGCCCAGGCGTTGGCTCCCGCGGCTCAAAAAACGCCGCCAGGGCGCCAATGCAAAGGCCAGATAAGCCAGCAGGATCAACCATGCAGCAAACGTGTTCATACTCACCTCCGAGGATATTGGATTGTATTTCGTCATTGTCTTTCGAGTAACGTTTAAACGTTCAAACGTCACCACGTTTCAACGTTTTTTTAACCCCGCAAGACTTCATAAACCTGCACGGGCGTCAACCGCCCTTTGACCGTCACCGCGCCCACCCGTTGGGTCTGGTACTGCCCGGAGATCCCCGCCACAGTGCCGGGCGCAACCAGCAGGCGGTTGGGTTTGGCCATGTCTTGAAGCCGGAAAGCGACGTTCACCGTGTCGCCTACTATGGTTAATTCCACCCGTTGTTTGGTGCCCAGATATCCGGCCAGCACCGTGCCGGTATTGACCCCTACACCGACCTGGAAATTTTCTCGATGCTGCTGGAAGTCTTTTTCTATGTGCCGGAGCATCGCTAACCCGGCCCGAGTTGCATTGATCTCGTGATTGGACTCGTCGCCGATCATGCCGAACACGGCCATGACACCATCGCCCATATATTTATTCACGATGCCGTCATACTTGAATACGATGTCGGTCATGTCCTGGTAGTAATGGCCCAGAATGTCGCCAAATTTTTGGGGCGACATCTCTTCGGCCATGCCGGTGGAATTGACGATATCGATGAAGAGGATAGACAAGGTGTTTTCGGCCAGCTCGGGCAGCTTGCCGGTGGCGAGGTAGTTCTCCACCAGAAGTTCAGCCTCGGCGGGTGACAAGAAGCGCTGCAATAATTGGCGCACCTTATTCTGCTCTCTCACCCGATCAAGCAAGTACATCCGTTGGATGGTGAGAGCCGTCTGGTGGCTGATGGCAACCGCCAACTCCACGTCGTTCTTGTCAAAAGGCCGGACCCTATCGGATTGGGTCTTATATAAATAGATCAGGCCGATGACCTCATTGCCCGCCATCACCGGCACACACAAGGCGGACTGGACCTGCATCAGGAAGGCGCTCTTCCCGAATTGTTCGGGCTGGGCATTCATATTGGGGACGATGACGGCAGACTGTTCCTTGATGGCTTTTCGGGCGATGGTAGTGGGGAAGCCCAATTCCTGAAGCTGGAAGAACTGGTCGGCCAGGATGACTTTGCAAACGTCGGCGCCCATCGCCCGTTCCATCAGGCTGGCAACCTTGCTGAGGGCGGTGTCTATATCAACCACGGTGTTCAATTCGCGGGCCACGTCGTACATGAGCACCGCGTGCTGGTCGAGAGATTCCAGGATCAACTCTCGCGTCAAGGGGCGCGAGTCCATTTTTCTTCGCTGAGGTACTTTCTCTTGGCTGTCTTTATACTTGATGGTGATGACGTAGCCCCCGATGCGGATCGAATCGTTGTTGTTTATATCGCATGCGCCCGAAATCCGTCTGCGGTTGACGAAAGTGCCGTTGGTGCTTTTCAAGTCGGTGACCTTGACGGTGTTTTTCTTTTTGTCGAAAGTTATTTCGGCGTGCTTGCGGGACGCGGAAACATCAACCACAGTGATGTCGTTGTTGGATTGACGCCCCAGCGTAGTTTTACCGGGCGTCAGTTGGTGTTCTTGCGGTTTCCCATCTGCAGTGCGAATAATTAGTGTCCACATATTTGTCAGAAGTGAATAAAACAGCTAGTTTGCTAAAGAACCTTTTTATAAATTTTACCATATAGAACATTTACCCTAGCGGTTAAACAGATTACAATTTCGAAAGGAATTGCAATGCGGAAGCGATTTGAAACTTTCCATAGTGTGTATTTGTAGAGTGATTGAATGGGCCGTCAATTACACATCAGACTATATATAATTTGTCGTATTTTCAATGAGTTTCGGGTTTCTCCAATTTTCCCCGCATCCTGAAAGTCCCTGAGCAGTTAGGTTTATTCCAAGACCTCAATCCGCGTCCCCAACCCTCTCCGCTCCCATTCGCCTTCTCGGACGACGGGGTTGGTCCAGCGGAAGAGCCACTTCGCCATGTCGTAGCGCGAGTTGACGCAGCCGCGGCTCATGCGCCAGCCGAAATTGTTATGCCAGTAAGCGCCGTGAATGGCATAGCCTCCTTCGGCGAAGAAAATCGTCCAGGGCACGCCGGGGAGCGCTCGGTCTCCCGAGTTGTCGGTCAGGCGGCTGACGCCCATGTGTTTGGAGGGCATCTTGACCTGCACGTAGTGGCGGCCTACCGGCGTCATGGTGGGGTAGCCGTTGGTGGTTGAAGAGGAGCGAATCCCCGAAGAGATGCTGGTCTGGAAGACCGGCTGGCCGCCTTCGTAGGCGGTCAGCGTCTGCCATTGGAGCGAAACTTCAATGTGCTTGTCCTCCGGCGGAACGTCCTCGGATAGAGGGGCGATCTCTTCGTATGGGATAGGGCGCAGGTGGGTGGCGGGGGCGTAATACTGGTCGTTGCCCAGTTCGCTGGTGATCTGATACCAGGGCTGCTTGTCCGGCCCTTCCACCAGGTCGGTGATCCAGTGCGCCGATTGGTAGTAGAGGTAGAAATCGGGCACCACCTCCCAGCCCGAGGAGAGAAAACGGTACGGTTGGGTGAAGGGGACGGTGATCTCGGTCAATTTGCCGGTTTCGGGGACTTGCTCAATGACCTGGTTGTGGTTGATCTCGACCATCTGCACCCAGGCGCTGTGCACGTACCCCCCGAATATGCGGTACCAATGCGGGTTGTAGGCCGGGCCATCCGGGGGGGTGAGTTCGGCGTAGATTCGGATGATCTCATCCCGGAAGCGGTAGTCCACCGTCTCGCTTTCAAAGCTGGGTTCCCGCAGCACGTTGATGGATTGGGTGGTCACCCGCCCCAGTTTGAAGTCTTCAAAGACCTGCTCTTCCGGGGGCGGGGGGAAGAACCGGCGGAAGGTCAGGCTGGTCATCGCCAAGCTGCCCAGTTTGAGGAAGTCTCGGCGGGTCAGGGATTTCTTGGTCATCGTGGCGCTATTCTACCGGATGAGCGGACGAAAATCAAGTGATGGAGTATCATTTAGCAAAGTGAAAAGGTAGTTAATCCTAACCGTCCCCGTCTCGCGCCGATTCCTAAATCACTAATAACTGATAACTAAGAACTGTTTCACCCCACAGGCCGTTGAGTCTCGCGTTCTCGGCGTCTCTCGGCTTCTTTGGCGCGCTCGGTGGTGCGCTGCAATTGCCACAGGATGAAACGTGACTTCTGGGACAAGGAGGTGGAGAAATTCCAGAGCAGGGTGCTGCCCAGAACCGGGTCGTCTTCCAGCAGGGCCAGGAGGCGGTCACGGTCTAGCGCCAGCACGGTTGCCCCATCCGGGCCGGAGATCAGGTCAGCGGTGCGCATGCCTTCGTCCAGCATGGCGAACTCGCCGGTCATTTGGCCGGGCATCACCGTAGCCACCCGGCGGGGATGCTGGGGGTTTTCGCCCGGGTTTTCAGGGTCCTGCCAAACTTCTACGGTGCCATCCTGCACCACGTACATTTCCCGTCCGGCTTCGTTAACCTTGACGATGTTGGTGAAAGCTTCAAATACCCGGGGCTTGAATTGGGCTGCCAGCCGGGTGCGCTGAGTGAGGTTCAGGTTGTTGCCCACACTGGTCCCGGCCAGGAATTGGGCCACTTCGTGGATGCGGGTGATCTCGTCGTCGCCCACCGGGGAATGCAGGGCGTCGCTGAGCAGGGGCAGCCCCAGGAAGGCCGCAATGCGCCGCTGGGTGATCTCAGGAGTCTCGAAGTGCGGCCAGTGTCCGGCATTGGGGATGATGCGCAGATCGGCCAGAGGCCACTCTTCGGCAACGATACCGGCATCCCGCAGCGGCACGGTGTTATCTTCAGCGCCCCATAGCACCAGGGAGGGGGTTTCGATCCCGCTCAGTTTGCCGGTCAAATCGTTATCCCGCATGGCGAAGTAGCACTCCGCGCGGACTCGGCCCTCTTTGGGGCGGCGGGCGTCGCTGCGCAGCCGGCTGACGTCATCTTCAGTGATGCTGGTGCGTTCGGCGAAAGAGACCGGGCGCATCAGCCGGTCGGTGAGGCCGACCACCGCGTTCTCAACCGAAGACACCAGCAAGCGCCCCAGCCCGAACCGTTCCATCAGGGTGATTGGGGAGATGAGGATGTTTATCATGGTAGAAAGACGTCCGCTGATGGTGGGGCAGATCAACACCATCCGTTCCACCAGGATGGCGTGATCCAACACCATAGCGAGACTTATCATCCCCCCCATGGAATGTCCCACCAGCACGACCGGCCCATCGCTCACTTCCTCGATGAAATCAGCCAGCAAATTGGCGTATGCGGGGATGGTGGCTCGTTCCTTGAAGGGGGGCGATAAGCCGTAGCCGGGAAGGTCAATGGAGATGCAGGAGAAACGCTGGCTGAGTAAACTCATCAAGGGCGACATCGCATACCACGAGCTTGACCAGCCGTGCAGCAGTATCGCCTTCTGGCGGTTTGGCGCCCCCTCTTCTATGGTATGGATTTCTTGACCGTTTATATTGTATATGGCCACAGCATTATCGCTCTGCGTTCAGAGATTGCACCTTAATATTATACTGCGAAGGGATTTTCTAGTGTTGCAGGTATGTGGCAAATTTATGAGCCATTATCACCCTCCCAGACGGCCTGGGGGTCAAGAGAGTGAACTAAATTATTGCAAATTCTCTGAGTAGTCTTCGCGTATCTTTGGATTGTGTTGCAGTTTGACCGAGGAGTCGAGGCGTTAGGCGGGGGCCCAACGCCACTTTTTACCGCGAAAACCGCCACACCAACGCAAAATTTCTAGTGGCAAAGCAACAAGTTAAGCCCCCAAAAGTT
>CBDUUP010000206.1:0-7991 GCA_965370435.1 uncultured Anaerolineales bacterium | reverse complement strand
CCCTCCCGCCCATCCCCATCAAAAAGCTGAACGGCCGCCTCATCTACACCGACGGATACACCCGCGCCAGCGACAGGGGCTTTCCGCTCGCCTGGGCGATGATGCCGGTGACGAGGAGGGCTATGGTCAGGAAGGTGACAGCGGTCGGATTGAGGAGTGAGGATTGCGTGGTTGACATGGTAGAATGACAGCATATTAAAATCCAAGGATGGGATTATGCTAGAGAACTCCCATTACTTTCGCTGTGGTAATTTCAAACGATTCCAACGTGAGCCAGGCAGAGGTGAAAGGAGAAGAAAATGAGCAAGAAAAAACAGGCTGGTCTATCTTTTGCATTGGTTATTCAAATACTATTACTTGGATTCACGTATATTCAGCAAGGCGATATTTCTATCGGCCAGACTGTTGAAGTCAATACGGGGGGAGATAATCTTAACCTGCGCCAAGGAGCAGGTCTCAGCCATCCAATTGTAGCAAAACTTCCGCATGGAACCGTCATGACCGTTGTAGGGGGGCCAGAATCAGCAGATGGTTTTATGTGGTGGGAACTCGAGGGCACACTTGGAAGTGGTTGGGCAGCGGCAGATTTTTTACGCACCGTAACCGGACAGGCGGGATCAACCAATCCAATTAGCGATAATCTCCCTTGCGAAAACGTGGACGCCGCCTTTGCGGGCGTACAACATTGCACCCGCAATGGCGGGGAAGTACATGTAGTTGCGATTGACCTTTCAGATCCCCATGTTCGCTTTGAAACTGCACTTGGACATGATGCACGCGACGTCACAATCGAAACTTTTCCCTACCAGCGAGTGAAAGACATTGTCAACAACTATCCAGGAGTCGCGGCAGCCATTAACGCCGATTATTTTGGTTTTCCACATGGCCCTGAAGGGTTGACCATAAAAAATGGTGTGCGTCTAGATGGACGCGCAGTTGACGACAATGACAATGGGGCCGTTAACCGGAGCGCCCTGGTGATCAGCAAGCCACTCCTTGATGGTGGTCTGCCAATTATCAACGCCGACGTGATCCGTCTATTGAGCGACGACCAGTCCATAGATTTTGATCAATATTTCACCGCGGTTGGGGGAGGGCCTCAAGTGGTTCTTGATAATGTTTGGAAATGGCATCGAGGCGTATCTCATCCTCGTCACAACGGATGTGTAGCCATTTTCAAAGATGTAATCAACGGAGAATGTTTTTCTGGTACTGGTCATTGGGACAATGAGAATACAGTTTGGACGACAGTGGGGATTACGGATAATAATTTAATGATCTGGGTGGTGTGCAAATATTCAGAGATTCAATCCACCTTTTCCGCATTCAACGTCCAACAGGCAATCAAGTTAGATGGCGGTGGTTCCTCACAACTTTGGTATAACGGTGTGCCCAAGGTTGACAAACCTCGAGAAATTGCTGATGCTTTGTTGGTCTTTTATCTACGCGCCGCTGAGGTTGTGGAACAACACCAGTGGCCCATCATCGCAGAGAACGAAACCCTACCAATTGAGCTTACTCTGAGAAATATGGGGGCCGATACCTGGAAAACTGGGGAATACTCTTTAGTCAATGAAAAGAATCCGTGGGGTGCAGAACCAACTATGGCCTTGCCTCATGACGTTAGCCCAGGAGCAACCGCCACCGGGAAATGGACAACTGATACTTTTAATACTTGGGGGATTTATACATCTGAATGGCGGATGAACCAAGCCGAAGAGCCTTTCCCTGGCGACCCTATCAAGATTTCGGTGGTTGTCATACCCCAAGAATTGGCCGATAAAAAAGCCGAACTGGAACAAAGAATTAAAGAACTAATTGACCAAGGCGTTGAAAATATCGAAGAATTTATTCTTCAATGGATTAAGGAGTGGTTAGAAACGAACGTTATCGAGGATTTTCTTGAGGGATTATTCTCACAATGCTGTCCTGTCAATACGGCGGGATTGCCAGCAGCCGCAATTCTTGTCGTTTTCATGCGCAGACGACGAAAGAAGTAAACCTAAAGAGTGGATTCGATAAACTTTCAAACCGCCTCGTCACCATCTGGACCAACAACGCGACCAGCCCGTAGGCCAGCAGCAGCGGCTCTCCATCAGACTGAGCGATTATGACAGCGAGGAGGAGGGTGAGACCCCAAAAAAGTGCCGCTGGTTGGATAGGAGATTGATAGGTGGGCATGGTAGAATGATAGCATTATTGCGCTAGTTAGCTTATGCCGTTTTTTGAGGGATGCACAATGCTAGACTTTATAAAACAAAAACCTTTTTCCCTATTGTACAAGCATTACCGCTGGATATGCACCATAGTCATCTTAGGGATTCTACTTACATCTTGCCAAACAGTCGGAGTCGAAGTCGGATACAAGCCGCCGGTTCTTCCACTGAGAGTTAGCATCAACTCCTGGGGCGAGATTACCTTTGGTGTTGAAGGAAACGTTGAGATACCAACATTTCTAGGCACGTTCTCTGCAGGCATTGTTGTTGATCCGGCTCGAAAATTCAATGCGCAAAACATACTAACTGTACGAGTGAACGGTGAAGATCATTTCTACGACTTGCACGGGGAAGATTTCGATTTGGAATTTGAATCAGGATACTATGAAAAAATCACATTGAGGAAGAATGGTAACAGCATTGTTCTCGAATTGAATAGAATACAAACATCCAGCAATTCAGTTCCCGTGCAACAAAATCCCCAAACGAACCGTTCCCAAAATACACCGAATAACAATCAGGAGTGCTCCGAGGCTTTTTCGCCTAGATTGACAATCGGTAGGACTGCTCAGGTAGTTGTTTTTCAGGTTACAGTGCGAACAGCCCCTGGTCAATACTCATCTAAAGTGAACTATCTGGCTAAAAACCGCGTGGTTCTTGTATTAGATGGCCCGAGATGCGCGGGGGGTTGGTGGTGGTGGGAGATATATAGTGACGAACTCGAATACGGGGGGTGGGTCGCAGAAGCAGACGAAGAAAATTACTATCTCAGCCCTTAGCGAAGAAAGTCCACATGTCAAACCAAACACCAACCTGCGCCAAATGTGGCGGTCAGATGCAAGAAGGTTACATTGTAGAACATAGCCATTTAGATAGACTCAAGCAAAATAGATGGTACTCCGGCATAATTGAATACAACTTCTTGGGCGCCCATAAAACGAAAGGCAAGAAATACGCGCCCATCACCACCTACCGATGCCAAGCCTGCGGCTACCTGGAGATGTATGCATTGAAAAGTAAATGAACGCCATAATCTATGACCACCTCTCCCTCCTTCTCCCTGTCCCTGTCCGACCTTCAACCCAGCCAACTCTACATCAGTTCCCAGAAGCTGGCCCGCGTCCAAGAGACCTTCAACCCAACCCGCCCCGAAACCCTCCCGCCCATCCCCATCAAAAAGCTGAACGGCCGCCTCATCTACACCGACGGGCACACCCGCGCCCTCGCAGCCTGGCTGAGCGGCCTGACCGAGATCCCCGTCGCCTGGGACCCAGACGACCTGGATTGGGAAGCCTACCAAACCTGTGTGGACTGGTGTCTGGCCGAAGGCATCCGCACCATCGCCGACCTCCAAAAACGCATCATCAATCCAGAAGAATACCAACACCTATGGCTCGACCGCTGCCAAAAAATGCAATCCGACCTCCAAGCCACCCGGTCCAAACAATCCCCCTAACCCAATCCCTTCACCGACCGCTATCCACTGTCCACTCACCACTATGCACTCACCACTGTCCACTAACCACTGACCACTCCATCCCCCCTCCTCTGGTATCATTACCACACAGGAGACCCACCCATGTCCGAACTCACCTTTGAAGAACTGAACGCCCATATCACCACCCACTTCCAGAACCAGACCTACGCCGATGGTCTGGCCCTAGCCGACCGGCACGCAGATCGTTTTCCCGAATTCACCGCCCAACTCAACTACTTCCGCATCTGCCTGGCTGCCCGGCTGGAAGACACCCCCAGGGCGCTGAAGATATTCGATGAGACCCTGGACGCCGGAATCTGGTTCTCCGAAGCTCTCCTCCGTGAGTCCCCCTCCCTCGCCCCTCTCCAGGGAGAGGCCGGTTTCGAGGAACTGATTGCGCGCTCTCTTGATGTGCAGGCTGAGGATCCCGCTTTCCAACACTCCATCCTGGCCCTGCGCCCGGAAGGACAATGCGGCATAGAGGATGACCCCTGCCCCTTGCTGCTCTCCCTCCACTCCAACGGCGAGTTCATCGAGGACAACCTGACCGGATGGAAATCAGCCGCCCTGCACGGGTGGCTGCTGGCGGTCCCCCGTTCCAGCAACGTGATGTGGGCTGGCGGCGCTCCATTCTGGACCCAGCACGAACCCGCCGCCGAAGAGGTCGAGGCCCACTTCGACAACCTATGTGAGCGTTACGCGGTAGACACCGGACGGGTGGTGTTGGGCGGCTTCTCGATGGGCGCTGAGGTGGCCTTGTGGATGGCGCTCAACAGCATCCTCCCCGTGCGAGGTTTCATCCTGCTGGGGCCGGGCGGCCCCTTCTTTGATGACCCTTCCCAGTGGTCGCCCCTCATTCAGGACGCTGTCGAGAGCGGTCTACGCGGTTACGTCATCTTCAGCGAGGACGATAACACCATCCCCCACGACGGCATCCGAGAGACGGTGGAGATGCTGAACGAAGGCGGCATCCCCACCCAATTGGAGGTCCGCACCAGCCTGGGCCACGAATACCCCACCGATATCGATGAGGTGCTTCAATCTGCATTGGCGTTCATTATGGAGGGGAAATAATCAGTTCCCACCAAGTTACGAAGACGTAAAGAAAAGCCTTGATCTAAAAACCCCAAGGGTCTCAAACGACCGAAGGTCGTAAGACCCTTGGGGTTTCATTATCAGGGTTTCTTCAAGGTTTCGTCGTGTCTGTCCACCACACGCAGTCTGAGCACATCGCCCGGCAACCGTTCATAAGTCAAGCGATAGCCGCGGTCAACTCGGGCCTCGTAGATCCCTTTCGCTCCCTGGATGGGTTTGGTTTGTAAAGATGGATGTCCAGGATTTTCCGCCAGCAGCCGCAGCGCCTTCTGAAGTTTTTTGCGAATCTTCGGCGGCAGCTTACGGCCCGCTTTCAGAAAGCGGCGGGTGAACTGAATCTTCGGCATCCTCGTCCTCATCCAACGCGGCGATGGCCTCTTCTAGCTCGTCAAATTCCACCACCCGACCAGCTTCAATATCGGCTTGGGCTTCCCGTTCCATCTTCTGCCAGCGTTCCGTCCAGAACCAAGCCTGGTCTGGCGGCACGATCTGGGCGGCATCCACCACGATCTGCCCTTGCTCATTGACGTAAAAAAGCAAGTCATCGCCCTCATTCAAACCTAACCGCTCGCGCACCTGGCGGGGCACAGTGACTTGCCCCTTGGCCCTCAGGCGAGTTTTATAGATCGGGTTTTCTTCCATCCAACAACCTCCGAAAGTAGGATTTTCCTACTTTCCGACAGTATAGAATCCAATCGTAGATTTGTCAAGGAAATGACAGCCCCAACAATGCCCTGCCTCAATCTAATGCCCGTACTTTAGACTACGCCGCCAAGTCTCACAAAGGAGAGCCAGGGATCAGTCCGGTGAAAAATCCAGCCAACCCCCCAATCACCCCCCACATCACCACCCAACCCACCGGTCCACCCACCCATCCACCGATCAACAAGGCTAAAAGACCCATCAAGCCCCCCCAAAACATCCCAAGCCCCACTAATAATTTAGTGGGTGGAAAGTCTCCCGGTTTGATAAAAGCCAGGATCACAACCGCGATCGCCAGGCCAACCATCAATTTCGTCACGCAACCCAAAGAACTGAACATCATATCCGCGAACCATCCGCCGCCCATCGCATCCCCCAGATCCAACGCCAGACTCTGCCCGTAGTTCTTGATTGGAGTACTAAACCACTCATCCAGTGCGCTCACCACCAAAGCGATAAGTCCGCCCAGAGCGAAGTCCAAGAATCCGCTGAGGAAAGCGAACACCCCCACCGCCACCCCTGCGGCCAGATTGACCCACAAACCGCCGCCCAATTTCCACACCACCGCCCCCAAGAAAAATCCAACCACCGCCCCAAAAATGGTCTTAAAAACCGATTGCGCTAATGATAGGGGGTTCATTTTAACTCCTCATCAGGTTGCTAGATCACCCGACCTTGAGACAGCGCAAGTACACCTTCCGGCGGTGGCCTCTGTCTCGGTGTTCAAAGAGATAAATTCCCTGCCAGGTCCCCAGGCTCAGCTTGCCCTGGTCAATGGGGATGGTCAGGCTGGTGTCGGTGAGCATGGCCCGCATGTGGGAGGGCGAATCGTCAGCCCCTTCCAAGGTATGCCGTTGCCAGGGTTGGCCTTCGGGGGCCAGCCGATCCATGAAGGATTCCAGATCTATTTTCGCGGTGGGGTCGTAGCTCTCACTGACCACCAAAGAGGCGCTGGTGTGGGGCAGGAAGAGGAATCCCATCCCCTCCTCGATCCCCCACGCTTGGATGCGGGCGTTCACCATCTCGGTGAAAGGATACAACCCCTTCCCCTGCGTCGCCACTTCCAGGGTATCTTTATACCAATCCATAGAAAATCCTCACGGTTTCTTTTTACCCACCGCGCCCATGTATACGACAAACTGATTCTCCCCATCCAGGCCCAGCAGGTCATTGAGCAGATCGTCGTCGAAGGCCCCCACCGCGCAGGCCCCACAGCCGATGGATTCAGCCGCCAGATACAGGTTCTGGCAGACGTGCCCGGCGTCCATGAAAAGGTAGCGGTAGCCCCGCGCCCGGTAGCGCCAGGTCATCCGGTACACGTCGCACACCCACAGGAAGGTCACCGCGCTGTTCCGCAAGAAAAGCTGGTCCAGGCTGGCGTGGCGGACCTGGTCGGCGATCTCATCGCCGGGGATGAATTCCGCCAGCTTGTGGTCGAAAGCCATATAACGATAAAGCCCCGGCGCCATCCCATCCACCCGGTTCGCCAGCAGATAGGTCTCAAAGGCATGTCTGGCCCCCGCCGACGGCACCGAGCGCTTGGTGGCCCGCTCCCCGACCAGTTCCCGAATCCCCTGCGTCGCCCACAGCATATAGGAAAGCTCCAACTGGGAGATGGCCGCGTTCGCATACGACCGCGTGCTCTTCCGCCCGGCGATAAGCTCTCGCAAGGGGGTGTCCACTCCCTCCGGCGCGGGCAGGTCAAAGACCTCCCCAGCCGCGTCAAAGGGCATCTCCAGCAGGGGCTGGGGGACCTCCTGCGACTGGTCGGAAGGCCCCATGTGTTCGTATTTGGTCTTTTCCAGAAACTTCAGTCCGACTTTTTCAGTCATCGTGGCATACTCCATTTATCAAAATCAATCATATTCGTATTCCTGCTCTTTCCGCAAGGTGCGCAGCATCCAATAAAAATCGGAGAAGCCGCTTATGATAAAAGTTGCCGACAATGCAAAATAAGATATTTGCATCATATCAGTGATATTTTGACCCTCCTCCGTCATCTCAATATAAGGAACCAAGTTTATCACAAACACCGCTATCAAAACAAAAACGTAGCCCCATCGCTTCCCGCGTGATTGAATAAATATCAATATGGCATACGCCGCATAAACTAAACTAGCATAGCTAAAGTATGCTCCGGCGTTGTCCTTCTCCATGTAACTGATAACAGCAAAAACAATATAGAACCCAAACATCATCATTAAATCTCGAATATTATAAGCATTCCACTTCATCTGGTATCGTCCAAATAGAAGATAGTGGATTAATTGTACAAAAATACTAATTGGGAAAATTATAAGAAACATTACCCAAATAGCTGCATGTTCAGCGTTCGGGGTTCCTCCGATCAAACTTGAACCACTATTTATTATAAAAAGCATACTGATTCCCAGGATGACCCCTGGGAAACCAAGTAAGAGATAATTCTCTTTCCTCAACTGATCTATGCGTTACTTATCAAACATGACGCTCCTCCAATGAATCAACTAATACCTATCAAT
>CBDUUP010000205.1:0-8052 GCA_965370435.1 uncultured Anaerolineales bacterium | reverse complement strand
TGCAACTTGCCAACTGCCACTTGCAACTTGCCACCTGCCACTTGCAACTTGCCACTTGCAACTTGCAACCTGCAACCCGCCATATTCAATTGGCCAGACGACTATGTGTTTCCTCCGAATATCCCAGCCTTTCTCCTTGCCTCCTCTGCTACCTGATGTTATCATCTATCTGTTTGGACACAGCCATGAACTCTGATCCTGTTGCCCGTTATCGCCTTCGTTATATCCTCGTCTTCGTTATCCTGGCGACGATCCCTTGTTATTGCGCCGGGTATCTTGCATTCCAAAGAGCGCCCCAGCCGGGCCTATTCACGGCCACCTTGACCCCCACCTTCACGCCTATTATTTCTCTGACCTACACGCCTACTCTGACCTTCACCCAGACTCCCACCGCCACGGTGACGCCCACCGGAGACCTAACCATCTCGCCGACCATCACCCTGTCGCCTACCCAAACCTTGACGCCCTACCAGCCGCCAACCATCACCAAAACCTATACCATCACGCCCACCTTCACCTATACCCCCACAGACACTCTTCCTCCGACCGACACGCCCACGGAAACCGAAACCCTTACCATAACCATCACCCTGACGCCCTCCGATACGCCTTCTGAAACCCTCACCCCCTCGGAGACGCCCACGCCCTCAGAAACGCCCCCCCCTTCAGACACACCGACTCCTACGGAGACCCCCTGATAAATAAATTGGAACCCCTATGACCGAACTCCTGCCATTTTTAAAAGAGATGATAACTGCGCCGGGTGTTTCCGGGTATGAAGCTCCCATACGGAAGATCATCGAAGAGACCTGGCAGCCCCTGGTTGACGAACTTTCCGTCAGCCGCTTGGGCAGCCTTCACGCCCTGCGCCGAGGCCAGGGCGAAGGGCCGCGCCCCGGAATCCTTATCGCCACCCACATGGACGCCATCGGCCTGATCGTGACCGGCGTCAAAGACGGGTTCATCCGCTTGTCCAAGTTGGGCGGGATCGACGCCCGGGTCTTGCCCGGCCAGGCGGTGACCGTTCACGGGCGAGAAGACCTGCCCGGCGTGATCGTCCAACCGCCCGGCCACACTCTCCCGCCGGACGCGCAGATAGGCCCGGTCCCTCTGAACTACCTGCTGGTGGACGTGGGTCTCAGCCCCCGCCAGGTTTCCCGCAAAGTGCGTGTTGGCGACCCGATCTCCTTCGCCCAGGAACCTCTGGAAATGAATACCGAGTTCCTCGCCGGGCATACCCTGGACAACCGGGTTTCGGTTGCGGCGTTGACCCTCTGCCTTCAAGAATTGCAAAACCGGACCCATGCCTGGGACTTGTGGGCGGTAGCTACCACTCAGGAAGAAGAAACCCTGGGCGGCGCGCTCACCTCGGCCTATGATTTGCGCCCCAAGCTGGCCGTCGCCGTGGATGTCACCTTCGGGGCCAGCCCCGGCTCACCCGGCCATCTGACCTTCAAATTGGGCAAAGGGCCAACCCTGGGCTGGGGGCCAAACGTCCATCCGGGTTTGTATAAAGCCTTCAAAGACCTGGCCGACCGCCTGGAGATCCCCTATCACCTCGAGGCGATGCCTGGCAGCTCTGGCACCGATGCCATAAAATTGCAGATCGCCGCCGAGGGCATTCCTACAATGGTTATCGGCCTGCCGCTGCGCTACATGCACACGCCGGTGGAGATGGTCTCCATCAAAGATGTCAAACGCGTGGGCCGTCTGCTGGCCGAATTCGTCTCCCGCCTGGAAGAAGATTTCATGGACACCCTCGCCTGGGAGGAAAAATCATGACCCAACAAACCAATACCCCGCCTCGTATTGGGGCGGCACAGATCAAACTGCTGGAACGCTTATCCAACGCCTGCGCGGTTTCGGGTGACGAAGGGGAGGTGCGCGACATCGTCCTGGAGCAGGTCAAGCCGCACGCCGACGAAATTCAGACTGACGCCCTGGGCAGTGTGCTGGTCACCAAGCGCGGCCGGGGACGCAACCGCCTCAAGGTGATGATGGCCGCCCACATGGACGAGGTGGGCTTCATGCTCATCCACGATGATAAAGACGGCATCTTCCGGTTTGGGGTGGTCGGCGGGATTGACCCTCGCCAATTGCCGGGAAAAGCTGTCAAAGTCGGCAAGAAAAATATTCCGGGGGTGATCGGCGCTAAACCCATCCACTTGACCAAAGCGGATGAACGCAAGCGAACCATCTCCGTGGACACCTTGCGTATTGACATTAGTCCCAAAGGCAAAGCCGCAGTAGGCGATACCGCCACATTCGCCACCACCTTCAAACGAACCGGCCCCAGCCTGATGGGCAAGGCCTTCGATGACCGAGTCGGGGTGGCTACCTTGATCGAACTGGTCAAGAACGCCCCGCCCAACGTTGACCTGCTGGCCGCTTTCACCGTCCAGGAGGAGGTTGGCCTGCGGGGAGCGACCGTGGCCGCTTACGCCCTGGACCCCGACTTGGCCTTCGCCCTCGACTGCACCCCGGCGATGGATATGCCGGTCTGGGATAAATCGGAGAACACCCTGTACCGGACCAAGCTGGACCTCGGCCCGGCCATATATTTGGCCGACGGCGCCACCCTCTCAGACCCCCGTCTGATCCGGCTCTTGACCGAGACCGGCGACGACCTGGGCATCCCTTACCAATTCCGCCAACCGGGAGGCGGCGGGACCGACGCGGGAGCCATCCACAAGCAGCGATCTGGGATTCCCAGCGTTTCCGTCTCCGTGCCGACCCGCTATCTGCACAGCGCCGTTTCCCTGATCCGCCTCGCGGATTGGCGCAATTCGGTCGCCTTGCTGCACGCCGCCCTCAGCCGTATTCGGCCCTCCATCCTCAAAGAAGACCGCGCATAACGTAAAACGTGAACACGTTAGAACGTATAAACGTTCAACGTTTTTTAGGAGATAGTATGAAATCCCTTATCCAACAATTAGTTGAAGTCACCGGCCCTTCGGGGTACGAATCCCAGATCCGTGAAGTGATCCAATCCCTCATCGCCGATTCTGCCGACGAGACCTACGTGGACGCGCTGGGCAACCTCATCGCCCGGAAGGGCGCGGCCGGGAAGGGAGGCAAGGTCATCATGCTTTCCGCCCACATGGACGAGATCGGCGTGATGGTCACCCACGTGGACGAAAATGGCTTCGTGCGTTTCACCTCCATTGGCGGGGTGTATCCCCGCAACTGCGTGGGTGGGCGGGTGCGCTTCCTGAACGGCGCTGAGGGCGTCATCGGGATGGAGCGCACCGAAAAATGGATGGACGTTCACTCACTGGAAAAGATGTACATTGACATAGGCGCCACCAGCAAAGGCGACTGCCCGGTGAAGGTGGGCGACGTAGCCGCTTTCGAGCGTCCCTTCCTCGACCTGGGCAGCCGATTGGTCTCCAAGGCGATGGATGACCGCATCGGCGCGGCGGTGCAGATCGAGACCTTGCGCCAATTGGACTCCACCCCCCATACGATTTATTTCGTGTTCAGCACCCAGGAGGAGGTCGGCCTGCGCGGGGCGACCACCGCCGCCTACGGCCTCAACCCCGACATCGGCATTGCCGTTGACGTGACCGGAACCGGAGACACGCCCAAAAGCTCCCATATGGAAGTCGAATTGGGCAAAGGCCCGGCCATCAAGGTGCGCGACGGCGGGATGATCTCCGACCCCCGGGTGGTGGAATGGATGGAGAAGACCGCCAACCGCAGGCCCAAGACGCCCTACCAACTGGAAGTGCTGCTGGGAGGCACCACCGATGCCCGCGCCATTCAGGTGACCCGCGCCGGTGTCCCGGCCGGATGCCTCTCTATTCCCTGCCGCTACATTCATTCGCCCTCCGAAATGGTGGACTACCAAGACGTGCAGAATGCGGTGCGGTTATTGGTCAAGATGCTCAGCCGCCCCGTCACTCTAGGATAGGGATGAAACCACTCTCTCGTCTCACATTGCTTTTTATTCTGCTCCTGACGGCCTGTTCGGGATTGTTCCCTTCAAACGAGCCGCTCTCTACGGAGACGCTTGTTCCCAACGGAGCTACACCCAACCCCATTGAAACCGATGAAGAACCCTCCTCCGGCCCGGTAACCTTGCGACTCTGGATGCCGCCGGAGTTTGACCCGGCCTCCGACTCCCCTTCGAGTGGATTGCTCCAGGCCCGCCTGGATGAATTTGTCGCTTTCCACCCCGGCGTCCGGGTGGAGGTGCGGGTCAAGGAAGCGGAAGGGGCTGGCGGCCTGCTGGACTCTCTGACCACGGCCAGCGCGGCCGCGCCGCTGGCCCTGCCTGACCTTATCGCCCTGCCTTCTGCCGATCTTTCCACCGCCGCGCTCAAGGAGCTTGTCCATCCGCTGAATGGCCTTTTGACTGAAGCCAGCCAGGAGGATTGGTACGATTACGCCCGCCAGCTTTCTTATTTACAGGAGAGCACATTTGGCCTTCCCTTTGCGGGAGACGCCCTCATCATGGCTTACCGCCCGGCGGTGATCGGCGACGCCCCTGTGGATTGGGAGTCGGTCGTGCTGTTGGAGACCCAAATGGCCTTCCCCGCCGCTGATTCCCAGGCCTGTTTCACCCTGGCGCTCTATCTCTCGGCGGGCGGCGCGATTGTGGATGAACAAGGCCGTCCCACATTGGATGTCGCCATCTTGGAAGATGTTCTAGATTTTATGAACCGGGCCAGACGGGCCAACGTGATGCCTTATTGGATGGCTCAATATGAATACGAGTACCAGTCCTGGCTGGCTTTCCGCGAAAGTCGGGCCGACCTGGCAATTACCTGGAGTTCCCGCTATTTGAACGATCCGGTTTCCAACAGCGCGGCGGCCTCGATTCCCACTCAGGATGGCAGCCCCTTCACCATAATGACCGGCTGGGTGTGGGCGCTCTCCAGCCCGGAGTCCTCCCGCCACGCCCTCAGCATCGAGTTGGCTGAATTTCTCACCGAGGGAGAGTTCCTGGCCCAGTGGACCGCCGCAGCCGGGTATTTCCCCCCTCGTCCCAGCGCGCTGGCCGCCTGGCCCAACACCCCCGAAAGAGCGCTCGCCAGCCAGATCGTGCCCGCCGCCCAGGTCCTCCCGCCCCTGGAATTGCTCTCCATCCTGGGGCCGATATTGGAGCAAGCCACCGTGGACGTGCTGCGCCAACAGGCCGCGCCCGCAGAGGCGGCCGAGGCCGCGGTGGAGAGTTTGGGCGTACCATAAAAAAAATCCTGGGGCGTATCTAAAATAAGTTCTACTCTTTCACCATCCAGGCACAAAGTCACAAAGAAAAATAAAAACTTCGTGTCTTTGTGCCTTCGTGGTGAATAAATTTACCCACTCATCTAATCATCAAAATCGAATTGGGGGATATCGGCCATAATGGGGCTGACCATAAAGCTCGGCCCTCCCACCGGGCTTAGACGCACGTCCCAGCTCCCGTAGCCGCCGCTGGCGAAGAGGAAGCGGGTGTTATCTATCCAGGCCACGTTCATGGCGGTGGGCGTATCGGTAAGAGGGATGAAGCCGCCCCCAACCTGCCCCAACTGGAGATTGAGCGGATCGCCCAAAGCGAAAACGAAACGGGCCGAATCCGGCGCCCAACCTTCCAGCCAAATCTCGCCCGTATGGTACAGGACATCCCCGCTCCCATCCACGTTGGCGACGTGCATGTGGCGGCTGTTCATCACGGCGGGATCGTCCTGGAAGTATATTAGCTTGGTCAGATCAGGGGAGAACATGACTTCATTGCCAAAGAAAGGTGTGGTCACTAAAGTGGCCGTCAAAACAGCGGGAGAGCCGTCCAGAGGGAGCCGCCATATCGCAGTCGTCGCGCCCGGCGCCAAGGGATCGACGGAGGGAACCGCTACCCGCAGGAAACTAGAATCCATCGCCCAAACCGGCGGGGGGTAATATTGATACTCGCTGTAGGTCAGTATAGAACCGAAGGTCAAGACGTTGTGTCGCCGGTTGCTGCCATCGGCGTTGATGAGGCTGATGGAGGTTGGGGTGACCAGCGCAATTTGGCTGCCATCGGGGGAGTAAGCGAATATGCCGCCATCCCCGGGATTCAGTAAAGTGGTGAGGGTCAAAGTGTCCGCGTCCACCAGCCGCAGGTCATCCTGGATTTGCAATCCAGGGCCGTTGTAAGTTAAGCTGGTATTGAATGCGACGGTGTGGGTGCCTGGAATGAAGTCCCAGGGTCGTCCATAAGGCTCTACGCCAATGGCGTTCGGATCGGTGGACATCACGTTCAAGTCGGCGGGAGTGACCAATTGGCGGATATTGGTCCCGTCTGTGTTAACCGCCCAAATCCCGTTGAATATGTATCCGGGTAGTTGCTCAGTGAACACCGCCACCTGGCCGTCATCCGAGATGCGGACATCGGTGGCATTGTGACCGGTGGTGAGTTGGGAGTCGCCCACGCCCTCGGTCCACAACCACACATCCCCGCCGTTTATGTACACCACCCGCAGCACGGAGGGTTCTGGCGTGGGGGTTGAAGTCGGGGCCGGGAGATTGGTGGGCGTTTCGGAGGGCGGCGCGCCTCCGCCGCCTGATTGGGCGGTCAGCGTCCCAGCCACAATTGTAGCCAGTTCATCCACGATTTCGGTCACCGTAGCGCCTGAAAGATCGCAGGCCAACGCCGCCAGAAGCAATACTAGAGTAATAAAGACCAGCGCCCTAACATTTTTCTTTTCCATGTTCTTCTCCTTTGAAATACCGAGTGGTTGGTTTGGAAAATTGTACCAGAGTTAAAACCCCCTCATCCCTCCCCGGTCACTTTTTTATAAAGAGCCGCAATCTGCGCGGTGATCTTCTCCCAGGCGTACTCCTGGGCATAGGCGGCGGCTTGATCTCCCAACCGCTGGCGCAGATCCCGGTCATGGATGAGGGTCACCAGGCGGTCGCAGAGTTCGTCCGGCTCCTGATCGGGGACGTGGAATCCGGTCACCCCATCCTGCACCAGGTAAGCTAGCCCGCCGACCTGGGAAGCCACCACCGGCGTGCCGCAGGCCATCGCCTCTAACGCCACCATGCCAAAGGACTCATAATGGGAGGGCATAATGACCGCTTCGGCGGCGGAGTAATAATAGGGCAAAGTATCCTGGCTGCGCTTGCCTAGAAAGGCGACGAAATCGGTGAGCTTATATTCTTCCCGCAGGGCTTGCAGGCGGGTCATCTCCGCGCTAATTAAGGCTTCATCTTCGCCGGTCTCCCCACCAATAATGCTGAGACAAAGATGATTTTCTTCCAGCAGGCCGTCGTGATGGATGCAGGCGATAGCCTCGATGAGGGTGTCAATTCCTTTGAGCGGCTCAATGCGCCCCACGTAGAGCAGCACCGAATCCTCGGGTTGAACGCCGATGTATTCCTTGGCTTCGTCAGCGGGGATGGGATAAAAATGGCTCAAATCCACGCCCGGCGGGATAACCTTCATCTTCCGGGCATCCCCCCCATAAAGCCATTGCAGTTGAGCGACTTCCGCCGGTGTAGCGGCGATCAGGCAATCGGCGGCTTCAAGGACTGCCCTCTCCCCCTTGAGACGGTATTCCCCTTCCGCCTCTTCGCCCCGGGCGATGCGGTTTTTCATCCGCCCCAGGGTGTGGAACATATGCACCAGTGGCAGATTCCAGGCTTCTTTCAATTCTTGCCCGGCGACCCCGGACATCCAATAATGGCTGTGGATCAAGTCATAGCGCAGATTTTTCTTCTGGGCGAATTCTTGTATCCCGGCGACGAATTGAGGGATATGGGAGGCCATCTCATCTCTGGGAAGCGGCACCTCCGGCCCCGCAGGCACGTGCACCACCCGGTTGCCGTAGCCGAGGTCGTGGATGACGTGGGGGACGTGCTCATCCTGGGAGCGGGTGTATACGTCCACGTGAATGCCCAACGCGCCCAGATGGCGGGTCAGCTCGCGGACGTAAACATTCATCCCGCCGGTGTCCTTGCCTCCCAGGGTGGCGAGGGGGCAAGTGTGATAGGAAAGCATGGCTATACGCATAATTGACCAACCTGATTCCCCCGAATTTCAGCACAAACACTCGCAAGACGCTTAGCCCCTCTCCCTTCCAGGGA
>CBDUUP010000204.1:0-8055 GCA_965370435.1 uncultured Anaerolineales bacterium | reverse complement strand
CGCTGGACCTCCTTTCTTCTCCGCTGACGCTGTCGCGCCCGGTTTCGGTCCCGGTGGGCGTGCCACCGGTGTAGGTGACGGTGTAGGTCACCGTCACCGACTCGCCGGTCACGGAGGGATCGGCGCTGTCGCTGGTGATGGTCACGGTTGGCGTGGCCTTGTTGACTGTTTGGCCTGCGGTATCTGGTCTACCATGATAGACGGAATCCCCCCCATAAGTAGCTGTCAGGGTTCGCGCCCCGGCGCTGTTCATAGTGATGTCGCACTGCCCCGTTGCCACACTGGCATTGCAACTTGCTCCGCTGGCGCTGTCGGTCACCGTGACCGTTCCAATGGGAGCGCCGCTGCTGCCGGTCACCGTGAACTGCACCGTCACTGCCTGGCCCAACACCGAGGGGTTGGGGCTGGTGGAGGTGATGGTGACGGTGGGAGTATCTCCGGTATATGCGGTGAAAAGGCCTCTCCCGTGGGTGGCTGCTACCAGAGTTGTGTTCATCCAGAACAATTCATCCACCGAGACGTTGGCTGGGCCGTCCTGGGGCAAGGACCAGGTGGCCCCGCCATCAACCGAAGCGAAGACGCCCACTTCGGTGCCCGCGTAGATCCAACTGGGCATATAGGGATGAATGACCAAACTGCGCACCGGGACGCTGGGCAATCCAGACCCCCCGGAGCCGGACTTGTCGGCCCAGTTGGTTCCGCCGTCTTCGGTCTTCCACACATTATCGGAGTTGAATCCGCCCAGGGTGACGTAGACGTGGTTGTTGTTGACGGCGTCAATGGTGATGCGGGTGATGTAGCGGTTGGGCAGGTTGGGGGTGTTGGCGTCCACCCGCGTCCAGGTGGGGGAGGCGTTGAGGCCGTTGGTGGTCTTATACACATTGCCGTTATTATGCCCCACCCAGATGATGTTCGAGTTGCCCGGGGCCACCGCGATGGCGCTGATCCTGCTGCTGCCGGAGATGGGGGATTTTATCGAGGCCCAAGTAGGCGGCGAACCAGAATTTACGTTCGTGCTGCGCCACAGACTGCACCCTCCCGCCAGCATGGTGGTGGGGGTGTTGGGGTCCAGGATGAAGGGAGCGATGAAGTTGGCACAATTAGTCGTCGCGTCCGAGATCCCCGAGTAAATGTAGCTGTGACTCCCCCCACCAACCCCGCGATGGATCTTCAGATAGACGTACTCCCCGTAATAGTAGGGGCCGCCCGCGGTGACCCCATCGGCCGCCGAGAATCCACCATCCCCGCCGAAGGGGGAGGTCCAGGTCTCGGTGCCGCCGCTGTAATACAGGGTGCCGTTATCCTGGGTCCCGCCGGTGATATTGCCGGTGATGGTATCCCCCGCCGCCCCATAGAATTGGGTGATCCCCAGGTTGTTGTTCAGTTCGGTCCAGCCGGTGACAAGGGCGACAGTATACACATCGGTAGTCTTATACACCCCGCCGTCGTTGCCGAAGAAGACCGTCTTGTTGGCAGAGCCGTCAAAGCTGGGATGCTCGACGATGTAATGATGGTCGGCGTGGGCTGAACTGGGCGCGCTCCACCACTGGCTGATCTTGGTGAAGGCGCTGCCGCTGTTGGTGCTCCGCCAGAGGTCGATCCCGCCCACGATCAAAGTGGTGGCGTCGGTCGGGTCCACCCAGATGACGTTGTCATACCAGCCCTGAGAGCCTAGGATGTCGTAGGCGCTGGTGACCAGCGAATAGCTCTGGCCGCCGTCGACGCTTTTGTAGATCTCGGTCCCGCTGTACAGAGAGAGATAGACGATGTTGGAACTGCTGGGCGCATAGGCCACCTCGGCGCGGTTCAACCAACCCGTGCTCCCGGTTATGCCGGTGGCCGCGATCCAATTGACGCCGGCGTCAATGGAATAGTAGGCTCTTCCATATGAGCCGCTGGCGACGGCCTTATTGCCGTCGTTGGGGTCGAAGTCCACATCTTTGAAGGTGCCGTTTAATGTTTGCACCTCCGTCCAGGTGACGTTGCCGATGGTGGCATTGTCCACGTTAGTGGAGCGCCAGATGCCGGTGCTGGTGGCCGCCAGCATAATGCTGTGGTTGGTGGGGTGCGCGGCCAGACGGTTGACCCAGTAAAAGTCGCTGGTGGCGGTGGATGGGATCTGCGTCCAGGTGACGCCGCCGTCGAGGGTCCTGAAAATACCGGCTCCCCGGATTGCGTCGCCGTTGTAGAAGCCCTCCCCGGTCCCGGCGTACATGGTGGTGGAGGTGCCTGTATCCATCGCCATGGAGGCGACCGCCAGGTTGGTCATAAAGTCATCCACCGCCGACCAGGTGGCGCCGCCGTTGGTGGTCTTCCAGATGCCGCCCGCCACGCTGCCCGCCCACATGTTGTCGGCGTCCCCGGGGTCTATGAGGATGGAACGCACTCGCCCGCCGATATTCCCCGGGCCGATCCAGGTCCAGCTTCCCGGCGCGATCCCGGCCACGTCCCCGAATTCGGGAGAGAACATCCCCCGCATGTGTTCAGCGGCGCGGGCGTAGCCGTCCGCGGGGATATAGCCGTTCTCGTCCATCAAGGTCAGGTTGCGCCATTCCAGGGCTTTGTCGGGTTGGTCGGGCTTGGGAGTCTCCACCCGGAAGATGGCCCGTTCCAGCTTGTCCTGGGGGATGGCGCAGACATCGTACAGGTCCAAACTGCGGTACAGCCCCAGTTGGGAGACCATCTCCGCCGAAATGCCTCGATAAGCCCCCACCGACTCGGCGGTCAGGGCCACCGGGCAATCGCTCCCCCTCCCGGAGAGTCCCGCCTGCCGCAATCCGGCCCCGTCAATCCATAGGCCGCCTGCCAGCAAAACCAGCAGCATAGCCAGCGGAAGGCCGATCTTATAGAACTTGATAGAAGACGATACTTTCTTGTTGGGGGTCATAACGTATACTCCTCATGATATGGTATGGAATCTTCCGCCTGGGTTGAACTTCGTTGTAAGTGGAACGCCCAGTTACATGATCCACCTCCCTCATTATAGAATTATCTCCCGGAAAGTCAAGCAGGCGCACTTCCACATTTGCCTGTTTTACCGGAATTAACCTCAAATACGAACAGTGGAGGCAAATCAACATCGGCTTCCACGGTCGGATGACAACTGATATCCCAACCCTATGACATTCGCACCATCCTAATCATGACAGTTGACACTTTGTTCATCTATCAAAGGGGCTAAACTTAAACTGAGGGCGGTAACAAATTGGTAACGCGTTGCAACCGACCCATAACACCTCTGCCATACCCTGGTAACACGGCAGTGTTATCCTTTTAGCAATATCAATACATTGAGGATACAACACCGCGAATAGAATTTACCGGAGGTTTACCATGTTTTCGAAAAAAGTTTTTGCATCCGGTTTCATGATCCTGGCTTTGCTATTTACCTCAGCCTGTGGAACCTTTCAATTCGGCATTGAGGAAACTCCCACAGCGGAAGACACTCTCCAACCAGAAGCCACTCCCAGGGCCGACGAGATCCCAACAGAGGTGTTGGCAGCTCGTGACCTGGCCCTGAACTACGTCGCCAATCTCTACGGCAGCGATGCGCCTCCCCCAAGCCTGGACTGGGCGGGGGAGATCGTCACCGCAGAGGGCTTGATCGGCGCGATGCATTACCGCTTTTCTGCCGGAGATTGGGTTATCACCATCATCGCCCCCGTCGTAGCTCCGGATATGGTCGTCTACCAAGTCACCCTCACCAACTCGTCCACCGGGTTCGAGTGGATGGGCACGGTGGACGCTGAAGGGCAAGTCACCGAGGAGACCGCTACAGATGTTTCCGAAATCCAGGTGATCGGCTGGCGGGGCGCGGTGTACAGCCTACCCCCCGAGGGCCAGTTTGACGATTACGTCCTCTTCCAATCCGGCGGCGCATTTGGCCTCACCGGCGCCGACGCCGACCTGGAAGCCCAGATCGTCGGGCTGCGGGATAAGGCCGAACCCGGCAAGTACGCCCACTTCTGGGGTACCCTCACCTGCGAGGTTCCAGCCTTCAACGGCTGCGAGCTTCTGGTGACCCGTCTCCGGGCAGGAGCGACCACCACTGACCCCGAACCCATCGAGAATCTGGAAGGCAGGGTCGTCAGCGGCATCTTCAACGGCGGTCTGACCGAGACCTTAGTCCTCACCGGCCCCATACCCACACGCTACGGCCTGGCTGCCCTGGACGGCCCGGAGAGCGAGATGGCCGCCCAACTACAGAGCCTGAGCGATACCGGCAGCATCATCCGTATATCCGGGCAGTTGGTCACCGGCGTCCCCGACGTGAACGGGAGCCAGCTTCAGGTGACCGAATTAGAAGTCGTAGAGGTACGTACCGCTCCCCCCGAAATGCCTGTCGTTGCCTGGTACGGCCAGGTGCACACAATCCTCGGGCCTTGGTCTGATTTTGAAGCCGTCCTGGTCCTACCTTTCGGCGGTGTTGTCGGTCTATCTGGGGCCAACGCCACCGTCCAGAGCGAGATCGCAGCCCTCAAAGACACCAACCAGGAAGCCAATTTCTGGGGCACCCTCACCTGCAACCTCCTCACCGACCTGATCTGCCAGCTCACCGTCTCCCGCCTGCGAGTGGACGGACCTGGCGAGTTCTACGATCCCGAACCGGTAGAAGGTTGGGAGGGCATTCTGGTCAGCAGCGCTTTCAATATGGGCTTGTTCACCGTCCTGGTCACCACCGAGGGTCCCTTCCCCATATACTACAGTCTGGACAGCGCCGACCCCGAACTCGCCGCCCAGCTCGAAACTCTGCGCGACACCGGCGCAACCGTCCGTATCTGGGGCGAAATCTCCGCCGGGGTCATGGGAATGAATGCTACCAGCATTCAAGTGACGCGATTTGAAATCCTTCAGTAACGAGTGAGGATCCCTTTAAAAGGAAGCCCCCGCCCGTATGAGCGGGGGTTTTTGATTATAGAAGCTCGAAGAAACTTTAATTTCTCTAATGTTATAACCTTGACAATATAGAACATATGTGCTATTCTTACCGACAGGCACCTTTGAAATAGAAAATATGTTCTAGGAGATTATACCATGTCCTCACTCCCCCTACAATACCGCGGCAGCGCCCAAGTTTACCTTCAAGGCTTAGAAGCCCTCGAACCTTCCAACGGCGCATCTGAGATCCCGGTCACCTACTACGTCGGATGTCCAGAGAGTAATATCTTCATCCGCGATTACCGCCTAGCGCCTTCGCTCGCCGCGAGGCGGGCTTTGACCGATCAAGATGATGGCGAATTCGCCGAGGTCTTCAGCCAACCCGCCTCCATCGAAGTCCGCGCCACAGACGATCTCACCGAAATCGAACTCCACGATGGCGGCACAGATGATGAACCCCTAACCCTCTGGCTGGGAGTAATTGACGATGGCAGGATGGCGGTTCACGAAATCGAATGGGAGACAATCAAATTCATCGGGGAGACTATATTTGCATTTGCGGCTTTAGTATATTAACAGCTAACTTTTCTTATCCCCTTTTTCTCCGCCCTTTTGACTGGTTTCAGTGAACGAATAGCGGAACTCCTTTTTCCTAAATAACTCATCAGTCAAAAAGAAATCGCTGATTTGTTTCCATACACCTTGTTCAATTTCTAGTGTATCAGGCATATCAAACTTCAATTGTTTGAGTAAATCAAAACGATAAAGATCATAACCTGATCTAATAAAACAGCTAAAATCACTTGCCGCTTCAACCCCAAAACTATACAAAGCGTAAGCCACTAATGCTAACATACTACCAATAATTAGGCGTAAAAGAATGGATCTAACCAAATCAGGAATGATCATTGTAGAACTATAAGTACAGATTCCACCCATAATCCCCTCACCACCGGTACAAATTAAATTATAAAACAAAATCATTGTCGTTACTAATAAAACTAACAGACAACATAACACAAGAAACCATATTACCAAGGAAGAATTTATCAAAAACATAAATCTATTATTTTGCTCTTCAAGAGCAGCGACGAAATCATCTGGTAAAATCGCAACGAGACGAGGCCACATATCTACACCATCCAAACCATATCTTCTATTTGGATAATTTTCACTAGCTCTGAGAACGTTTCCCAGCCGAGTCGGCAATATTTTCCCTTCCTTAACTGGAACCTCATAACCGTGTTTTATCAACTCATCACGAGCGAAGTCTGATATTTGCTTGATTTGATTCTTAACATCCTTTGTCTGCTTCATATCAGATAATTTAGTATACATAAATAGATTCCTAACCTTTTTACTATAGAATTTCTTTTTACGTTTAATTAGGAATTTCCTTAGTTTTTTAGGTAAATTGTAACCTTCGAATAATTGGACAATAAAACCTTGGGCACTATACAACATGAACCCTGCCCATGTTGTAAAGACAACAAAAATAAACCCGATACTACTAACCGGTAACGTACCCTCCACCCAATAACTCTTGATATCTTCTGGGATAAGATCATAAAAAACGATTATTGCCAACACTGTAATTACCGATGCTGGCAATAATGATGAAACAAGATATGATCGACCGATATCTTTAATTAAACTATCATTCACTGTTAATCCATTCTATTATGTCAAGAATCTGTATCCGATATTTCTCGTTTACAATAAGGACACTTTTTTATAGCTTTCCCATTCTTCTTTTCTATTTTATATTTTTTAAATTTTAATAAGCAATAGGGGCATTCCATACCATCAGGAGCCTCATTATCAGACTTTCCTCTCAACCTACTTACTTTGCCCATGATTCACTCCAATCCAACTCGTCAAGTAACGTAATCCAGTATAGCACACAAAAAATCCCCTGTAAATCACATTTCCTCCCCAAAAAAACCCTCCAAATCCCCCATATCCTCTCCCATTCATCCCCAAAAACAATTGACCTTTCCCCCCAAACACAGTAAACTTATACCACCCACCGCCCCAACATCGCCCCGGCCTCCCCTGCGGCCGTCCCCATCACCGGCATTCGAGCAAACCCCCACCCTTCCCTGGAGGAAGACTTCATGCCCAGAAAGAAATCCCCGCCCAATCGAGCATTCATCTTCGCCATCGTACTTTTCCTCGTCATCCTTGCCTGCGGGCCGTCAGCCACGCCCACCCCCACCCCGGCCCCGGCGGACGAATCCGCCCTGCGCACCTCCATCGCCGGCACCATGTACGCCGAAGCCGGAGACCCAACCTCTTCCTCCTCTGACGCCACCGCGCCCCCAGACGCCACCGCCGTCCCCTCATCCACCTCGCCCCCCGACGCCCCCACCAACACCCCCATCGTCCACACCACCCAGCCCGGCAACCCCGCCTCCCTCGACTACTGGATGACCGACCGCTCCTCCGCCGCCCTGGCCGCAGAGCGCCGCGCCAACGCCGACAACTTCAGCATCAACCTCCTCGAGCGTCCCTTCACCTCCCAGGTCATGGACTACCAGAACTACCTCGACATCGTCCGCGCCGAACTCGACGTGGAGGGCGGCTGGGTCTACGCCAACGTCTACCTGGAAGGCTCCCCGCCCCAGGATTCCACCGCCCAATACGGCGTCGAAATAGACCTCAACAAAGACGGCCGCGGCGACTGGCTCATCATCGGAACCGTCCCCAACGCCTCCGACTGGACCACCGACGGCATGACCGCCTGGCGAGACCCCAACGGCGACGTGGGCGGCGCCTCCCCCATGAACGCCGACGCCCCCAACCCCGCCTGGAACGGCTACGACGGCCTGGTCTTCGACCTCAGCCAGGGCATCGGCGCCGACCCCGACCTGGCCTGGATACGCCGGCTCCCCTCCAACGCCAACGTCGTCCAAGTGGCCTTCAAATACACCCTCATCTCCTCCGCCTCCACCTTCCTCTGGGGCGTCTGGTCCGACGAAGGCGCCCAGCAGCCCGGCAAGCTGGACTACAACGACCACTTCACCCTCGCCCAGGCCGGTTCCCCCACCTCCGGAAGCGCCGATTACCCCCTCAAAGACCTGGCCTCCCTGGACAACTCCTGCCGCTGGGCCTACAACTTCACCCCCGTCGGAAACGAACCCGGCCTCTGCTACATCCCCCCCACCGCCACCCCCC
>CBDUUP010000203.1:0-8058 GCA_965370435.1 uncultured Anaerolineales bacterium | reverse complement strand
CACCCTAGACTTCGGCCCCCCAGACCTGAAATTCACATTCGGCGGCGTTGGCCTCCTCCCCCTCGCCGGAGACTGGGACGGCTAACCCACGTTGAATGTTTAAACGTTTTAACGTTCAACCTGCAACCTGCCAACTTGCACCCATAAAGAGTTGACATATCTGCCATAAAGTGTCACAATGGCTGTATGTTCACTTTAAGTAAACCGGACAGGCGGAGATGCTCTATAACATTACCTTGATCGTTACCTTTACAGCCCTGGCGGCGGCCTTATGGCTGGCTATCTACGTCATCACCCGCAACCCGCGCCGGTTGGTCGCCTGGCTCACCGGCCTCACCCTCCTATCCCTCAGCGGCCCTTTACTCAACACTTTAATGACCCTCAACCCCCCGCCCATGCCAGACACTGTGCCGGGCTGGGCGAGTTGGCTGCTGTCGTTTTGGGAGGAGAATGTACGCGCGGGCGCCAATAGCTGGCTGCAAGGTTGGTTGATCGCCCCGGCCATTTTCCTCTGGCACCACGTAACCGTCCTCTTGCGCCCAGAACCTTTAAACCCCTGGCGTTGGACCCGGATACTCTTTGGCTATCTGATCGCCGCAGTGGCCATCTTCCTCCAGGCCAACACATCTTGGATCCTTAGCGCTGCCCCCGGCGGAGACCCGCTCTATCTCAGCGCGTTGCAGCCTGGCGCTTATTATCCCCTCTTCTTGATTCTCTTATTACTTTATGTCGTGATGAGTCTGGTCAATTTACTGCGCACCATTCAGGCCGTCCCAACCGGTGTGCCCCGCCAACAATTGCGCGCCCTGGCTGCGGCGACCTTGATCGCCGGGTTGCTTCTCCCCCTCTCAGCATTTGGTTCACGGATGAGTCTTCAAATGCCCGCAGTCACCGTCTCTCTCCTGTTGGGCATCGTCGTCATCCTGATAGGATACAGCGTCGCCCACTACAGCGCCTTGGTAGAGGGGCGCACCATCCGCCGCGATTTTTATTACAACGCCATCGCCATCGGCCTGATAACCGGACTGTATTTATTCGTCACCTGGCTTTCGGTCCAATTGTTCAATGTCCCTCCCGCAGCCTTCGTATTCGTCGTCTTATTAGCCATCATCACCCATTCCCTGATTGACGTAGCTCGCCGCAGCCTGGATTCACTTTTTTACCGCCGGGAGACTCGCCAATTGCGAGCCGATCTGCACCGCCTGCTGAGCGCCGCCGGTGAAAGCGGCGACCTGGAAGAAACCTTATCCATCGCCCTGGATTCGGTTTGCGCTTCAGTCAAAGCCATCTTTGGCCTGATCATCCTCATTGAAGATGACCTTCTCCACCTGGCCGCCGCATACCGCTGGAAAGAGACCGTTTTGCCCTTATCGCCTCAGCAATTGCTTGCCGACGACCTTCGCCATCTGGAAATGGGCCAATTCCCCTCCCCGCTTGAAGAAACCGCTCTTCTGGCCCCCCTCTACGTCGAGGCCCAACAGATCGGAGCCCTCATTCTAGGGCGGCCGGTGAACGGGGTCAGCTATTCGCAGGCCGATGTGGATTTCATCCTCTATCCCAGCGACCGGATGGCCGACGCCATTCGAGAGTCCCGCCGTAACCTCGAACGGCTTGAGCAAGTCGCCCAACTTGCCCAAATCGCCCGGCTGGCTCAAGTCACCCCTCTGGCAAAGATGCCCAGATCTTCAGCTTCTGCCTATTTCGAACCGGTTTCGGTCAAAGATGTAGAAGATGCGCTTCGTAATCTGGCAAATTACGCCTACCTGGGCGATCATCCCCTGGCCCAACTCAAGCTGGTAAAGTCTCGGGTGCCCGCCGGAGGGATCACCCACCTGGATCGAGGCAAAGCCGTCTTCAATTTGTTCACCGAAGTCATTGAGAAGCTGCGCCCAGAAGGTCAATTGCCCAGAGACCTGCCTCCCCGGGAATGGTATCCTTACGTCATCCTCCACGATGCCTACCTAGAAGACGTCCCCAACCGGGACATCATGGCCCGTTTATACATCTCCGAAGGCACTTTCAACCGCACTCGCCGCGCCGCCCTGCGATCCATTGCCCGGGTATTGGGGGAAATGGAATCCGCTTTATTGTGATAGATTCCCCTCTCATTGCTCAAACGGCTAAAACCCCCCTGCTGCCCCATCAAATATAGACTCATCGTCTGTCCTTTTATGCAGAATCGCCTCACAAAAATGACAGGTGACCAATTTACTATATATATAAGTTCCCAAATCAGTGTACAATGAATGTAATTGGAACTTATCATGGCGTTCCAATTTTCTTAGGCTTTCATGCGAAGGGCATTAGCGCAAAGAATCCATCGCCCTTTTTTGGAACGCCTCCCTTTCCCTTGATTAGGGCGCATGAAGCCATTAACCTTTGCGATTGTAGAGAACGCTGTGGCGCTCAATAGCCCCCCCCACAATTTCTACAATACTATAAACCGGTGCGCAGTATCAGAGATATGTTTTTACCCAAATCGAATAATTTTTTAATTCTCTAACTAGCTTGGCTCAAGTATGGAGGCCTGACATGATAAACCCTAAATTATTACCGGCTCGTCGTTCTCTACAGAGCGCCCTAAGACTGATGATTGTCCTCACCCTCTTGATTGGACTGCTTCCGGCCCCATCCCTGGGACGGGCAGCCACCGGCCTTGAGAGGGCAATAGCGGATACCCTGGGCCTGGAGGTCGCCGGAATGGTCACCCAGAAGGCCAAGCTGACCGCCTCAGACGCCGCCGCCAGTGACCAGTTTGGCGCTTCCGTGGCCGTGGATGGCACAACCGCCATCGTCGGGGCCAGCGGTGACGATTCCTCCCAGGGCGCAGTCTACGTTTTCTACCGCGATCAAGGCGGCGACGATAACTGGGGCCAACTGACCAAATTAACCGCTTCTGACGGCGCAGCGGGGGATAATTTTGGCAACTCTGTAGCCCTTGACGGCGATACGGCTATCGTCGGCGCTTGGGGAGATAATACCGAAACCGGCGCGGCCTATGTCTTCTATCGCAACCAGGGCGGGGCCGATGCCTGGGGACAGGTGACCAAGATCACCGCCACCGACGCCGCAACCAGTGACGATTTCGGTTGGGCTGTCTCCCTCAACGGCGACACGGCCTTGATTGGCGCAAAATACGGCGATGACGATGGAGGCCCTGTGGATGACACCGGCGCGGCCTACGTCTTTTATCGCAACCAGGGCGGCGCAGACGCCTGGGGCCAGATCACCAAATTGGTCGCTGGCAGCGGCGCAGCAGATGATACCTTCGGCGCAGCCGTGGCCATTAACGGTGATACAGCCCTGGTCGGCGCCTGGAGCGAAAACACCTTTCAAGGCGCAGCCTACGTTTTCTACCGGGACCAGGGCGGCGCGGATGCCTGGGGGCAGGTAGTTAGAGTCACCGCCTCCGATGGCAGCGCTGGCAATGCTTATGGCTACGCTTTGGATGTCAAGGGCGACCTGGCCTTGATCGGGGCCTGGAACTATAACAACGCCCGCGGTTCAGTCTACATCTTGGATCGCAACCTGGGCGGCGCCGATAACTGGGGTGAGGTAACCAAATTGACCGCCGACACCCCAGAAGCCAACGACAAATTTGGCTACTCAGTCGTCCTGAGCAATGAAACCGCCGTTATCGGCGCTTGGGGCGACAACAATGCCAACGGCAATGGCGCCGGCTCAGTCTATCTCTTTGGGCGCAACCTGGGCGGCGTCGATAACTGGGGCCAGGCAGGCATGGCCCTCGCCAACGATGGCGTGGATGGAGATGCCTTTGGCTTTTCCGTCGCCGCCAGCGGAAATTTAATCCTCACTGGCGCCAATAAGGATGATGGCGTGGGCGTTGATTCTGGCTCCGCATACTTACTTGCTCCATCTGGCATCGACTCCATTGGCACCTATAGTCAACTTAATGCGCGCTACCGACTCCGCAACACCAACGATGAAGGCCCAGACGACTACAACTTCATTTTTGCCTCCAACATCACCAACGGCATTCCCATTACCGGAGACTGGGATGGAGACGGTATTGACACCATTGGTGTCTTCGACCCCGAAAAAGGCAAGTTCCGCCTGCGCAATTCCAACGACGAGGGTGCATCTGACATCATCCTCGAAAACGCCTTCTTTATTGGCGCCACTCCCCTCGTAGGCGACTGGAATGGCGACGGCGTAGACACTTACGGAGTCTACTTGGCTGGCAAGGTCTACCTCCGCAACACCAATGACGTCGGTTGGCCAGATATAAAATTTAAAATGGACGGCAAAGGCTTCATCCTCATTGTTGGCGACTGGGATGGCGACGGCATTGACACTGTCAGCCTCTTCGACCAGACCAGAGGCAATTTCTTGCTCCGCAACTCCAACAGCGCCGGCCCCCCCGACATCATTATCTCCAGCAATTTGCTCATCGGCGCCACTCCGATAACAGGCGATTGGGACGGCGACGGCGTGGATACCATCGGCATCTACGTAGCTGGCAAAGTCTACCTCCGCAACACCAATGACAAGGGCAGGCCCGACCTCCGATTCGACTATGGCAGCGGCGCCGTTATCCCCATCACCGGGGATTGGGATGGGGCATAGCCTGCCAGTTTGAGTTAATTTTAACAGCCGTGCGCAACTTTGCACGGCTGTTTTTATTTTTTTTAGCCACGGATAGCCTTGAGTGTGCAAAAATGTTGTAGATTCCCTGAGTAATCTTCGCTTTCCTTTGGAAAGCGTTAAAATGATCTTTAGGAGTCGAGGCTTTAACCTGGATATCTTATCCAGTCCTTCCGGCTGAAGCCTCATTTCCTTCGCAATCCTGGTATTGCGCTGGCAACATCTATTACCCCAACTGTTTGTTTTCCACAAAACTTTAACGCCCCCAGAGCCTTACTGAGGTCGCCGGATAACCCTCTCCGTGGTAAGATTCCTTTGCTCCCAATCGCCCTAAGCTGAGAACCGATCAAAAGGCCTAAAAATACAACTCTCAAGGACGCCCAACCCTATGAAATCATCCCCTCATGAACTCCCCAATCACTTCAGCTTACCCAGACGGCTAGACCGTCTGGGTGAATTGGCATACAACCTATGGTGGACCTGGACCCCGGACGCCGAATACTTGTTCTCCCGTATAGACCAGGAACTATGGGAGCGCACCTATCACAACCCGGTGAAGTTGCTGCGCAATGTAGAACGCTCTCAATTGAACGCCGTCAGCCAGGACAGCCACTACATGGATTTATACACCGCCGTTATAAACGCTTTCGATCACTACCTGAAAGCGGAAGATACCTGGTACTCTCGCCAATATCCAGAAAACGGCGCTGAGACCTTCGCCTATTTCTCCACCGAATTCGGCCTCCACGAGACCCTGCCCATCTACGCTGGCGGCCTGGGCGTTCTATCTGGCGACCATTTAAAAGAAGCCAGCGACCTGGGATTACCTCTTGTGGCGGTGGGATTCTTTTATACCCAGGGCTATTTTTCCCAACGCATCACTGAAGACGGCTGGCAGGAATCCCACCAAGTCCAGCTCAAGTTCGACGAATTACCCGTCTACTCCGTTCAAGATGAGGAAGGGAATAATATTTCCATTTCTATCGAACTGCCCGGCCGTCAGGTGCTGGCATGTTTGTGGAAAATTCAGGTGGGACGAGTGCGCCTCTATCTCCTGGACACCAACGTCGAAGACAACGCCCCCCCCGACCGGGAGCTGACCGCCCGCCTCTATAGCAGCGACCTCGACCTGCGCATCTCTCAGGAGATCATCCTGGGCGTCGGCGGAGTGCGGGCGCTGCGCAAACTAGGCTATAACCCTAGCGTTTGGCACATGAACGAAGGCCACTCGGCCTTCTTGGTTCTAGAGCGGGCCAGAGAGATGGTTGCAGAAGGAACCTCATTCGACCAGGCAGTTGAACGAATCCGCGCAAGCACCGTATTCACCACCCACACCCCCGTCCCCGCAGGCAGCGACGAATTCCCCCACTGGCAGATTGACAAATACTTCTCCCACCTCTGGCCCCAACTGGGCCTCACCCGGGAGCAGTTCATCCAACTCGCCGGGCGGCAGCATTCCTGGGGCGAAACCTTCAGCATGCCCATTTTAGCCCTGCGCTTCGCCGGCCAGCGCAACGCCGTTTCTGAACTCCACGGCCAAGTAGCCCGCCGCATGTGGCATTTCCTATGGCCTGATCGCGAGGCAGAAGAGGCGCCCATCACCCACGTCACCAACGGAATCCATACCCAAACCTGGTTGGCCCGCCGAATGGGCGCGCTGTTTGACCAATATCTCTCCCCCCATTGGCGGGAACACCTCGATGATCCTGCGGTCTGGGACCTGGTCATGGAGATCCCCAATCGAGAATTATGGGAAGTGCGCCGCCACCTCAAGCGCAAAATGGCGAACTACATGGTCGAAAGGGCTCGCAGCCAATGGCTCACCAACAAAGTCCACCCCGTGCAGGTGGTGGCTTCTGGCGTCCTCCTCGACCCCTACGCCCTAACGCTCGGTTTCGCCCGGCGATTCGCCACCTATAAACGCGCCAATCTAGTCTTGCGAGACCTGGACCGCCTTCTAGACTTGGTCAACCGTCCCAACACCCCCGTGCAGATCATCTTCGCCGGGAAAGCCCACCCCGCCGACGAACCCGGCAAACTCCTCATCCAGGAAGTTTACCGCAAGGTGAAACAGGCTAACAACGGAGGGCGCTTGGTCTTCCTGGAAGATTACGACATGAACGTCGCCCGCTATCTCACCCAGGGCGTAGACGTATGGCTCAACACCCCCCGCCGACCCAACGAAGCCTCCGGAACCTCCGGGCAGAAGGCGGCCATCAACGGAGCCCTCAATTTTTCGGTTCTGGATGGCTGGTGGCGGGAGGGATACAACGGCTCCAACGGCTGGGCCATTGGCGGCGACCAGGACTTCGACGACCCTGAACAACAAGACGCCCACGACGCCGAAAGCCTGTACACCATCCTTGAAAACGAGATCATCCCCCTTTATTACCAACAACGCTCCGACGATGGCGTGCCCGTAGAATGGCTGGTCCGAGCCAAAGAATCTATCCGCACCGTCGCTCCCCAGTTCTCTATGCGCCGCATGGTCAAGGAATACACCCAACGCCTATATCAACCTGCACTAGAAGGCGCCGCCAACCTGCTCCAGCCCGAAACCCAGGAATAAAGTAGAGAAACGCTATGGATTACCTATTATCGCCTAAAATCTGGTTGGGAGCCGGATTGATTTTTGCGCTCCGAGTCGCAAACATGAGCCTGGACACCCTGCGAGTCCTCATGGTGATCCGGGGGCGCAAATGGACCGCCTGGCTGTTGGGCTTCGTCCAAACCCTCATCTACGTCGCCGTTCTCGTTTCCGTCATCCAAGACCTGACCAACTGGCTCAACATCATCGCCTACGCGGCCGGCTTTGCCACCGGCAACGTCATAGGCATGTGGATCGAAGAACGCATCGCCCTCGGCCACGTTGACATGCGCATCATCAGCCCCCGCCTGGGAACCGCCATCGCCGAAAAACTCCGGGAGGCCGGCCACGCCGTCACCGAAGTCCCCGCCCGAGGCCGGGATGGCATGGTCACCTTGCTCATGGTCAGCATCCGCCGCCGCAAAATTCAAGAAATCATGCGCCTGGCCCAAGAAGTAGATCCGCAGGCCTTCATCACCACCGAAGATGTGCAGCGCGTCCGCCGCGGCTTCTGGCGCTAAGGGCGCGTCACAAGCTTTACCACATAGACGCGAAGACACCAAGGCACAAAGACATAAAGTGGGTTGCGCTAGTAATCTGTCACGGCTCAATTGCAGAGATGGGCTAAGCCTTGCGAAGGTTATGCTCAGGCTTCAAACCCGGTAAAAAACCAGTTCTCGATGGCAAAATAAGTGATTTTGCCAAACAACCTTCGCAAGGTTGGCGAGTGTATAGTTAATGTAAATCCTTCCCACCCTAAAAGGCATAGGGCTTGGTATTTACCCCCCATAGCAAATATTCAGACCTCTAAGTTGATGGTTCTGTGCTGACCCTACCATCTTATCGTCATTCAAGGTCATATTTTT
>CBDUUP010000202.1:0-8064 GCA_965370435.1 uncultured Anaerolineales bacterium | reverse complement strand
AAAATATCCTAATTTATTGGAGACAATATGACAACTACAGCATCGGTCGAACAATTCAAACAAAAAGCCCTCGCAATAGAAACTGAGGTTGGCAAGGTTATTGTGGGTCAGCATCAAGTTGTACGCAGCGTCCTTATTAGTATATTGGCAGATGGACATGTCCTTCTGGAGGGCGTTCCCGGGCTGGGGAAAACCATGCTCATCCGCACATTGGGAGAGGTTCTGGACCTCAAGTTTTCCCGCATCCAGTTCACGCCTGATCTGATGCCCGCCGACATCGTAGGCACGGAAATATTGGTTGATGAAAACGGCAGCCGCGAGTTTCGTTTCCAGCAAGGCCCGGTGTTCGCCAATCTTGTATTGGCGGACGAAATCAACCGGGCAACCCCCAAAACACAGTCCGCGCTCCTGGAGGCCATGCAGGAGCATTCAGTCACGGTGGCGGAGACGACTTATCAACTTGAAGAGCCTTTCTTTGTCATGGCGACCCAGAATCCAATAGAAATGGAGGGGACCTATCCACTTCCAGAGGCCCAATTAGACCGGTTCATCTTCAAGATCAGAGTCGCTTTCCCCTCCTCGGAAGAACTGGTCGAAATCCTGGAGCGAACCACCAGCGACGAGAAGCCCTCGCCGCAAGTAGCAGCCAGCGGCGCAGACATCATCCAAATGCGGGCCTTGGCCAGGCAGGTACCCATCGCTTCCCACGTCAACGAATACGTCGCCAGCCTCATTGTGGCCACTCACCCAGACAGCCCCAGCGCCCCTCCTCTGGTTCGCCAGTTTGTCCGCTACGGCGCCTCTCCGCGAGGCGGACAGGCGCTGATCCTGGGCGCAAAGGTCACCGCCCTTCTGGCGGGACGCTACAACGTCGCTTTTGAGGACCTGACCGCGGTCGCCCATCCTTCACTGCGGCATCGGCTTCTGCTCAACTTTGAGGGGATGGCAGAAGGGATCAGCGCTGACGACATCATCGGCGAGTTACTGGAAACAATTCCCACTTGATCTTTGACGAAAACACCCTCCGCAAGCTGAATGGGTTGGCGTTGATCGCCACCCGAGTGCGCGCGGGTGTGATGAAGGGCGAACGCCGCTCCACAAAGCGCGGAACCAGCATCGAGTTCGCCGATTACCGTGATTACGCTCCCGGCGACGATCTGCGCCGCCTGGACTGGAACGTTTACGCCCGCCTAGACCGGCCATTCATCAAATTGCTGGAAGAAGAAGAAGACCTGGCGGTTCACATTCTGGTGGACGCTTCACAATCCATGGATTGGGGAGAAGAGGAGACTCATAAGTTTCGCTATGCCCTGCGATTGGCAGCCGCCATTGGCGCTATCGCGCTTGGGGCTGGAGATAGATTGACGGTCGCGCTGCTCAACGAAAGCAAAGGGATGCCTCAATTCGGCCCCACAAGGGGACAGCAACATCTCCTGCGCTACCTGGCATTTCTGGAAGAGCAAACTCCATCAGGAATCACCGACCTCAACAGTTCCCTGGGCGAATATGTACGCACCGCTCATCGCCCCGGCCTCACTTTTCTTATTTCAGATTTATTTTCCCCTAACGGATACCAAACCGGTCTCAACCAACTGCAATATCGCGGGCATGAGGTCGTCTTACTGCACACCCTTACACCGGATGAACTCGATCCGCCGCTGGCCGGTGACTTGCGCTTGGTAGATATGGAGACCGGACACACCCAAGAAGTCTCCCTGGATGGCGGGTTGCGTGATCTGTATCGCCGCCGGGTTTCGGGATGGCGAAATGAAATTCAAACCAACTGCCGGAAACGCGATATACGCTATCTGGGCCTGAACACTGTTGAAGCCTGGGATAAAGTCGTCCTTTATAGCCTGCGCAAAGCGGGGGTGGCGAAATGAGTTTTCTCAGCCCAATCTGGTTGGCGATGGGAGCTTTGGCCGCTCCAATCATCATCCTGTACATGCTAAAACTGCGCCGCAGGGAGGTGGAGGTTTCCTCTACTATGCTTTGGCAATTGATGCTGCGAGATCGTCAGGCCAACACGCCCTGGCAGCGGCTCAAGCGCAACCTGCTGCTTTTTTTGCAATTGCTGATCCTGGCGTTGTTGGTATTGGGATTAGCAAGACCTTCCATTCAGGTAGCGGCGGTGGCATCGGGTTCTGTGGTGGTTCTCTTGGATGCATCCGCTTCAATGCAGGCGACAGACGTTTCTCCTTCAAGATTCGAGGCAGCGAAGTCGGAAGTCTTATCGCTCATCAGTGGTCTATCCGGGGACTCACAAATGACAATTATCTTGGCCGGAGAACAGCCGTCCACCCTAATCAGCAGAGAAGGCGACAAAGGCGAACTGCGTCAGGCATTGGGAACCGCCCAGCCCACCCAGGGCACAACCGATTGGAGCGCAGCTTTCGCTCTGGCCGCGGGCGCAGTGGGCAGCGCGGAGAAGACCTCGACCATCGTCATCATTTCGGATGGCGGCATGCAGACGGAGGGTCTTCCGCCTCTTCCCGGAGAAGTTCGTTTCGTCTCCATTGGTTTGAGCGTGGAAAACGTCGCCATCACCGCGCTGGCGCTGCGTCCGGCGGCGGAGGGGCCTGAGCTTTTTGCCAGTGTGACCAACCACGGTGACGCCGAACAGACCGTCCTGCTTTCGTTTTACCGGGATGGCGAATTCCTCGATTCCCGCAGTCTAAATTTGAAAGGCGGGAGCAACGCAAGCGTAACCCTGTCCAGCCTCCCCAATCAGAAGGCAGTCTACGAAGCACGGTTGAGCGACGCGGTGAATGCCGATACGCGTTTGGATACCCTATCCCTTGACGACGCGGCTTTCGCCATTTATCAACCCGCCAACGAAGGCCGGACTTTGCTCATTTCGCCAGGGAATATTTTTTTGGAGCAGTTGCTCACCGCGATTCCCGGCATCACTCCTTTCCGAGCCTTGCCCAATGATGAGAATGAACTGAGTATTCCAAATGAACCTTTCGACCTATACGTGTTCGATGGGATCATTCCCGGCGAGTTGCCGGAGGGAGACCTCCTGCTGGTCAACCCGCCAACAAATGAACTTTTTATGGTTGGGGAGGTATTCACGGATTTTTCCGAGGTTGAAGTTGTCGAACATCCTCTAACCCTTTTCGTCGCCTGGGATAATATCCACATCAAGGAGGCTCATCGAGTCATCCTCCCTGTCTGGGCTGAGGCGCTGGTGGACACACCTAATGGGCCGTTGGTTTTCGCCGGAGAAACCGGCGGGCGGCGCGTGGCGGTAGTGACCTTTGATCTGCATGACTCGGACCTGCCTCTGCAAATCGCTTTCCCTATCCTCTTCTCGAATTTATTGACCTTCTTGACCCAACCCCAGGCTTTTGAAACCGAAGCCCCCCTCCGCCCTGGAGACAACCTGCACATCTCCCCCGAGATCGGCGTCACCAGCGTAACTATTACTTCACCGTCCGGCTTAGTGTACAGCCCCGCTATTGGGGATAGCGGAGTCATCTTCGACAACACAGAAGAGCTTGGCTTGTACACGGTGACGTATTCCTCAGAATCTGGGGAAACCGAGGATAGCTTCGCTGTCAACCTATTCTCCCCCATCGAATCGGATATTCGACCGGCGGAAAGCCTTCATATCGGGCGGAGGGAAGTCGCCGCCTCCCCGGAGAACCAAGTCGGGCAGCGTGAGCTATGGCCGTGGTTGGCAGGATTGGCAGTTGTCACCCTGCTGGTCGAATGGTGGGTTTACCACCAGAGGCGAGTAGTGTCCATTGACTTGATTGAGAAAATGCGAAATTTGAGAAAAGTTACTCGTAATAGATAAATTTCGGGGCGCACAGCAGTGCGCCCCTACGATAGAAGAAAGAATATTCTAAAATGCGGTTTACTTCGCCACTCACCCTACTCTTGCTCTTGCTGCTCCCAGTTTTTGCATTGCTGGGATGGCCGGTGCGCGGGCCGAGCAGACGGCGGGAGAGTGTCTCTCTGGGGATCAGATTAGTTATCGCCGGGTGTCTGATCCTGGCCCTGGCAGGCTTGGAGATCAAACGGCCCTCTGACCAATTGGCGGTCGTTTTCCTGGTGGATATGTCTGACTCCATGCCAGATTCCGCCCAGGTGGCGGCGTTTGAGTACGTCAGCGAGGCGTTGAAAGAGATGGGGGCTGAGGATCAAGCCGCGGTGATCGTGTTTGGGGGCGATGCACTGGTGGAGCGTCCCATGTCGGCCAGCCAGAATTTAGAGATGTTCACTTCCATTCCCAGCACCAACCAGACCGACCTGGCTGAGGCCATCCGGTTGGCGTTGGCGCTTTATCCACCGGAGACAGCCCGGCGGCTGGTGGTCCTATCGGATGGGGCGATGACCTCCGGCGATGCGCTGGCGGCTGCGCGCCTGGCCGCGGCCTCGGGCGTTGAGGTTGTCGTTCTCCCGTTCACGATTGCCACCGGGCCGGAAACGATGGTCACTGACGTGGAAACGCCCGGTTTTCTTTACCAGGGAGAAAGTTTCAACCTGAGATTTTCGGTTAACTCTACCGAGGCCACCCTTGCGAACGTCCGCATTCTGGCGGGAGGGCAGGTGGTTTACGAGGCCGCATATCAACTCAACCGAGGGGTGCAATCCTTCAGCGTCCCTCTAATCGCCACGGAAACCGGGTTTATCAATTACACCGTTCAGATTTCAACTTCAACGGATGGCTATTACCAGAACAACGAACTTGATACCTTCTCTCAGGTGAGCGGCCCTCCGAAAATATTGCTGGTTGCGCCGGAGGAGGGAGAAAGCCTGGGATATGGCCGGGAAAACCGGCCGGATGAATACTCCTATTTGTACAATGCTTTAACCGCCGCGGGGTTTGATGTAGTGGTCGTAGGCCCCGGCGGCTTGCCGACAGAGCTGCCCCTTTTGGCGGAATATGCCTCGCTGGTCATCATTGACGTTCCTGCGCGCCAATTCAGCCAGAGACAAATGTTGGCGGTGCAATCCTACGTGCGCGACCTGGGGGGCGGGCTTGTCGTCGTCGGCGGGCCAACCAGCTACGGCGTGGGCGGATATTTCCGCACCCCACTCGAGGAAACTCTGCCGGTCGAAATGCAAATAAAAGATGAGTTGCGCCGCCCGACCCTGACAATCGTCTTCATCATTGATAAATCCGGCAGTATGACCAGCGCCGGAAGCGGCGTTTCGAAAATGGAACTGGCTAAAGAAGCTGCCATCCGCTCCATCGAGTTACTTTTCCCAACTGACCGAGTAGGGGTGATCGCCTTCGATGAAAGCGCTGAATGGGTGGTGCCCATAACCGACCTGTCTGATCCTGACACCATAATAAATAATATCGGCAGCATCCGCGCGGGCGGAGGCACGGACATTATGGCCGGGCTGCAAGCGATGGCCCGGGTCCTGCCCGACGACCCGGCCACTGTAAAACACGTCATCCTGCTCACCGATGGCGGCGCAGACCAAACTGGCATCCCCGACTTGGTCGAGAGGTTATTCGTAGATGAGGGGATCACTCTATCCGCGGTGGCAGTGGGGAGCGACGCGGCTCCCTGGTTGAGGCAAATCGCCCAACTCGGCGGCGGCCGCTATCACTTTACAGCCGATCCCAGTTCCATCCCCAGTATCTTCACCGAGGAAACCTCGCTGGCAACGCGTTCTTATATCATCGAAGAAACTTTCAATCCCAAGTTGGTCAACCCTTCCCCGATATTAACCGGCATCCATGAAGCGCCGCCGCTGCATGGATACGTCGGCGCGACCACCAAAGACACCGCCCAAACCATCCTCGCCTCCCATATGGGCGACCCAATCCTGGCGGTCTGGCAGTATGGGTTAGGCCGGGCGGTGGCCTTTACGTCCGATGCTACCGGACGGTGGGCGCGGGATTGGGTAAGTTGGAATAAATTCCCCACCTTCTGGGCGCAAGCGGTGAGTTATACCATCAACCGCCAGACTCAAACCGCTTTGAGTGTGCGCGTGGAACTGGAGGGCGAAGCCGCCCACATCATCGTTAACGCTCAATTTGAGGGCCAATATTTAAATGGCTACGTGATGTTAGCCAATGTCATCGCCCCGGATGGCAGCGTTCAAACCATCGAACTCCAGCAGACCGCACCAGGACGCTACGAAGCCATCTTCTATCCGCGCACCCAGGGGGCCTACATGATCGCGGTGAGCGGCATATCATCAACCCCGGGCGCAGAACCCGTCTCGGTCATCGCAGGATGGGTGCTGACCTATTCTCCTGAATACCGCAACTTGCAATCTAATGTAGAAGGGTTGAGCCGCATGGCTGAAGCTGTTGGCGGTAGAACATTATCAGGAGAGCCTGGCGAGGTTTTCGCTCACACGCTGTCTGCGCCGCGGGCTACCCGCTCGATCTGGATTTGGCTGTTGACGCTGGCCGCTGTACTGCTTCCTTTGGACATCGCCGTGCGCCGCCTGGTGATAACAGCGGGAGAAATTCGACGCGGATGGAATAGTCTATTGGAGCGTCTAAATATAAGACGGGTAATAGAGACGGCGGTTACGCCCCGAAGATCCCGGCGTATGTCATCATTGCTGCGAGCCAAAAAGCGAGCCAAAGAGATAACCGAGGTTGAGCTAGTCAAGCCAGAAAAGCTGCAATCTGCGCCCCTTCAGCCAGATACCAAGATCGAGAAACCTGAGCCATCGATAGCTGATGCTCAAACAGATGAAACGCCTCCTCAAGTAGTCAAACATCCAGAACAGAAGGACGAGTTCGTCTCAACAACCGAAGCTCTCTTGGCCCGGAAACGCTCTAAAAAAGACCGCGGCGAGAAGGATTAAACAAAATCTATTGCCGGTGTATTTTGATTTACAACCCTAGCCTGAGTCATCCGCCATCCTTTCAGCCTCGGCCAAATCTTCCGGCGTGTTGACGTTGAAGAACGAACGGAATTGGGGGTCAAACTGGGCTATTTCCGACGAGTCCACGTAACGAACTTTCATTTGGCCGAAGAAGCTAATCAGTTTCCGCTGGCCTTCATCGAGAGCGTTTTTAATTGGAGGAAGGCAGCTTTTTTTGTAAACCGCGCGGAAAGGCTCGGCAAACTCTTCAGGTTTCAAGCGGGGTATTGCGATGTCATACTCAGAAGAAAGTGAAATCAAGTAGTCCAAAAGGGGACGATTTACAAAGGGCATGTCGCAGGCCAACAAGAGGCAGCGTTGGTGGGAGGCGTGATAGATTGCTGAATAAAGTCCTCCCAACGCGCCCAGGTCGGGAATTACGTCCGTTTTGACCGGCAAGCCAAAACGTTCATAAGCCTCAGGCTGGTTGGCGATTATGAGGGTCTCGTCTCCCAACTCTCCAATCTGCTGGAGAATATATTCGATCAGGGTCATCCCCCGAAAAGGGGCCAAGGCCTTGTCCTCCCCCATGCGCGTAGATCGGCCTCCCGCTTGGATGACGACGCTCAGGGGGAATGTGTTTCTTTCGTGTCCAGGCGACATTTAGTTTTCCTGTTGACAAGAAGATATATTGAGAGCAAGCCATGATAAGATAATATTGTTGCTCTCATCGCGTACTAGCGCTCAGTGAAAATGTGATTCGAATCCTTGAACAAGCTCCGTTATGAGGATTATACTGTACATGCACAATATTGCGAATCCTGACGAAACCATAAAGTAAGATTCACTGTTCCAAACAATTCAAAATCATAAATCGCAATAACACCCAATATTGATGACGCAAAACATTATAACTCGCGATGAATGAAAATTTCTTCTATACCAAAAAAGGCCATCAAATACCGGCGATCAGCGCGGCGGAAATGGCTGAAGTTGATCGCATCGCGGTAGAGGATTTTGGGCTGGGGATACTGCAAATGATGGAGAACGCGGGCAGGAACACTGCGCTGCACGTTATGGAAATGCTGGATGGCGATAGAGGGACGATCACGGTTTTGGCCGGATCGGGGGGAAACGGGGGCGGCGGGTTGTGCTGCGCGCGCCATCTGCATAACCGGGGTTTTGATGTGAATCTGGTATTGAGCAAAGAAGCGGAATCCCTATCCGGGGCGGCGGCGGCGCAGTTGAAAATCCTCATGAAATCTGGAATCCAGC
>CBDUUP010000201.1:0-8133 GCA_965370435.1 uncultured Anaerolineales bacterium | reverse complement strand
AGGAAGTTCTAAGAATGATGAAAGTTCTTGTCAACTAGTTGGGAACCCCTCAAGGAGGAAGTAATGACAACCAGTACAAACTATCCTTATGACCAGGCAACCGTAATAAACGGAGCAGTTGGGAGTGATCCATATTTCTGTATGGGCTATCTCAATCCTGGCGCATCTGGAACCGGCTACATCTCCACGCTCAAACTTTCCGTGGGGAGTGTTAGTGTGGAAAATCTCGACGAAGTTACAGAAGGGATCGTTGCATACGACCGCTGTGAAAAGAATGATGCCTACATCGGTCAAATCAATATGTTGACCGCTTCTTCCTTCTGCGGCCTGAACGGAGCGATCTGGGGCTACGATCTTGCCACAGCCGAAAATCTCCGCGGAGACAAGTTGGATCTCCCATATGACATTCCGGTCTACAATGTTGCCCCCTTGCTTGATGCCACCCAAAGACTTTTTGGGATAGAAGCGCCAAAATATAGACGCTTCAACCCTATGCCCGGTGCACACGTAGTCTGTGCAAATAAAAGTAAAACAGCGACTGGCCCCATATGGGTCTGGTCCGCCATTGCCCTGGCTATTCTCGATGATCGCTCCACCGGAGCCTGCCTTTTCATAGAAGATGCCAACATTTTCCCTAGTTATTTGGATGAAAAAGATGTGGGAAAATACTTGTATGGCACCCTGGGCAATATAGTAAACAGCGTGTTACTTTGCGGGAAGGATCAAGGGGTTACATACAAAGAAATATTCACTGGCTATAAATACTTATACGTGGATGCGAATACTGTTGGCAGTGCATTAACCTGCGCACCCTACATCACTTTTGCCCACAACGCAATACCTGATTACGGGGCTGGAGGGAAAGCTTCCGATATTATGCAGATGACGATTGGCGAATGGGAAGCGAAGTTAAAACTGCCTCCGTTGCCGCCAGCGGAATAGGTAGGCGTACATTACACCGTGGGCATAGTATAAACAGATTTTTTATCCTGACATAGGGGACAATACCTTCGCCAAAAACGATGCCTTTTAGCTCAATGAGCCTCTCTAGTAGCATTTTGACGATTTGCCATAGCGATAATTAATATTATGTCCGCTAAAACCCGTACAGATTATTTATTCGATACGACAAGTGACTGTGATAATCTCCAGTCTAGAAGTCAGTGAGACGATACTCTCAAAATGGCGAAGGTATTGAGGGGAGTGACGGGTTTTCGCGACCGGCTGCACAAGTGGAACATCGAGGTCATGCACAGGCAGTTGGAGGATAGGAGTGGATGATTTTTTTACACTGAGATATTGGGAAGCTGAAAAACTGAAATACTGAATCACTGAGACACTGAACCACTGAAACACTGAAAATCTTTAATGTTGCATTTACTTCTTGAATCCAAGAAGGACTATTTTTTCAAACTTTCAATGTTGACTTCTGTATACCAATACGGATGAAGGCCAGTATCTATAATGTCTTGTATGGCGCCTCCACCTGCACGGCGAGGCCCAAAGGCTGGCTGAGGAGTTGGGGCTGCACATTTGGTCGGTCGGCTTGAGCCACACGCACGAACATGCGATTGCGATGGTGGTGGCAGTGGGGGGTACGGTGGGAGGTTGAATGTTAATGCGTTGAACGTTTGAACGTTAAAACGTGGAACGTTCTAACGAAGAAATTAGAATCACGCAAATAACGCTGTATTCGATAGGTAGTTTCGTTCAAGGGCTACAGATCCAATTCCCACGTTTCCGCGATCAAATCATGGCCGAAGCTGTGATGGGGTTCCTCCAGGACCAGGCGAAAACCGGCTTTCTCATAAATATGTCGCGCAGCTAGGAGTACGCTGTTGGTCCACAGGGTGAGTTTTCGGTATCCGGCTTGTCGGGAAAATCGGATACATTCACTCACTAGCTGTGCGCCGATGCCCAGCCCGCGCGCCTTCGGCTCAACCAGCAGCAGGCGCAATTTAGCTGCCTCATCGGCATGTTTCACCAGAAAAACCGATCCGACTTTTTCCCCATCCTTCTCCGCAATCCAGCAGCGTTCCCGTTTGGGGTCATAATTCTGAAGGAACTTCGCGACGATGTCGGCAACCAAAGCCTCGAATTGTTCGTCCCAACTGTATTCCTCGGCGTACAGAATCCCATGTCGGTGGACCACCCAGCCCATATCGCCGGGTTGGTGGGTGCGGAGTATATAAGGAACCTTTGGTTCCGGCCGTGCGCCGAACAACCCCTCGATAACCTGCATCGCTTCAACCAGGCGGTTTTGGTCTTCCACGGATAATTCATTCAGCATGGCCTCAATTTCATTGTGAGAGCGGGCGTTGAGCACGGCAAACTCCTGCTGTCCCTCATGGGTCAACCCCAAAATGCTTTGCCGCCCATCGGTTTTGGAGGGTTGTTTATCCATCAAGCCCCGTTTTTTGAAACTGCGCAAGATGCGGCTTAGATAGCCCGCGTCCAGGTTCAGCTCGTTGGCTAACTCCGTCGCGGTGGTTTTTTCGTGGTGGGCCAATTCATAGATGACCCGCGCTTCGGTGAGAGAGAAGGGGCTTCGCAATAACCCCTCGTGCAATACCCCAATTTGCTGCGTGTAGAAGCGGTTGAAGCGGCGCACAGATTCTGCGCGGTGAGATGAGTTGTTCGTAGACATAAGCGTCATCCTTTCCGTGAGGCGCTGAATATAGTTGACATTATCAACGATGTTATTGACTTTGTCAAGTATATTTCTCGAGGCATATACGGAGAGAAAACGATAGAAGGCATAAGCAGCTCGTATGAGGGTTGACTGCCTTAGAAATCTGCTGCTTGATAGGCCAAAGGCTGGCTGAGGAGCTGGGGCTGCATGAATGATTGGTTCGTGTTCCGGGTTGGAATCAAACAGAGTTTAGAATCCCCCAAAGAGCGCTTAAATTGATACCCGTGGAGCGGGCCAGAAGCCCGCTCCGATTTTTACAGGTACTGAGGGTGGAATTATTCTATCTCGACGGGCGGGGCGGGGGGCTTGGGCGCACGCAGGGAAGCCAGTTGGGATTCCAGTTCGGCGCGCTTGGTTTGAGCGGCCGAGCGGACATCATCTTGCATGCTGATGGCCCGGGAGCGAATCTGGGCGCGCAGCTCATCCCCAGCATAGGGGGCCAACAGAATAGCAACCACAGCCCCCACCAGCCCGCCCATAAGCGCCCCGCTAAAAAAGCTAAAGAATCTTTTCATCGTCGCCTCCTCGGACAATGTGTGTCTCGGATAGTTGTCGGTAAGGGTATTATATGAGAGAATTGGATAATGTGCAAAGGGCGCGGCGCGCTGCCTCTTTGCCTAAATCGCTATTTTGGAGCCAATGATGCTGGTTTTATCCGCAGGCATGCCCCGGGCCGGATCGGGCTGGTACTACAATCTCACCCACGATTTGCTGCTGGCCGCCGGAGGCCAGGACGCCCGCCAGATTCGGCGGCGTTTCTGGCTGGGACGGATCTTGACCGAGGTCAACTGCAACATCGGCGCGCTGACCCCGCTCCGCTTGCTGCCGGTCATGCTGCCCTCGCTGTTGGGCAATACTTTCGCGGTCAAGGCCCACGCCGGGCCGAAGCCGCTGGCCCTCACGCTGATCCGCCGGGGCATGATCCGCCCGGCTTACATTTACCGCGACCCCCGGGGCGCGGCGCTCTCCGCTTTCGAATACGGCCAGCGCGGCCGGGAGAAAGGACGCCCCAACGCCTTCTCTCACCTGACCACCCTTGAAGACGCCATACCTTTCATGCTGGAATACGTCCGGATCTGGGAGGCCTGGATGGATTGCGGGCAGGCCCTGCACACCCGCTACGAAGATTTGTTGAGCGACTATGACGCCGAGGCGGCTCGTCTGGTCGCCTTCCTGGAATTGGATGAGGAGGCCATCCAGGCGGTGGTCGAGCAATACCGCCCCGGCCGGGAAGACCGGGGGCAAGCCGGTCTGCACTTCAGCCACGGCCAGGCCGAACGCTTCCGCTCCGCGTTGACGGCTGAACAGTTGGAAGACTGCGAGCAAGCTTTTGGGGAGGTTTTGGAGAGAATGGGGTATTCCAGATAATCTTTTTCAAACCCTCGGCGACTAAAGTCGCACTAACAACTACGAAGTCCGCCCCTTCGGGTTGAGCCTCAGGACGAAGCCTTCGGCGGACTAAATCATCCTCAAGTCGGCGCAGGCCGACTTCGTAAACGTTTGCGTGACTTTAGTCACTCAAACCCCCAAACTGAAATGCACCCCGAAAATCTGCGCTATTCCAAGAACGGGTTGATTACGGTCACGCCGTGATAGGCCTGGCCCGCGGACATATCTTCTGACCATATCTGTCCGCATCCCAGACGCAGGGCGCTTTGAACGATCATCGCATCCCAAAAAGATAGAGAATATTCGCCTTGTAGGTCTATCGCTTGCAGAATATCATCGGCCTCAGGGGTGTGAGTCTTCCAGTAGGATAGATCGGCGACGATCTGACGAGCCGATTGCCGATCGAGCGGGGGGGTGATCTTCTGGGTGAGGGTGACGTAAAATTCTTGCAGGACCTGGATGCTCAAGCAGCCGTTTTGATCCTTCCAGCATTGTTCTACGATGGTTTTAGCGAGGCCGCGTTTTCGCCCCGCAGATAGATCATAGGCGTAAACCAGGATATTGGTATCGAAAAATTGGGGAGCCGGCAGGTTATCGTTCATGCAAATCCTCGCGCGGCCAATCGATCTTCCCCTCCGTTCCCAGGTCGCGGCCGGAGGCTAACCATTCCAGGTTGCGCTGGTATGCTTGCTGGTACCCTTCATCATGAGTCACCAAGTTTTCCAGGGTGCGGCTGAGCAGGCCGGAGAGGGAAGTGTTTCGTTCCACCGCCAGCAGTTTGGCTTTGCGCAGCAGTTCCTTGGAAATTGAAAGGGTAATATTTTGCTTGGTCATGGGCAGACTCCAGGAGCAGCTTGATAATTATTCACGTAAAACAGTGTAACACGTAAATACGTGAAGGGCAAGAGGGTTTTATATTCGAACCCGCCATAGAGACGTGCCGGTGGCACGTCTCCGACTGCGCCAGGCGATTTGGTTAATAGGAGTTTAGAAGGCCAGGTCTAATTCTTTCGTGATACTATTGCTTTTATGATTTTGAAAATCTTAAATGGAAAAATATTCCTGCAATGGAAGATACTTTGAAAGCTCATGATGGCGTAAGCCTTTTATCAATTTGGTGTGAGGGATGCAACCAGCAATACGTGGTTGATGTACAAGATGCCGAATTGGGGAAATCTCTCTACGTAGTTTGTCAAAACTGTGGTTGGGAAACGGCGCAGGTCTGGTGTCCGAAATGTGAAATGGGTGGACAGTATGTGGACAACGTTGAGAAACATCCTGACTCGTGGATATGCGACGGGTGTGACACCGAGTATCTTTTGCCACCCGACTTATACGACTTTTCCAAACCCATGTTGTCAATCGCAACCGGACCAGCCCGCTCATTTTTTGATCGCACAGTGGGAGGTATATTCCTGTCATGGCTGCTATATCTGGTATTTATCAGTCTGGTTGGTTTTATCGGAATCCAAATTTATTATTCAGTAAATAACTTGAAGGGTCACTTGGTCGGATGGCTGTTTTCGCTGATAGGCTTTACAATTATGATTCTCCCAATGCGGTTTTTCAAGCTCGAAAGCATGTTGAACGGCAGCCAGATGAAGAAAAAGCATCCCCGTCTTGCGTGGGTGAGGTGGGGGTATCCGATAGCCCTGGCGTTATGGTTCATATTCATGCTATTTTCGCTCATTAAACTTGGCACGGTTTTCAGTGTTCAAGAGAGAGAGATTGATGTTTATATGATACTGGGAGGCGCTGCGTTTGCCAGTGTGCGTATCCTCAACGGTCTTTTTGCGATTCTCGCCGGCGCTTACCCAGTCGAATGGATATATGGAAGGAATCTCTTCGTTTGTGAGGACAATGTGCGCCGAATTGGTTGGATACAAATTGCTGTGGGGATTTCGGTAAGTGCCGCCGCTATTTTGGCTATTCGAGCTATAGCGCCATAGCATTTTTAATGCCAGCCGGAGACGCCCCACCGGGGCGTCTCTACGGGGTGAACAATCTCTTGCCAATTCCCTCATTTTCGATGATAATACCTCTGCCGCCTGGATCCCTCCAGACCGGGACGGCGAATGACAACTGAATATCCATCCACTATGGTCTAAGGACATTCCGTCCTGCGGCCCCTACCTTTGAAAGGAGGGTACCGTGAGTACCAACCCCAAATCTGCATCCCCATCCGTGGAGCGCAAGAAGGTGACCACCCGCACCTTTGCGCTCAAGAAAAAACGCGGCGAGATCATCACCATGCTCACCGCCTACGACTATCCCACCGCGCTGGCGGTGGACCGGTCGGGCATCGACTCCATCCTGGTCGGCGACTCGCTGGGCATGGTCGTGCTGGGCTACGAGAACACCCTGCCGGTTACGATGGAAGACATGCTCCATCACTGTAAGGCCGTGGCCCGGGGGGCCAAGTATCCCATGCTGATCGGCGACATGCCCTTCATGTCCTACCAGGTCTCGGCCAAGAAAGCGGTCGTCAACGCCGGACGCTTCCTGCAAGAGGCCGGGATGGACGCGGTCAAGCTGGAGGGCGGGCGCGAGCGGGCCGAAGCCACCCGGGCCATCGTCGAGACCGGCATCCCGGTGATGGGCCATCTGGGCCTGACTCCGCAGAGCGTCCACCAGTTGGGCGGGTTCCGCGCCCAGGGACGCTCCGCCAGCGCCGCCTACCGCCTGCTGGAGGACGCCCTCATCCTGCAAGAGGCGGGCTGCTTCGGCATCGTGCTGGAGGCGGTCCCCGACCGGCTGGCCGAACTGGTATCCCAGAAACTGGACATCCCCACCATCGGCATCGGGGCCGGGGTGGGCTGCGACGGGCAGGTGCTGGTCACCCACGACCTGCTGGGCCTCTTCGACCGCTTCACGCCCAAATTCGTCAAAAAATACGCCAACCTTCATGACATCATCGGCGAAGCGATGGCCTCCTTCAAAGCCGAGGTGGAAGACAAGACCTTCCCCGCCGAGGAGCACAGCGTGGGCATGAAAGATAAGGCCTGGGACGCGCTGATAGAAGAGCTTGGCGAAGAGGGGTGAGCGATGGACGAAGCCATCCTCATCGTCGGCACCGGCGCCCTGGCGAACCTGTTCGCCGCCCGTCTGGCCGCTAAAGGCGCATCAATCACCATGCTGGGGACCTGGCCGGAGGGTCTGGCCGCGCTGCGCCAGCACGGCGTGACCCTGGTGGCTCCGGACGGAGGGCAGCAATCTTTCCCCGTCACCGCCACCAACGACCCCGCCGAATGCGCCGGGGCGAAATACGCCCTGGTGCTGGTCAAGGCCTGGCAGACCGCTCGCGCCGCCCAGCAATTGGCCGAGTGCCTGGACGAGGACGGCGTGGCGCTGACCTTGCAAAACGGCCTGGGCAACATGGACCTGATGGCCGAAGCGCTGGGCGAGGCCCGCGTCGCTCTGGGCGTCACCACCACCGGCGCGACGTTGCTCTCCTCCGGGCGAGTGCGTCCCGGCGGGGAGGGGGTGGTCTCGGTGGGGGAGCATCCCCGCACCCAACCCCTGATCGCCCTGCTGCGGGAGGCCGGGTTCGAAGTCAAGGTTTTGCCCGGCGTGGACAGCCTGATCTGGAGCAAGCTGGTCATCAACGCCGCCATCAACCCCCTGACCGCAATATTGGGCGTGCCCAACGGCGCGCTGTTGGAACATCCGCCCGCCCACGACTTGATGTCCGACCTGGCCCAGGAGACCGCCGCCGTAGCCGCCGCCCAAGACGTATCGCTATCTTTTGAAGACCCGGTCGTCGCCTCGGAAGATGTGGCCCGGCGCACCGCTGCCAACAACTCCTCCATGCTGCAAGACGTCACCCGCGGCGCGCCCACCGAAATTGACGCTATCTGCGGGGCCATCGTGCAGGCTGGAGAGAAGGCTGGTGTTCCCACGCCGGTCAATGATGTGCTGTGGAAGTTGGTCAAGGCCAAAGTCGAAAGCCGTGAAGACGCGGTTTGAATGGAAATGGTATTTTTCAATCGCCGAGGTGGCGACACCCCCTGCCGGCGGAAAATCCGGGGGGGGTGCCCCGACCGGGAGGGGTG
>CBDUUP010000200.1:0-8143 GCA_965370435.1 uncultured Anaerolineales bacterium | reverse complement strand
AGCAATGCTGCCGCCCCTACGGAGGGATTTACCGGTTTGGATATGGTTATGTGGGGTGGCGCGCCGGGGCGCAGCAATGCTGCCGCCCCTACGAAGGGATTTCAGGGTTTTGGATATGATTATGTTAGTGGGATAACGGCAGACCGAGGACGAAAGCCAGTTTTCTATAACGTATAATAGGTTATGTAAAGAGTTTCTTCATTCGATTCTGGGGAAGGAGAAGAAAGAGATGAAACCGCGCGATCGGGTGTGGGCTGCGCTGCGGCATCAGGAGGCAGACCGGGTGCCGAGGTTCGAGATTTGGATCGACCATTCGCTGGAGGCTTTGGGACAGGATTCCGCGGTGGACGCTTACGCCAATCTGGGCCAGGACTGCATCATGCTCCCCAGCCGGAGGCCGCCGGAGAGCAACGCCTGGCGAGAGGGCGTGGACGAGTGGGGGCGGGTGTGGGTGAAAGGGATGTATTCACACGGGATGGTGGACACGCGGGCGGACCTCAAAAAATACAGCCCGCCTCTGGAGTACGTGGAAAAGTTGTTCAACGAGGAAAGGGCGGCGAGGGTCAGAGAGCGGTACCCAGACCACTGCATTATTTTCGGGACTCACGTGGGGCCGCTGACAGCGGGGTATATGGCGATGGGCTTCGAGCGGTTCTTCAGGCGGCTGGGGGAGGATGCGGCTCTGGTGCATAGGGTGTTGGAGGCGCGGACGGATTACTGCATCGCCTTGTATCAAAAGGCCATCAGCCTGGGGGCGGAGGTGGCGGTGCTGGGCGATGACGCCGCTCATACCCACGGCCCCATGATCTCTCCCCGGATGTGGCGGGAGTTCGTGCTGCCGTATCACCGCCGGATCGTGGATGAACTGGACGCGCCAGTCATCTGGCACAGCGATGGCAACATCGTCCCGCTGCTGCCCTTCGCCATCGAGGCGGGGTTTGTGGGCGTGCATGGGCTGGAACCCGCGGCGGGGGTTGACCTGGGCGCGGTGAAGGGTGAATATGGGAAGGATTTGGTCTTGGCGGGAAACATTGACGTGGGTGTGTTGTGCGGCTCAGACCTAGAAGCGGTGCGCAGGGAGGTGGATCGTTGTTTGGCGCAGGGCGCGCCGGGCGGGGGCTATATGATGGCTTCGTGCAACAGCATCTTCGAGGGGATGAATGTCGAGGCGGTGGCGGAGATGTTTCGCTATGAGGAGGAGGTGGGATTTTATGACGGTGAATAGATTTGTTTCTTCCGCTGCGAGAGAATATATTCGTTATCCTTTCGGATTGACATATCAAGCAAATTCAATAAGATTTTACAACACCTTACACAATAAACTAAGACTTCATTACCGATACTAAGGCAACCCCTACATGGCTAGACCGGACTGGTTCATCAACCTGATAAAAAAAGTTTTTCCAGGGCGTTTTTTGTTGGCCGAACTCACTAGGGCGCACCTGGTCAGAGGCATTGTGGATCACAGTCTTTTTTGGGAAGATGACACTATCTGTTTGCCCAGGGATACGACGATCCAGATCAACCAATCCATCCCCATGCAGGAGGAGGTTGTGCTCCCCTCTCAGGTTGTCGAACACTTCATCGCGCAGGCTAAATACCTTTGGATAATGAATTCCTGCTTATGCCGGGAGGCCAAAGGCTGCGAGGATTATTCCGCAAATCTGGGATGTCTTTTCCTGGGAGAGGCGGTGTTGGGGATCAATCCGGCGCACGGGCGGTTGGCGAGCAAAGATGAAGCGTTGGAACATACCCGAGCCTGCCAGGAGGCGGGTCTGGTGCATATGGTGGGGCGAAACAAAGTGGACACGTTCTGGCTGGGCGTCAATCCGGGCTATAAATTGCTCACTATCTGCAACTGCTGTCCTTGCTGCTGCGCGTGGACCATGCTCCCCCACCTGGACCAAAGTATCCGCCGCAAGACCACCCGGATGCCGGGTGTGAGCGTCAAGGTGAACGACCTTTGTATTGGCTGTGGAGACTGCGCCGAGGAGGAGCTTTGTTTTTCTCATGCCATCCAAATGAACGGCGAACGGGCTATCATCAGCGAGGAGTGCCGGGGATGCGGCCGCTGTGTGGAGGTTTGCCCCTGGGAGGCGATTGAGCTTTCGATTGATGATCCAGCTTTTGTAGAAAGATCTATACGGAGGTTATTCGCCTCGGTGGATGTGTCGTAGCAAAGGGGATTGTTTCGGGGGTTATCTTGATTTCTTCTCGACTTCTTGGCTATGCGCATATTTGGGGAGAAGCAACGATAATTCAGAGGTAGCTTGGCATCGCAAAACCGAGGAAGGGAATAAAAAAATATTTTAGGCTACAGGGATTCCTTCCTTCGACAGGCTCAGGACAGGCTCAGGACAGGCTCAGGACAGGCTGGGCGATTAAACTGCCCTCCTACTAAGAAACTTAAGATTTTTGGACATGGTTATGTATGTTGGCGCGCCGGGGCGGGATGACCCCGCCCCTACGGGAGATAGAATGTTTCTTTTCCATGGAACAAAGCTCTTGGCGCTGTGGGGCGCTCGGAATGACATTGCTAGAAATGTAACGGGAGACGGGCCACCGGCCCGTCTTTACGAGGGTGATTCATAATCGGCGTTTAGAATTTTAGAAAGCGCGGGGGTCAATCCTGGGAGGGCAGGTTCAGGCCGCTGGCGGAGAGGGTGAACATTGCTCTTGGCGATTGGTTTAATTCACTCCACCCCATGTTCATTTCTACCGAATGTCCTCATAAACCGAGCGGGTGACGATTCTTTTTTTTATGATGGTTATATAAAACGATTTTATGAATTCCAGCAGGTATTTTAGAAACCTGCCGCGAATGCGGCGAGCGCAGGTTTTGACCTTCATGGCGGGAAGATAGAGAATGTCGCCGAACTCTTTCACCCGGGCGCTGAGTTCGACGTCATCCCAATCTATGGCCTGGGGGTTGAAACCACCGGTTCGATGAAGAGCCTCGGCAGAGACGGCAAAATTGGTGGCCCGGAGGGCGTAATATCCAAAGACAATCCGAAAGGCGTAGACCGAGAGGGGGAGGAAAAATTGAGTGGTGATGAAGTTGTAAACTGGGGGGGAGTCTATGAAGGTGTAAATCCCGGTGAGGGCTGCCGCGTTTGGATGGGTTTCGAAGGCCTCCAAAATGACGCTCAACCAGGAATTGGGCAGCACGCAATCCGCTTCGGTGAAGCAGATGATCTGCCCTTTGGCATGTTCGACGCCGGTCTGTTTGGCGATGCTCCTGCCAGGGCGGTCTTCTTTTATGATCCGCACACCGAATGTCTCAGCGATGGCGAGGGTCTGGTCGTGGGAGTTGGTGTCTATGACGAGGACCTCATAGGGATGGCGGGTGTCCTGGGAGATCAGGGAATGGAGGCAGGCATGGAGCACTTTTTCTTCATTCCGGGTGGGAACGATGATGGAGATGAGGGGGGTAGTCATAGGGTTTATTTCAAACGTTTCACCACAGAGACACAGAGTTCACAGAGAAAAAACAAATATTTATAGAAAAACTTTGCGAATCCCATTGCTCTACTAAGAAACTTGAGAGTTTTGGATATGGTTATGAGTGTTGGCGCGTGACTGGGCGCAGCGTTGCTGCGCCCCTACAAAGAAACTTCAGGTTTTGGACATGGCTATGATCGTCGGAGCGTGACTGGGCGCAGCTGTGCTGCGCCCCTACGGAAGAGATGGGGTATCTTTTCCACAGAAATAGGGCTTTGGGGGTTGTGGATAATATTTATATTACCATAACAGAAACCTGCCGCGAGGAGGCAGGTTTTTGTTGTTAAGCCGGGGAGTGATTTGGGCGGCGTGGATATTGCCGCTGTTGGTTAGGTTTGAAGATCGGTTATTTATGGCCTCGGACTTCTTTCTTCAATGTTTCGTCCTGGTCGGCAATGTCTACGATCTTGCGGAGTTCTTGCTTTACATCCGCAGGCAGGGGTTCGGGTTTGTGATTTTCCAGGATCCATTCGATACCTTCGTGAGCGACTTCCACCGGGTCCCGGTATCTTTGGTCTGGCTCGGGCGAGTCTTCGAAAAGGATGGAGGGCGGCCAGAGATTGCGGGTCTCTTTGACGGTGCGCTTTTGATTGATGAACATCCCCCGGGGGCCGACTTCACGGATCATGTCTACGGCCAGGGTGTTTTCGTTCACCTCGATGCCATTGGTCATAATGTCCAAGGCTTGAACGATCTCTCTATCGAAAAGGATCCTTCTCATATCCAGCAAACTCACGGCCTCATACATGCCGCTGGGGCCGAAGGACATGTCGGCGCCGGACATGACGGTGAGGAAGTGAGTCCAGAAATTCTCAATGCCCACCTGCCAGCCGCCTAATTTTTGAGCGCTTCCCCCGAAGGACATGCAAGCGGTGATGGGCAGCCCATTGGCATGAGAGATCTGAACAGCAGATGCGCTGGTGATCTGGGCGGGAGAGGATCCCATGAAGTAAGTGCCGGTACGGGGATTGATGACCGAGGGAATGATCGAAGTAAAGTTGGGGGTGCCGGGGTTGATGATCTGGGTCAACACCACGCCGCTCAACACTTCGGCGAATGCCATAGCCAGAGAACCAGCGGAATAAGGCGGGCCGGTCAGTCCCAAGGTGGGCATGGACATGAATCCAATGGGCAGGCCAGCTTCGGCGTAGACCATAGCCGATTCTATGCCTCCCCGGTCCTGGGCGAGGGGTTGGATGCAGCAAAGCAAGATCGAATGGAGATTTCGTTTCTTCAGTTCGTCCATTCCGCCAGCGACTACGGCCGCCATCTCAATGGCGTATTTGGCGGAGATCTCATCCATGACCGATTCGGTCTGGATGTGTTTTTCGGTATTGTTGAAGCAGGCCTCGATCCCATGCAGAGGGGCGGCTTCTCCCTTATCGCTGGCGCTGACGGTAGGCCAAAGCAAAGAGACGATAGGAAGATAATCGGCGACCTTGGCCATCCGCTCGATATCTTTTTTCACCGAAAGGCGTCTCTCGCCGGTCTCAAAGTCAACGATTTTAGGGGCTTCACCGCTGGTGAAGTAATGGGTGCCGAATCCTTGCCCTAACTTGGCGTCGAGCTCGGGCCTTCGCCCGCATAGATCATAAGCTCGGGGAGCGGTGGCTAATGATTTTTCCACCAGATCGGTCGGAAACTTGACGATCTCGGTATCAAAATCCACATTGGCCCCGGCGTCGGCGAGAATCTGGAGGGCTTTCTTGGACGGGAAAGCAACACCGACATCCGCCATCACGTCACGGGTGGCCTGATTGATCCCATCAATTTCCTGCTGGCTGAGCACTTCTATTTTCAGCTTGGATTTAATCGGTTTGATACTGGCTTTTCTTTCCTTCAGTTCGATCATGTTAATTTCTCCTTATGGTGAAAAAGAACTAATCGGAATCAGGCGCGGATGAAACTCTGTTCAGGCGGGGGCATCTGCGAGGCGCATACCGAGGTCAACAGCCGAAATGGCGTCCTCGGCATACCCATCGGCGCCGATCTGGTCAGCATAGCTCTGGGTCACAGGAGCGCCGCCAACCATCACCTTAACCTGCTGGCGGAGGCCGGCTTCTTCCAAAGCTCGGATCAGTTTTTCCTGCTGCAGCATGGTGGTGGTGAGCAAAGCGGAAGCGCCCACCATGGTTGCGTTGTTGTCTTTGATGGCTTGGATGAATTCTGAAGCGGGTTGGTCCACGCCGATGTCGATCACCTTGAAGCCATTGGCGGTGAGCATGGTGCCGACCAGGGTTTTCCCGATCTCATGGAGGTCGCCCTCTACAGTGCCGATGACGATGCGGTCAACGACTTCAATCTCTTGCCCGCCACCCAGAGCAGGCTCGAGGATGTCCAAAGCGGCCTTCATGGCGTCGGCGCCGATAATCAATTCGGGCAAGTAGTATTCACCGGAAGCGAAAAGTTCGCCTACTTTCTGAATGCCTCGGGTGAGGCCATTGGTGATACATTCCAGGGGGTCCAACCCTTGCGCTAGAGCCTCTTTAGCGAGGGCTTCGGCATCCTCCGGTTCGCCGTCTATGACGGCCTGGGTCAATTTCTCAAGCATTTCTTCTGACATTTTATTCTCCATTGTGGTGATATTTTTGATGCTGCATGGTTTTTGATATAACTAAAAAACACCTTCTTGGAAAAAGAAGGGTCAATGAGTTTCTAAGGTTGGCATTTTTTCTGTCGGACTCATATATATTCCACGGTCTCAATGAAAGACAGACCGGTCGGTCTGTGGTATTTTACACTAATATCTCCCAAATGTCCATAAGCGACTGAAGTCGCAAGGACATCTACGAAGTCCGCCCCTTCGGGAAGAACCTCAGGACGAAGCCTTCGGCGGACTAAACACTCAATCACCCAGCGAAGGCTTTAGCCGGGAGAACTGGCGTAACAACCCGGCTAAAGCCTCGACTCCATAGACTATTATGGCGCTTCTACCATTGGTGTTGTTTTAAGGTTTCGAGGATCAAGTCCACCCCCTCCCCAGCTTGCTCCTGGGTGATGATGAGGGGCGGGGCGAAGCGGAGAGCGCTGGCTCCGCATTTGGTCAGGACGATGCCTTTGGAGCCCATCTCTTTGATGATGGCTTTGATGATCTCGGAGGCCGGGGTTCCGTCGGCGTTGACCAACTCCACGGCGACCATCAGGCCTTTGCCCCGGATGTCGCCGATGATGGGCAATTCCTTTTGGGCCTCGAGGAAACGGTTTTGGATGTAGCCGCCTACTTCGACTGCGTGGGCCATCAAGTTTTCTTCTAAAGTGACTCGCAGGGAGGCCAAACCCGCCCGGCAGGCGATGGGGTTGCCGCCGAAGGTGGTTCCCTGGGCGGCCGGGGGCCAGGCGTCCATCAGGTCGGCGCGGGCGAGTATGGCTCCCAGAGGCAGGCCGCCGCCCAGGGCTTTGGCCATACAGATGATGTCGGGTTCCACGCCCCAATGCTCTATGGCGAACATTTTTCCGGTGCGGCCCAATCCAGTTTGGACTTCATCCACGATGAGCATTGCGCCGTGACGGTCGCAGATCTCCCGCAGGCCTTGGAGGAAACCGTCGGGAGGGACGATGTAACCTCCCTCTCCGGCGATAGGCTCGATCATGATGGCGGCCAAATCTTCGGGATGGACCACGGTCTCAAGAGCCTTCTCCACCAGGTTGAGGCAGGCCAGTTGGCAGGTGTCGGGCGATTTATGTTTCAGGGGGCAGCGGAAGCAGTAGGGGTAGGGGGTGTGATAGACGCCGTTGAGCAGGCTGGGGAGGCGCTGCCGGTAGAGGGCGCTGCTGGCGGTGAGGGCCAATGCGCCCATAGAACGCCCGTGGAAGCTGTCGGTGAAGGCGAGGACCATCGAGCGGTTGGTGACGTAGCGGGCCAGCTTGACCCCGGACTCTACGGCCTCGGAACCGCTGTTGACGAGGATGCCCTTGCCGTTCTTGAGATCGCCGGGGGCGACGGCCTTGAGGGCTTCCATCATGTCCACGTAAGGCTTCATATAGCCGACGTGGCAGGCGCCGTGGATGAGGCTGCGGGCCTGGTCGCAGATGGCTTCCACGACCTGGGGGTGGGAATGGCCGACGTTCATGGTGGCGATCCCGGCCACGAAGTCCAGATACTTGCGGTCCTCAAAATCGTAGAGGTGGACGCCTTCGCCGCGCTGGAAGGCGATGTCGGTGTATCTATAGATGGTGGAGGCTACGGCGGCGTGGTCGCGCTCAATCAGGTCTGGGGAGGCGGTGTCTTGGTCCCCTGGAAGAGTGGATGCGTTTCCGGTCATGGTTCCTATCTCCTTGGTTGTAGTTCAGTTAGTGAAGCTTGAATAGGTTCTATCGTGGGGCATTGTAATGTATGCTAACTCACCCCGCAAGGGAAAACGGTGGGTTCTTTACATCAAACTCAAATGGGGCCGGTGAGTAAACGCCTCAGCCAGGTGGGTGTTGTCTATCTCCTCTGTCCCGGCCAGGTCGGCGATGGAGCGGGCAACCTGAGGTGACATTGTACACGGTAACGAGTCGAGCGCAGAAACTCTAATGCCAGAATCTCTTGTACTCAATTTCAACGATAAGGGTAATCTTTGCATGAGTAATTATTTGGGTAGTGGTTAGAAAGTAAGTGATGGCAAGATAGGTAGCATGATACAAAAAATCAAAACATACA